>JAGAHV010000301.1:0-23639 GCA_017626895.1 Clostridia bacterium | reverse complement strand
TATAGGTAGAAAGGTTTTTATTTTCTGACTCAAATTCCCTGCTTCCATGGTAATAATCTCCTTGAATTGATGGAGGTATAATACCAAATAAGCATGGTGCTTTCAAGCTCGAAATGTAAAGTTTATTTATGCACAGTTCCTAATGTCTGTCCCCCGGTACTGATGGCAATAGCTGTCTTTCCTTGTGTACCATCAGTATCCGACCAACCGGTTCCCGTGATGGCATTCTTGACGGTCCCGGAAACAGCTATATTCCCGGTTGCAGTCAGCTTGGCATTTTCGCTGATGTTGATATTTCCATGACCAGCATAAACACCCGCATAACCCCCCAAAGCAGTCAAGGTGCCGTTAACGTTGACGTTGCGGCGAACACTGAGGCCCATGGCGTTGATGCTACCTTGACCAACAGCGTTGACGGTTGTATCAGCACTGATGGTAATGTCCCCAGAGTTACCGATGGCGTGAGTAGAGATTCCATAGGAGTATTTAGAACTCGGGTGAGCTGTTGCGGTCAGTGTTCCGCTGCCCGTGATATTCAAGGAAACTTTTCCGCCTTCGCCAAAAACATAAACTCCTCTGCTATAGTTGTTCGGATTCTCAGGGCCGGTCACCGTGTTGTTTCCTGTCACGTTGATGGTCAATTCTCCTCTAGCGTAGATTGCAGCGTATTTAGAATTGTAGTTTCCTCCACTTATGGTCGCCCCGTTCAGCGTCAGGGTTTTTGTACCAACGTCATAACTCCAGGTTGGATGGTCTGAGCTCGTTGCCGTATCGCTGGTCACCTGGATACCGCCGATCCAGAGATTATAATTCTCTACTGCATACGCCGTCAAAGGCATCCAGAACATCAGCCCCAGCACCGTCACAAGACTGAGCAGGGTACCAAAAAATCGTTTCTTCATCTTCATTCGCTGTTTCTTCCTGTATTCTTCCTTCACGGCTGTTATGACAGCCGCTTCACCATGTTAAACACAACAAAACCGCCGACCCCGACAGGGTATACTACTCCCGTCAAATCCGACGGTTATCCATCATCAAAATATTCAGTTTCAAAAACATTGCGGCCGCAAGACGTCAAAAGGGCACAGTTATGCTCTGGCTGGCTGTAAAAGCATATTTCTGTTCCGCATGGCTGTCAAGCTCCTATTTTTGTATTTTGTAAGTTTCCCGGGGCTCCATTCCCCTGTTTTCATTATCCAGCGTAAACATAATCATTATAATAAAGAACTATATTAGGGATTTGTACTTTTGAAAGTATGATGCATTATAGCCAAAAAACAGACATATTCAATGCCTGAATGCAGGATATTTTATGGTGCATTCAGGGCCTGGCCGCAACAGATTGTATCGTTCATTTGGTTTCATTCTCCGTCCATCGTTTCCGTTTTTCCCAAAAAAGGGGAGCCCGAAGGCTCCCCTTTTAAACTCAAGCTGCGGTAATCAGATGATCAATCACTTCCAAAGATACAGGCGGACGGCATCGCCGATTCGTTGTCATCTGGCTGAACAGGCGGTACTCTGTCCTGTTTCATTTCGGCGTTCCTGACGGGAAATGGCATCCATGGATTTGGTCCTTTCAGATTATCCGTCCAGTTCTGTCATTCGTCCGCCTTGCAGATACTTTGCGGCACCTGTTCCTCCGTTCGGGTAATCCGCTCCCCCTATCAAGCAGCATACCTGACCATATCGGCCAGCGATACCCTTCCTGCCCAATCGCTTCACCGTCCCAGATCGGCGTTTCACCTGTTCTGCCACCAGTTCCGTGAGAAAGGTATGAAGCGGTTTTCATCTACCTATGAACAGGCACCCTGTTAAATCTGCTGCTTTCCCGGATGAAAAGCGCCAAAAATATCGCTCTGATTCGGTCCATTCAGTTCCCGTTTTACCTTTCCGGGCTGGGAAGTGTCGAAGATTGGTCCCTCTGTCAACGGCCTATTTCGTGTCCCGAACGTTGCCCCGGATACAGTTCCATTCTCCGGATTCCTCATAAACCACATTCGGACACACATGATGGATCAGCGAGCTGCTGTATTCATCGGCCTCCTCCAGAATGTTTGCCGGTTTTCCCTTCCAGCGGATTTCAACCTGTGCCTCGCCTTTTCGCTCCGGCACCTCTATATGGATAT
The DNA here is from genome assembly GCA_017626895.1 of Clostridia bacterium. Taxonomy (GTDB): domain Bacteria; phylum Bacillota; class Clostridia; order Christensenellales; family Aristaeellaceae; genus Ventricola. The sequence goes on along the minus strand of JAGAHV010000301.1, from coordinate 21,513 downwards.
GCGCCTCTGTCGCCGAAGCGGCAGACTGGCTGAGCAAGGACGTGGTCTCCTCCAGAATGATATTGAGCAGGTTCATGAGGCGCGGGGACAGCACGCAGCGATAGGCAAACCGCTCCAGTTCACCGCGAAGCCCCGGATAATCCATACTCCCATCCGGTGAATGCCAGTCAAAACACCGGATATTGTGGACGAAAAGCCGCGTCTTTTTTCGGGCCGGCCGCTCGAAAATATCGGACGGGCTCCCCTCCTCATACACCGTTCCCTCATCCAGATAAAAAATCCGGTTTGACACCTCCCGTGCAAAGGTCATCTCATGGGTGACTACCAGCATGGTCACGCCGCTGCTGGCCAGATTCCGTATCACCGCGAGAACTTCACTGACCATTGAGGGATCCAGCGCGCTGGTCGGTTCATCGAACAGCAGCACTTTCGGATTCATCGCCATAGCCCGGGCGATGGCCGCCCGCTGCTGCTGGCCGCCGGAACACTCGGAGGGATATTTCAGTGCATGGCTGTACAGTCCCACACGCTGCAAAAGGTCCATGGCCTGTTCATACGTTTCCTGCCGGCCCTTGCCCAGCAGGCGTACCGGCCCCAGCATCACATTTTCAACCAGCGTCTGATGGCTGAACAGATTGAAGTTCTGGAAAACCATGCCCATTTCACGCCGCAGGCGCTTCAGATCATACCCGGGAGCCGTGGTATCCTCACCGTTAAACCAGATCTTCCCTGAGGTAGGCTCCTCAAGACGGTTGAGCAGATTCAGAAACGTACTTTTCCCGGTTCCGGAAGGGCCGATGATGGATACCACATCCCCCTCATGGATCTCACAGTTCAGGTCCGCAATGGGAACCACGGACTTTGAAAACTCCTTGCGCAGATGTTCAACCCTGATCACGTATCTTCACCCCCCTGACAACCCGTTTTCTCTTCGCCGGATCAACCCGTTTTTCCAGCACGCGCAGACACTGCATCAGCAGCCACGCAATGCAGAAATACACCAGCGCAGTAAAGATCAAAGGAAAGAATGCCTCGTAGGTGCGGGCACGGATCATGTCGGTCACCCGTGTCAGATCCTGCACGGAGATATAGCCAGCCACGCTTGTCAGCTTGACCGTGGATATAACCTGGCCGATATAGACCGGCAGACAGTGAATGACCATCTGCGGAAAGACCACCTGGGTAAATGCCTCAAAACGGCCGAATCCCAGGGCCACCGCCGCTTTCATCTGCCCGGAGGGCACCGCACCGATTCCGCTCCTGAAGATCTCCCCCGCATAAGCGGCAAAATCCAGTGTAAAGCCCAGCACGCAGACCCAGAATGCCGATACCGAGCTTTTCCCGAATACCACATAATAAAGAATCAGCAGCAGCAGAACGATCGGCGTTCCCTGAATCAATCGGATATAAATTCTGGCAATCGCCTCAAGGACAGGTGAGGAACTGCGATGCATAAAGCAGATCAGCCCGCCCAGCAGGGTTCCAAAAGCAACACTGCAGATGGAGAGAAGAAGGGTGGTGCGCAGGCCGCGCAGAATCATCTGCCAGCGGTTTTCCCGGATAAAGTTCTTTTCAAATTTCTCCGAGATGGTCTTGATTCCTTCTGCAAACCGTTCTGCCAGCCCTGCTTTCTTTCGGGGAACGGTTGTTTCAGCACCGGCATACCGATCCTTTGAAATCAGGACATACACATCGTCTTCCATCATCACATCCGTAAAATTTGCCTCATCCTCCGATTCGCTCCAGTGATCGAATCCATAGCAGAGAAGGTCGTATTTCCCCGTCCCAAGTCCCGCCAGCATGCTCTGGATATCCACATACTCAGGAACAGGCGTATACCCTGCGCTGGCACAGAACCGGGCCAGAAGCTCAATCATATACCCGCAGGCATTTCCATTGTTCTCATAGCAGATTGGCTGCCAGTCAAGGCAGGAAGCGAACCGGAGTTTCCTCTTTCCGGATTCGGGTGCGAAATCAAAATCCACATGATCCGGTGCCTTTTCCGGATCCTCCCACCGTTTGTAGATTTCATCCAGCTCACCGGATTCACGCAGCGTCCTGACAAATGCATTGATCTCCTCACACAGTGCCTGTCCCTCCGGCGTTTTGCGGGTTGCCCATCCGAACGTGAGCTTTTCTATCGGATCCCCAAGCGCCATGATCTGAGGATATGCATCGAGTGCTTCATCCAGTGAGGAACTTTCCCACAATACCGCATCCGATTTTCCCTGAATTACCTGCAGGCATTCCTCATCCCATCCGCTTACAACATTCATCTTCGCTTTCGGGAAAAGAATGGGAACCATTTTCTCATAGGAACTCGCAACCATAACCGCAAAGGTTGCCTCATCCAGATCCCGAACATCTGAAATAGAAGGTTTCTGCGGGCCGCCTGTCGAATCACCTCCCAGAAGCAAGCCAAGAAGAACGGCGATGATTCCAATGAACATCAGAACCATTTCCGCCCGCTGAACTGCCTTCTTTCTTTCCATTTCCTTTCCTCCTTCGCGAATTGCCACCTGCTCTTCCGGCTCCGCTGCTTCTCCGGTGCTCCTGCCGGATAAATTGCCGCGATCCTGTCGGCCCTTGTCCCGGGTATCCCGTCCCGGTCATTCGGCACCGCAGCTTCTCCGGTACGCATATTGGTTAAATCGACACATTTGTGTCGGCCCTTGTCCTGGGTATCCCGGTCATTCGGCACCGCTACCTCTGCGGTATTCATTCTCGGCAAACCGGCGCCAAAGCGCCGGGCCCGGTTCCCGATCCCCCACATAAGCAGAAAACGCTTCTTATCTCTGTCATGGCATTCACATTTTTCTGCGCATCACAGGTTGTATTTTATTTATGTCAGATGTTATGCAAAATTGTACCATATCTTTCGCAAGATTACATCTGTTATTCTTTTCTGATCCCGAATTTTGTCTTTTGCCCTGACTGCTTCTCCATCTCACCTGCCGGACAAACCACTGCCGGGACATCGGTTTTTCTCTTCTTTGGGCCTTCTTTTCTCAAAAAAGGTCGATCGCAAAAAATGATTGCACCTGTGCAAACAAAGGAAGCGATGCGCGCCATAAGGATTTCATTTGCCGGCATTTTCCGCCTGTGTCTGACATCTTTCCCCGCACGGCGGGGGCGCTCAGGCCCACACGGCAGCTCTGACCGGAACGGATGCAGCCGGAGATAAAAAAAACAGCGCCTGCTGTTCCTGCAAAAGAGGAACAGCAGGCGCTGTGCTGATGTGTCCATTCAATTCAGCGCTTTGCTGTTTCGTGTGGGGCAATCTCAGCCATCCCCGCCGTAGATGGGATCAATGCTTTGAATATTCAGAAAACCGCTGGGAACAAAGCCGCGGGCGATTCTTCCGTCAATGGTGGTTTCGATATAATCCCATCCCGTGGCATTAAACATCGTGGTCAGATAGGTAACCTGGGTGCCCGCCGGCAGGATGGTCAGGGCACGGCCCGTCATGGCAGGATCATCCGTCACATTCACATTGTTCAGCACGGTCGCGGGCGTCCGTGCCCAGACCAGCTGATTCAGAATGGGAAGCGATCCCCTGACGATTCTTGTATCGATATAGCCCACACGATACTGGTTAACCACATTCGCCTCATAGAGCACCAGCATCCAGCCGTTTTCATATCCCAGGGCATACACCGCACCGTTGGTGGAAAGGGCCGCCTTTCCGTTGTTGGCCCGGTAAGCGGCATCGGTGGGGGCAGAATAAACCGGAATGTTCTTCTGGCCCGGCTCCAGGCTCACATACTCAAAGCCTCTGGGCTTGTTCACACTCCGTGCCGGCGGAATCGGCAGTCCCTTTCCGCCCGGGTTGGTGGTTCCCAAGTTCCTCATGTCGCTGCGCACCTGTTTAATCAGCCTCACATTTTCCTGCTCCAGTCTGGAACACTGGGAATAGGTCGCGTCGTGATTGGTGGATGATTCATTCATATTGGGACTGTACCAGGGCATCTGCGTAAACCAGTTATAGCAGCGGCTTCCGGTTTCAAACTTGTACCCGTGCCGCGCGTAAATCTCGTTGAACGCATACAGCAGCGTGTCATACTGGTAGTCCCACAGTTCCTCATACGTCAGGGCCCGTCTGTCACTGTCCGGAATGATGTACAGGTTTTCGGCCACTGCCGCCTGAAACAGGAAGCAGAGGCAGAGCATCACGGACAGAAGCATCATCCTGGGGAATTGTTTCATCTTCTTCACTCCATTTCTTTTTCGATTCAAACCAGGTTCTTATATCTGGGCAGGCACATTCATGCCTGCGGGGCAACAAGTACAATGCCGATCCGGAGGGCTCCCTTTTCCGGTTTTCAATCCAGATATCCTCTCCGTCATGGATGATGTACGGCCGCTCATACCCGGCCGGCACTGTTTCCTCCATCCGGTATTGGATCAGGCGGCCCTGGTGATGGAGCGGCAGATTTTCAAACAGGTGCTGCCACTCCGGTTCACGGAGGGTTACGGTCTCAACGGGCTTAGACACATCCGCCTTTTTCAGGTCTGAGAGCAGCGTCACCTGGATCGATTTCGGCGGCCGGGTATCGGGCGTATTCCAGTCCTTGTACACCGCCAGATCATGCATTTCGCTCCGGTGCCGGTTCGTGACAATAAATGCCGTTTCCGCATCGCCGCTATAGATCGGTTCCTCATAATACGCCACCTGTTCCTCCAAGAGGCTGTATTCCACCGGTTCCCCATTTTCAAAAAGCGGGAACACAACCCCTTCCACCGGTGTAATTTCATCGTTCCAGGAATCCACGACGCGGAGGATGTTCACCTCCTCATCCCTGTACGCCTTGCCATTTTCATCAGGTGAAGCGCCACAGAGGACGGGCGTCTTCCATCCTCATCGTCCTGGTCATCCCAGAGGACCGAAGCATAGAACCTGTCGATCCAATGCAGTGTATTGGTAATCTTGAAAGAACCTTCTTCCGGTCTCTCCACGACAGCCGAATAGCCGGAAACCGGTTCCTCTTCCGCCATGTACGGAATGGGCACCGCCAGGCCGTTCTCCGAGAACATTAACCGGTCCAGATCAGCAAATGTGGGGGGCCACTGCCCGTTTTCCGGCAGCACCTTAAAGTCGACAATTTCACCATTGTCCGAGTTGATCAGCTTGACCCCGATCAGGTCTTTTTCCCCCTGGTCCGCCGTGTTCCGGGCGGAAGTGTGCCGCCCTTAATGTTCAGGTCATAATTCTCCGAACCGCCGACCCGGACCGACACGGAGAACGTAAGAATTGGCATCCACCCGTCCCAGCTCAGATCAATATCCCGCTGGACACTCAGGTAAAACCAGTCCAGATTGGTGACCGTTCCCTTCACCTTATTGGTATTGATGCTTTTGTTTTCAGCCAGTGCCGCAAAAGGCAGACAAAGCAGCAGCACGGCAATCAAAATCAATGCCGAAACAAACACGTACGGATTTGTACGGTTTGCAAACATGTTCAGGTACCCCAGAGCTCCGGAATCATCTGTCCATCCAGTGTTTTCCAGTCCTATCCCCGACCGTTTTCACTGGTTAATACTGCCAGTTTTTACAACACTATTTATATCACGGCAGGCCTTTCCTGTAAATAGTCATGTTTTTAACAATGACATCGATAACATAAATTTTGGAATAGATGCCGTAAATACCTGGGAATTTTAGTGGGAAAGCAGGGGTTATCGGATGTTTGGCGAGACGGTCTGCCTTTTCAGAGACTGGCTGTGAAATGCACCGGAACTCATTCCGACAGCAATGGTTCAGCCGTTGACAGGATGAACAGGTTAAAAAGTACGGCAGAGTTAGGGAAGCAGCGTTAGAAACAATCCGGATCTGCCAGGATCGTTAAGTTCTGAAGAAGTATCTGAAAGAGCGGAAAAAGGAGGTTGTTAATATCATGATGGAGCTTTTTAATCAGGAATTAGCTGTGAAACAGTATGGGGAAGAGATGAAAGAAAAAGGCAGGAACAAAATGACTCAGTTGTTAGCAAAGCTTTTTTCATTGGGAAAGAGCGAGGATGCAGAGAAAGCAGCAAAAGATCCGAACTATATGCAGAAACTTTTAAAAGACTACGGTTTGGCTGAGGGCTGAACTGTTGCATACAGCCAGCCTGCTGTACTTGCCTCTGAGAAAAACTTTTTCTTTTCCCCGAATACCTGTGAAAATAGTTTTAAAGTCGAAGAAAAATAACGGTCTGTCTTTCATGTTTCGTAAAATGGGTGGAGATATTGATGGGGAGGCAAGAATGCTCCTTGCCCTGATAAATCAGAAGTGCATGGTGTTTCAGAACAGGATGACTCCTTTCGATTCCCAGAGTGATGCAAACTGTTATTATAAGAAGTTCTCGATCAGGAACCCGGATTATTTTGAGCGAACGGAACATGGGTGGAAACCCGAAAATGGCGAAGAGAAATGAAACCGAAAAATGAAATGATGGCATCTGATTTGCGATCTGGATGCCATCATTTTCTTCCTGGAAATGCAGTTAAACATTTATCCCTGGGAATTCAAGGTATCTTTTCCTTAAACAGAAGGACTTTCCCTTAAAATCTCGTCAAAAATAAGAGAAAGAGCAAAATTTAAGGGAAAGCATCTCCCTTACATCAACACCTGTTCCAGATTCGTGCATTGTTTATGTGTCTCTCTTGAAGAGATTCCCTTAAAAATGCAGTACAATTAAGGGAAAATGCCCTTAACCACTTTACTTTCCCTTAAAAACCGCTATTATTTAAGGGAAAGTAAAGGAGGTATGGAAATGAGAGCGTTCAACTACTCACTGATTAGGGAAAAAAAATGGGACTCCGAGATTCTTGGTCTTGTGGCCGCTGTCTATAAAGAAGCAGGTAAAGAGGAAATGTATCTGAAGCAAAGACCTGAAGAGCTCGAAAAGCTGGTCGAGATTGCCAAGGTTCAAAGTACAGAGGCATCAAATGCCATAGAAGGAATCGTTACCACGAATACACGAATCCGACAGCTTGTGGAAGATAAAACCACGCCCAAAAACCGTAATGAGCAGGAAATCGCCGGATACAGAGATGTGCTGGAGATCATTCATGAAAGTTTTCATTCAATACCAATTACGCAAAACTACATCCTCCAGCTGCATAAAATTCTTTACAGTCATATGAATAACCCGGCGGCAGGCAGAACAAAAACCGTGCAGAACTATATCAGTGCGACTTACCCGGCTGGACATACTGAGACACTCTTTACTCCTCTTCCGCCGTATGAAACGCCGGGTGCACTTGACCGGCTATGCGAGGAATATAACCGTGTCATCGGAAATCTGGAACTGGATCCGCTTATTGCGATTCCTGTTTTCATTCACGATTTTCTCTGTATTTACCCTTTCAATGACGGGAACGGGCGCATGAGCAGACTGTTGACAACACTGCTTCTCTATCGGAGCGGTTTCTATGTCGGAAAATATATCTCTCTGGAGGCAAAGATAGCAAAGAACAAGGATTTGTACTACGATGCACTCTCTGCCTCACAGGACGGCTGGCATGAGGGAACAGACGATCCGGTTCCGTTTATTAAGTATTTGCTGGGGACGATCCTGGCAGCTTACAAAGATTTTGAAGACCGTTTTTCGCTTGTCGAAACAAAAAAATCCGCTCTTGAGACAGTACGGCTGGCCACACAGAATAAAATCGGCCGATTTACCAAACAGGATATCCTTGAACTTTGTCCTGCCATCAGCACTAGTTCCGTGGAGGGTGCACTTAGAAAGCTGGTCTCTTCCGGTGAACTGAAACGGGAAGGCATCGGCAAAAGTACCTGCTATTACAGAACGAAATGACTTTCCCTTAAAATCTCCTCAAAAATAAGGGAAAACATACAGATTTAAGGGAAAGCATCTTCCTTGCATCAACACACGTTCCAGGAAATATCCTTCCTTGAAAAACAGAAAAAATTCAAAACTGTTCTTGCCTTTTCCATTCAGGTGGCCTATACTTCACGCCCGGCAAACACCACTTGAAAGGAATCCTGCACATGAAAAACGTGATTCAGTTCCTGAAAAAGGAGCTTATGCTTTCCCTGTCTCTGCTGGCAGCCCTCATTGCCCTGATCATCACACCGCCCAGTCCGCAGCTGCTCAGGGATATTGACTGGCGAACCCTTGGAACACTGCTGATGATGCTGTGTGTTCTGGAAGGATTTAAGCGGGAAAACGTCCTGGAACCGGTCGTCCGCCTGGCCTCACGGCTGACACGGATGACCAGTCTCACCCTGTTTCTGGTCTTTGGTGTGTTCTTTACCTCCATGTTCGTCACCAACGATGTCTCCCTGATCATCTTCGTTCCGCTGACGCTGCTGCTTTTCCGGAACGGAAACCGGGAACACTATATCCTCCCGGTGATCTCCCTTGAAAACATCGCCGCCGTCCGCGGTTCCATGCTGACTCCCTTCGGCAGTCCGCAGAACCTTTTCCTGTACGGGCAGGCCAATGTGAGTGCCGGGCACTTCATGCTGCACATGCTCCCTCTGAGTGCCCTCTCCGCCTTGCTGCTCATCCTCTTCATCCTCTTTCTGTACCGGAAGAATCTGCGGGAACAAATTACCGTCTCTGATTCGAAAGATCCGCAGCGGGCAGAGGGTCGGGGTCGGCGCATCACCTATCTGGTGCTTTTCGCCCTGATCATCGCCGTCATCGTCACCCGGACCACCCTGTGGCCCTTTGCCGTGATTCTGGTTCTGGCCACCATCGCCGTAGCGGACCGCAGTCTGTTCCGGCAGGTGGATTTTGTGCTCATCATCACCTTTTTCTGCTTCTTCGTCTTCTCTTCCTCCATCGCGGCAAACCCGCACATCGCCGGCCTGCTGCGCCGGGCCGTGGCCGGTCATGAATACTGGTGGGCCATCGGCCTGAGCCAGATCATCTCCAATGTTCCCGCCTCCATCGTGCTCTACCCCTTCTCGACGAATTTTGCCGGTCTGATCTATGGCGCCGATACCGCCGGCCTCTGTTCCCTCATTGGCTCCCTGGCCTCGGCCATCAACTACCGGATCTATGTGCGGGCATACCCGGGCAACGGCGGCAAATTTGTCCGGGTCTTCACGCTGGTGAGCTGGGCCTTCTTCCTCCTCGTGGTGATCCCCGGCTGGCTGCTGAGCCGCTGGAAATTCTTCTGACAAGCCTGCCGGACACATTCACTTAACCAGAAAGGGCTGACTCCGCATACCGGAGTCAGCCCTGTTTCTGGTTCATAAAACCTTTTGACCGTTGACCTGTAAGGAAAACCTGGCATCAAAGAGCTGTGCCGCATGTGAGCACATCGTCATCCGCCCGAGGAAAATATCGAAGTATTCGTACATGGTGCAGATGGTTTCATCAATGGTCAGCGCCAGCGTGATCATTTTCCGTTCCGGCTCACAGATCAGCTTTGTCTCTGTCACCGCGTAATTGACCCGGTCATGGATGTCAAACAGAATGGGATCCTTATCCCGGACCCGGGTCCGCCGCACATCCGTTTTATCCGCGATGATCAGCGCAGCCTCAATCGTATCGGCCACAATCCCGCTGGATTCATCATGGTTGGCAATGGCCGAAACAACCCGGACCCGGTCCCGGATGGACAGGTCCGTATCCTCCAGAATTTCGTTGGCCAGCAAAGCCCCATACTCGGCATGATGCTTTCGGTTGATGGCATTTCCAATGTCATGCATGAACCCGGCGATTCTGGCCAGTTCCGCCTCTTCCTGCCCATGACCAAAGGCCAGCAGGATTTCCGCCGCCTTCCGGGCCACAAGCTGTGTATGCGCCGTGGAATGATCCGTAAAGCCCAGAGCCGCCAGATTCGCGTCTCCTCTCCGATAGAACTCCAGAATTTCCGGATTCCGGACGATGTCCTCGTATTTCATGTTCCGGTTCCTTTCAGATATATTTTTCGGACAGGCACATCAGGGATGGATCAGGCCCTCCAGCGTTTTGAACAGTGCCTCAGGTTCCACCGGCTTGGACAGGTGGGCGTTCAGGCCTGCCTGCATGCTGCGCTGTACGTCCTCATCAAAGGCATTTGCCGTCAGGGCGATGATCGGGATCGTCCTCGCATCCGGCCTGTCCATTGCCCGGATCACCCGTGCCGCCTCCAGCCCGTCCATCTCCGGCATGCGCATATCCATCAGGATCGCATCAAAATGACCGGACTCGCTGGCGGCAAACATCTGCGTGGCAATCAATCCGTTCTCCGCATACTCCACGTCCATTTCCCGCATGGAGAGAACCATCATCATGATCTCCGCGTTGACCGGCACATCCTCCGCCAGCAATATGCGCCGCCCCGTCAGATCGGCCGTTTCGCGCTCCAGCCGGATGTTCTTCCTCCTGAACGCTTCCCGGAATTCATCCATCACCTTTCGGGCAAACAGCGGCTTGGCGACAAAGGTATCCACACCGGCATTTTTAGCCTCCTCCGCCACATCCTCCCAGCTGTAGGACGTCAGAATAATGATCGGCGTTTCATGTCCCACAATTTTCCGGATCTCCCTGGTCGTTTCGACACCGTCCAGCACGGGCATCTGCCAGTCCACCAGAATCAGATTGTAGGGCTCCCGCCGCGCATGACGCAGCCGGACCATCTCGATGCCATCCAGCCCGGACAGGGCATGCTCGCACCGGATGCCGACCTGCCCCAGCACGATCTGAGCATGTTCACAGGCCACCGGATCATTGTCAATGACCAGCACACACATGTCATCCGGATGGACCACGCTGTCCTCCAGGGTATCCAAGACATGGTCCGAATCCAGCAGCGTTACGGTAACGGTAAAGGTCGTTCCTTTCCCTTTTTCGCTCTCCACCTCGATGTTGCCGTTCATCAGCTCCACGATGCTTTTGGTAATGGGCATCCCCAGTCCGGTGCTTCCATACCGGCTGGTGGTGGAGGAATCTTCCTGAGAGAAGGTATCAAAGAGCTTTGGCAGAAACTCTCTGCTCATCCCGATGCCCGTATCCCTGAACGTGAAACGAAGGGTTGATTTGCCGTCAAACCGGGCAACCGTTTCAATTGCGAACGTCACCTGGCCGCCCTCCGGCGTAAACTTGACCGCATTCCCGAGAATGTTGATCATCACCTGCCGCAGCTTCATGGCATCGCCGATGTAATAATCACGCACATCCCGGCTCATCCGGCATTCATACCGCAGTCCCTTGTCCCGGCACTGACTGCTGATAATGGTATTCACCTGTTCCAGCAGCCGGGCAAAGGAAAACTCTTCACTTTTTATCGTCATGCGGCCTGATTCGATGCGGCTCATATCCAGGATATCGTTGATGATGCTCAGCAGATGATTGGCCGAGCCATCGATTCTCGCCAGATAATCCCGGACCTTTTCCGTGACCTGCGGATCATTCATGGCGATGTTGTTCAGCCCGATTATGGCATTCATCGGCGTCCGGATTTCATGGCTCATGTTGGAAAGGAACGCGGTTTTCGCCTTGCTGGCATCCTCTGCCGCCGCCAGTGCCTCCGCCAGCGCCCGATTCTTCGCCATGGATTCACGCATTTCCGCGTCAATCACCGTAAAGCCCACCCCAACCCGGTGAACCATATGGTCATCCCGCTCATCCGGATGCCGGACGCCGGCCATGCGCAGCATCTCATAGTATTCCGTCCCGTTTCGTACCGCCAGATACCGATAGGCGATAATCGATTCCGTCGCCAGTGCCTCCCGAACATGTTCCGGATCAATGAACCGCAGGAAACCCTCCCGGAATTCCGGCGACACAAACCGCTGCCCATACTCCCTGAACCATGCATGGTAGGGGAAGTGCTCCCCCACCGGCGGCTGGTCCGGATCCCCCGCATCTGCCCGGTAGCACACGGCATCATCGGTGTCCACATCCACATGGTACACGCTGCGATAGTCCGAGGCCAGGGCGGTAATCATGCTGTCCAGTTCCTTCTGACGGTTTTCCTGTGCCGTCAGCTGTTCATACAGTGCCAGCTTTTCCTCCAGCTCCTGCTGCTTTGTCCGTGCCTCTGCCTCCGCCGTCTTGATCCGGGTCATCTCCGTCACATCCACACACATACCCAGCAGGCACAGCCGGCCCGAGGGTTCCCGGAACGTGACCTTGGTCGTCTGCAGATTGCGGAAATTCGTTCCGGTGGCATCCGGCACGTCCTCGAAAAAGATATGTGCTTTCCCCATGACCATGGCCTTGCGGTCATCCTCCACGAAATGATCCGCCGTCGCCGGATCAAATATCTCATGATCCGTCAGGCCGATCACTTCCTCCGGTCTGGTTTTCCCGGCGTATTCCGCGAATGCCTGGTTGCAGGCAAGGTATCTGCCGGTGGCAATTTCCTTGGAAAAGCTCATGGCGGGCATATTGGTCAGCAGCGAGGAAACGGAGCCCATCAGGTCAGCCAGTTTGGCCGCTGACTGAACCTCTTCAATCAGCCTCTGGTTTTCTTTCTCAACCTTTTCTGCATCAGCCAGCGCTTTCTGGTAGGCCTGTTCCTGACGGACCTCGTCATCCACATCCTTAAAGCCCATCATGACGCCCATCCGTCCGCCCGGCATCCGTATTTTTCCAAAATCAATCCGGTAATGCCTCTGGCCGGATTTCAGATCCCGGATGAAATTGAGCGTAAACCGGTCACTTGTCTCAAACTTTTTCAGAATATACGGCAGACTCATCTGCTCCTGCATCCGTCCACGGTCCGCCTCCGCCACCATGGTGTTCACGTATTCCGTTTTCGTCTCTGTATAGCGCGGATGGCTCAGGGCATTCCGGATTGCCTCCTCATGCATCTCATCCATGTCCGTATGATAAAGAGACATCTGCTCCGTGACCACGTCCTTGATCAGGTACACGGTATTATACGCCGTGATCAGCGTGGAAATAACCGCATCCCTTGTGGCAGAGTCCGTTTCTCTCTGGATCTTCTTTTCCGTTATATCGGAGATGAACACCACGTAGATTCCGCCATAGGCATTGGTTTGCGCATAATGCCCATAGTCATCCACCCACCGGATGCTTCCATCCCTGCGGATAATCCGGTACTCGGCATAATCCATCTGATCATCGCTGGTATTGATCTGATGGATGATGGAAACCGAAATCCGCTCATAATCCTCCGGATGGACCATTCCCCTGAACGTGTAACCCGTCAGCTCCTTAAATTCTTCCAGACTGCTGCACCCATAGATATCAAAGACGGCCTTGTTCGCATAGATCAGCTTTTCCGGTTCTTCCGCCCTGTAGATAAAGAAACCACCGGGCATATGACCGCCGATTTCCTCGATGACTGATAACGTGTCCTCGTTCAGTTCAAACTTTCTTCCTTTCATGCCCGTTGTCCTCCTCTATATTAAAGCAGCCTGCTCTTTTACCGTCGCATTCCGAGTGCATCCATGTGACGCATCTGTTCAATTTAGCAATCGTCGTGAATATAACCACATTCAGTTTAACACACTGAACAGATGAAAACAATGCATTATCTCTCTGAATTTCCTTCGAGTTCATCTGGTGAGTGGCCCTGTCCCGCCTGGCAGGGAGGCAAATCCGGGGCATCGCGTTGCCTCTCAGACGAAGGACCAGCCCTGAGGCCCGGAAAAAGATTTCCCCGCTTCACGGATTCTGCCGGCCTTAACTTCAATCCAGTTGTCGGGAATTTCCCATGCATACTGGACTTTCATCTTATCTGCCCTTATAATGCCTTTTCAGATGGCCATTGAGCTGTGTGGCGTTTGTCCGCTCATCCGGTTTGTCAAATCCCTGTCAGGATGCCCTGACAATTTTGAGGCAAGCAGCCCGGCGTGAAGCGGCAATCTGTCAGATATGGACCAGAGCAAAGCCGCACCCGACAAAGAGCAATATTGAGGAGTTGCCCTGTCGCGCCGCGACAGGGAGTCAAATCTGGAACATTCCATAGCGGCTCAGGCGGAAGACCAACCCCGAGTCCCAGAAAAGAGAGTGCCTGCCGCATAGCGGCAGTTTGTCAAATATTTGCACCAGAAATTCTGCGGTGCCGAACGACCAGACCGCGGCTCATAAAGAAGGAGGAGAAAAATGAGAGGAACAAAATTTGCGGGAGTCCTGTTTGCTTTTTTATTGATCATCCATCCGGCAATGGCAAACACCCAAAAGAATAATCCCGACAGTGTCAGGGAAACGATAACGGCCCCTGCATCCGATCCGGCCAGGGCCGATGCCATTCCGGAGCAGCCGGCCGTCTTTTCATACGGTTACGATTTTACCTCACAGACGCTCAGCACCGAACAGTTATCCGAGATCAATAAAGAGGGACAAAGCCTCGCTGAGAAAACAGGCGTTCAGGCGATCGTGCTTGTTGTAAACACATTCGGCCAATACACCGGAAATGAATTCGTGACCAATACCATCAACCGCTGGGGAATCGGCTCACAGAACAAAAATGACGGCATCCTCATCGCCCTGGCGGTAGGTGACGGACTGATTCAGATTGGAACAGGATCAGGAATCGATACTGTTTTAACCGATCAGAAAGCCGGTGACATCCTTGATGAACATCTCCATTATTTTGCAGCCGGACAATATGGCAAAGGACTGCTGTCCATTTACCGGGATATTTCAGCCTTTCTCGTTCCGGCATTAACTTCCGACTCCGTGTTGGATCGCAGTGACATCAAACATGTTCTTTCGTATGCGAACTTTACGCTTCGTTCTCCTGACGGGTGGACGTTTGAGGACCCGAAAGAAGATGGCTATTCCAGATTCCTCACAAACGGCGAGAAAGGCTGGTATTTACGTTCTCTTACTTACATGCCCCTTGAAAGCTTTTGTCAGAGATACGGTATTGAGCATTCTGCAAACCCTCAGAAAATCATTGAGTCATTAAGAACTGAATTTACGGGAGAGAATAACAGGGACGGATCAAATGCGAATCAGGCCTGGTACATCCTTTATCGTGAAAAATCTGTGACGGTTTTCCTTGCTGCACAAACATCCGTCCTCCAGCTTACGTTTTCATGCCAGACCAGCAGTTCCGAAGCTCATACCCCTTCCTATACGGAAAGTATCGCCATGCTGAACGAACTGTGTGCCAAGGCGACACAGGATTCAAAACCAGCATATTATTCTCTCTGGGGCGCCTTTCCATTTGATGACTACGAATCCGCCTGTCAGGCCATTCAACGAAATACAGGAAACGGAGCACCCGTTGAAATCACTGAAAACAGCTGCAGATATGAAGGCGTTCGCTTATGGGATGAGCAATACGATTTGTTCATTTCAAAAAGAGAAAATCTCCCGGTATTATCTGAAATCCGTGCATCGAGAGATCTTGATGGCAGCAATCCGTTAAAAGCAGTCGATGATATTCTTCTCCGTCTTGAAAACAAATTCGGTACTTTTGACGGCAGTGTTCTGTACGGAAGTCATGGAATGGAAAATGATGCCTATTCCCTGAGCCTGAACGAATCTGGAAATATTGATCTGGATCGTGTTCATGAGTTTATACACGAATACGCATCCTCCTTCTGGAAAATGAACATCATGTGGAGAAATATCACCCTTCATATCAGCGGTTCAAAAGGCAGTGATATCACTCTGTCCATCCAGGAGGACAATCAGTTTAACAGCAGTTATCCGCTTCCGGCTTATGGATCCGGCGAACTATACGAAAGTACCGTTACCTATCCGAACGGGAATGTCTATACCGGAGAAATGCAGAACGGAAAAAAACACGGATAGGGAAAAATGGTTTATGGTGACCAGTCCGAGTACCGCGGCTGCATTTATGAAGGCGAATGGAAGCATGATTGTCGAATCGGGCACGGCGTGCTGATTACCGCTGATGGAAGAAAATACGAAGGTGAATTTAATGAATACGGTTTCAACGGATACAGAAAACTGATGGATGAAAAAGGAACTGTCCTCTATGAGGGCGAATGGGAGGACGGAAGCCGAAAAACGGGGTCACTGTAAATCGTGTTCTCGCTTCAAAAAAAACGTTGCCTGCCGGCAACGTTTTTGTTATGAGATCTGCGCATTATTTGCTTTGCTTAAACAGCCAGTCCCGTACCGCTTCCAGCCTGTACGCATAATCAAAGGATGTCATATGCTCACCGGCGGGTCCGCCTGCGGCCTGTCCCTCCGCAAGGGTGCTCCCCTCTGTGAAGGTGACAAAATTGGCGGTTCTAGCCTCGCTCAGCATTGCCGATACCGCAGCACTTTGCACATCCGCAGCATCCTGTGCGCTCCATTCCGCGTGGCTGTAAGCAGCCCCGTCCGCATCGAAAAGCCCCAGCAATTCAGCCTGTCCTGCAGAGGCTTTCGGGTCGCCGGCTGCAACGATATAGAAAAACGGTTTCTGTTCAAGTCCGCTCAGCTGACTGACATCCCACTGGCTGCCAACGAACACATATGCCGCAAAGAAATCCGGATAGGCGATGCTTTCATAGAAGGATGTCATGCCGCCCATGGACTGGCCGGTCGTATAAATCCGGTTTGTATCGATGGAGTAGGTTTCTGTCAGCGACTCAAGCATCCGCATGGCAACATCAATCTGCTCCGAATGATTATGGCTGTCATCCACGATGGTTTCCGTGAAAACAGGGACAACGACAAAAGCAGCATGTTTTTCCTGTTCCGCCTCAGATGCCCAGATCAGGCCGCCCCACCCCTGAGTCAGTACGGCGTCCGTCCCTTTCCCGACGACGCTGGAATCAGGGATGAACTGAATCAGCGGATAAGACTGGCCGGCATCATAATTTTCCGGAATATACAGCTGATACTGCAGGCTGGTGCCGGTTTCCGTATCCTCAAAGGTCATCAGCTGAAACCTGGGGGCGATCTCCGCAATCATGGACTGCAGCACCGTATCGCCGGATTTGTCCGTCATTCCCTGACCGCCTCTCCCCTGGCCGTTCCCGCCAAAGGGGCCGTCTCCGCCGAGCGGGCCTTCTCCGAAGGCAAACCCGGCAGTGCAGATCAGTGAAAGCACAAGAAACAGTGACAGAATCATTTTCATCATGGATATCCTCCTCAGTTTTGATTAATGCAGTCCTCTGCCCCGGCCCGGATGATCCATCGCCGCATGACAGAGCTACTTCTCAGAATTTTCAGATATCCGGACTTACGCTTTCGCTGCTCGATATCTGCGAATATGATAACATAGAATCCTTAATTCAACCTTAAATTGAAACGGAATGTTTTGTCCATTTGACGTCCATGCAAAATGCCCCTCACGCCTGAGAAACCAAAGCGGTTTCACGCACCGTGCAGGCCTTATCCCCACCAGTGCCGTTTCACACACCGGTGATGGTTTCCTGATGGCTCTGGCCGCAGGCGCAGGCACCTTTGATTCCTTTGCCACGCCGCTGTTTGGCACCACCGTCGATCCCGCTTTCGCCGCCATCAACCCCGCTGCAGGCAGCCTGACCATCTACGGCCAGCTGGGTGTCAATGCAGATGGGATGCGCTTTGGAAATGAAGCCGCCAGTGCCGGATGGGATACCATGGACTACACCGCCTCCGACATGATCCAGAACGGCATCGCTCCCTTCTGGTACATCTACGATTCCTCGGATGCCGCCGTGGCGGAAATCCTTGAATCCGGTGTTGCGGACGATGTGGTTGCCAGGGGTGAAACCATTGAGGAGCTGGCGCTTGACATGCACGTCTATACGGCCGCACTGAAGAGCACCTTTGATGCCTATAATGAAGCGGCGGCAGCCGGCACGGACGCCGCGTTCAACAAACCGGCCGCCTTCCTTACCGCCCTTACCAAGGCACCTTTCTATGCGGTCAAGGTGTATCCCACGACCTTCGGTTCTGCCGGCGGTGTAACCACCACCGAGCAGGGACGGGTCACCCGTCAGGACGGCAGCGTCATTCCCGGACTGTATGCAGCCGGCGAAATGAGCAACCGCTATTTCTACAACGAGAATTATATCCTCGCCGCTTCCCTCAGTCTGTACAGCACGATGGGCCATCGTGCCGGTGCTGCCGCTGCTGAGGATGCAATGGCGAAATAAACACTCCCTGTGTCCATCCGGCTGTTGAATGAACAGGCCGGCAGTGCCCGCTTTGCACTTTTCTGCAGACAGGCAACGATAAAAATAGTGGCAGACCGCCCATGCACGTTCTGCCACTATCCTTATGTCTTGTTCCGAATGAAGATGGCGTTTCATCAGCACGCCGCCAATGGCACCCGGGCTCATTGGGCGGGCTTTGACGACGCAGTATTCGTCCTTTCCCGGATTTTCCGAAACGGATAGACTTCAGATAAAATTCATCATATAATGGTGCTGGCTCCATTTATTCAGGCATGACCATGCCGTAAAGCGACAGTTTTTCCAATTCGGACCAATACAAAGTTTCATTGGTCCAAAAACAACATTGAGGTGGATGCTCCCATGCTCTATACACTTCGTCATTTCGATACCCCGGCCCTGCGCTTTTCTGCTGCATCGGGAGCTGAGCTTGAAATACAGATTCAATGGGTTACCGACAACCCGGCACTGCTCCCTCTGGATCTGGCCGAGGTCAGTCCTGCAGGACTTGAGGCATGGATTCGCCATCGAACCGTGCCAAAAAATCGCGCATATGCCGGTTCACTGGTTGCCGCCATAGGACTGAGCCTGAATCGCCCGATGGATATTATCCGCGTTTCCAAAGGTTTATCTCTGAATGACTGCTATTGGGTAACGGATGAGGCTTTCAAAGGCTCTTTTGATCGTTTTAATCTGTACGACAATCGCTTTAATCGTACCCTTGGCTGGATCGCCTTCACAGGATATGGAAGTTCCAACCCCTCCGGACTCACTTCAAGCCCGGAGTTCACAACAAACGGAATGCTCGCTAAATGCTGGCGCAGAGAACGTGGAAAAATCAGGCTCTATAAGAGCGGGACGGAGGGCGCTGCCAATACGGGCAACGAACCATACTCTGAGTACTATGCCGCCATGATCGCCAAGCAGCTTGGAATCCACGCAATTCCCTATACCCTTTCCAGGTGGAAGGGCAAGCTTTGCTCTGTATGTGATCTGTTCACCAGCAAAGATGTATCCTTCGTACCGGTAGGAAGGATCGTCCGGAAGGGCGGCATGAAGGCAGTCCGGGACTTTTATTGTTCCCTTGGTGAATCTTTTGTCCGTGCACTGGATGAAATGATCATTTTTGATGCCCTCATTTTCAACACTGACCGGCATTTCGGCAATTTCGGGTTTCTTGTGGACAGCCATCGTAATCAGATCATTGCACCGGCGCCGCTCTTTGACCACGGCAATTCCCTGCTCAATTATGCCTGGGGGGATGATCTCCTGAACGAGTCGAATATGTGGAAATATGCGGGCACACTGTTCCCTTGTGTTTATAACAGCTTCGTCGATGAAGCGAAACCCCTTCTGACCCATGAGGCACGAAGCAAAATCCGCAGTCTGCTGGACGTTAAGCTTAAACGGCACCCCAGATACAATCTGCCGCCCGAACGGCTCACCTTACTGGAAAAGACCATCTCACACAGAGCAAAGGAGCTGTTATCCTAATGCACCTCACTGGCTGCGCAGCAGCCGGCTTTTGTATCGTTCCATTCTGCCTGGGTGGCAGATGCATTGGATGGGACAACCAGCTTCATTCGCGGGATTTCACGTTTTCCATCTCCATTGCGCTGATTCATGGCGGGATATCCCAGCAGGCATGATCCCAGCCGGAATGAAATGTACTGTGTGCACAGGGGCGGCGGTGCCTGGTTAAACAGCAGGAAGATCCATGTTTCCCATACAGACCGCCTTCAGGATGCCGTTGTCAGCTTGAGTTCCCTGCCGCAGACATGGAAAAACGCCGGCAGACCCTGTCACTGTTTTCCGCTGATTGTCCCCACGTCGGAAGTGCCCGCACTCATCACTTTGCCCCGCTCCTGCTCTGTTATACGGCCTGCGGCAGAATCGACCTGATATTCGGGACGGACATCGGTTCTCACACCAAAAAGGGTTGGACAGACCATCATCAGGACATAAGGAAAGTGGCAGACCGCCCATGAGCAGTCTGCCACTTTCCTTATGTCCTGTTCCGAATAAAACTACTTGCTGTATTCCGCACTGGCGATGCCGATGATCCGGCCGCCGTTGAAGGCTGCACCAAGGGTGACGCCCTCGATCAGCGGATAGCTGTTGTTGTAGAGCTCAGCCACATCCGCACCGGCCGCGTACAGTCCCTTAATCACGGTGCCGTCTTCCTTGATGACCTGCAGATTGCTGTTCACCAGCACGCCGCCGATGGCGCCCAGGCTCATCGGGCGGGCCTTGACGGCGTAATATCCGCCGTTCCCCAGATTGGTCAGATACCGGGCATCCTTGCCCAGGATCTTGTCCGCACCGGCTTCGCAGTCCGCATTGTACTGCTCAATGGTCGCCTTGAGGTTGGCCGCGTCCACACCCATGTGCTCAGCCAGCTCTTCGGCCGTCTCGCCCTTAAACACGATTCCCTTTTCACAGCCGTCCTCAAGCGCTTCGATGAAGCCCTTCCAGCCGGTGTTGTCCAGGGTGAACAGCGGGATGGTCGGCTCATAGTTGACGGTTGTGTCGATTCCGTAGAAAGAGGCGCCGTCCTTTTCCAGGTTTTCAGCCATCTCGCGGGAGATGATGGCATAGAAGTATTCGCCCTGCGCAAACGTGGAGTTGGAGGCCAGAGCGGTATCATAGTTCAGGTCCTCAGGGCAGAAACGGCTGCCGCGCACGGAGACCCAGATGCAGTTGGGAAGGTACATGGCCATGGCGATCTTGTCCTCGCCGCTGCCGGTACGGATTCCCGAGAAGCTGGTGATTCCGTGAAGCTGCTGAATGGTCTTGCCCTTGCCGGCGCCAATGGCCTGGCTCATGGCCGCGCCGTCACCGGTCTGCGTACCGGTGGAGAACTCTTCCAGATGGAAACCAACCTCGTTGGTCACCGCTTCCTCATTGGCGGCAAATCCACCGGTGCACAGGCAGACCGCCTTGCAGGCAATGTTCAGTACGGTGCCATCCGCCTGACGCGCCTTGATGCCGGTAATGGTGTCGTTTTCCGCCTCAAGCTCATAGGCGGCCGTCTGCAGGTACAGTTTTCCGCCGGCCTCGGTGAATTTCTCCACTAGCGTCTGATAATACCCGTACTTGTTGTCCTGGTCCGCGTAAATGTGGTAGGTCGGATAGCCATCCGCATGGGCCGCCTGTTCGTTGCCCATGAAGTTGAACTCCATTCCGTTCTCCTCCAGCCAGTCCACCGTATCGCCGGAGTCCTTGAACAGATTGTAGAACAGCGTGCCGTCACAGAGCCAGCAGTTATAGTCCATCCAGTCACGCCACACCTGCTGGATGGTAAAGGTGCCGGCAACACCGGCCTCTTTCTGGTCCTTGCTGTCGATACCCATCGGGCCGCCGGCAATGATGGATACGCCGCCTACCGAGGCAGCCTTCTCCAGCAAAATGGTATTTGCGCCGTTCTGCTGGGATGCCAGTGCGGCGGCAACACCTGCAGCGCCCGCACCGACCACGACAACGTCCGCTTCCATTTCCACCACGGTCGCCTCGGCCTCAGCTCCGGCAGC
>JAGAHV010000300.1:0-2814 GCA_017626895.1 Clostridia bacterium | reverse complement strand
TCCTCGACATGACCGCCCGGAAAGATGATCCCCCGGATATCCTTCCCGATTTTATCCTCAACCAGAACTTTCGTTCCGTCCTCAATCATACACATGTTCTCAAGAACAACCCGTTCTTTTCTCTCCATCTCTGTCTCCTTTGCGGGCCTCACTGTCGGTCACTTGCCTGAGTGGCTTTGTCATGGCCCGGATTTGACAATCTGTCGCTGCGCGACAGGGCCACACCTCATTCATCCGGTCTTTGGTCCTGCCGGTTCCGGTGCAATTCCCTCATGGCCTCTCTGCGGCGGTAATTCTTCCGGGAAAACGAAAAGCAGCCATCAGCTGCTTTCGTTTTCCCGGTTATTTACTTTCTCTCGGCAATCTCTTTGAGGACCTTCTCAGCAAACTCATCCAGTTTATATACGGTTGTCTGATCGGTCGCCCGGTCACGCACGGAAATGGTATTCTCCGCGATCTCCTTTTCGCCCAGGATGATCATGTAAGGCACCTTGTCCTCCTGACGGGCATAGCGGATCTTATAACCGATTTTCTCATTGCGGTCATCCAGCTCCACACGGATGCGGCGTTCACGCAGTGCTCCGTAAACCTTCTCCGCATAGTCCATGCTCTTGTCGCTGACCGGCAGTACCTTGACCTGCACAGGCGCAAGCCATACCGGGAACACGCCCTTGGTTTCCTCGATCAGGTACGCCATAAAGCGGTCCAGGCTGCCCAGGATCGCACGGTGCAGAACCACCGGCGTCTTCAGAGAACCGTCTTTGTCAATATACTTGAGATCAAACTTGGCCGGCAGACAGAAATCCAGCTGACAGGTAGACAGCGTATACTCCGCGCCAACTGCCGGCTTGACATTCACATCCAGCTTGGGACCGTAGAAGGCGGCCTCACCGATTTCCTCCGTAAACTGAATGTTCAGCTCTTTCAGCACCTCACGGAGCGCATTTTCTGCCTTCTCCCACATGGCATCATCCTGATGATATTTGGTTTTATCCTCAGGGTCACGGAGGGACAAAACACAGCGGTAATCCGTAATGCCGAAATCCTTATAGGTGCTGAAGATCAGGTCCACCACGCTGGCAACCTCATCCTTGATCTGCTCAGGCGTCACAAACAGGTGTGCATCGTTCTGGCAGAAGTGACGGCCGCGCTCGATTCCCTTCAGGGTACCGCTCGCCTCAAAGCGGAAATCGTGTGCAATTTCACCGATACGGATCGGAAGATCCCGATAGCTCCGGGGGCGGTTGGCATAAATGCGCATGTGATGCGGGCAGTTCATTGGCCGCAGAACAAAGCTCTCGCCTTCCACTTCCATCGCCGGGAACATGTTGTCCTTGTAATGATCCCAGTGTCCGCTGGTCTTATACAGGTTGACTGTTCCGATACACGGAGTCAGTACATGCTGATACCCCAGCATCACTTCCTTATCCCGGATGTAGTTTTCGAGCTGTTGCCACAGGGTATAGCCTTTGGGCAGGAACATCGGCAGACCGCGGCCCACCAGATCATCCACCATGAACAGGTTCATGTCCTTGCCGATCCGGCGATGATCCCGTGCTTTTGCCTCCTCAACCTCTTTTTCATAGGTGGCCAGTTCTTCCGTATTGCGGAATGCAACACCGTTGATACGGGTCAGCATCTTATTTTTCTGATCGTTCTTCCAGTAGGCGCCGCTGATGGTCGTCAGTTTAAATGCCTTCAGCGCTTTGGTATAGGTCAGATGCGGGCCAACGCACATATCAATATAGTCGCCCTGCTGATAGAATGTAATGACCGCATCCTCCGGCAGATCCGCAATGTGCTCAACCTTATAGATCTCTCCGCGTTCCTGCATCAGCCGGACAGCTTCCTCGCGCGGGAGCGGATAAACCTTGAAAGGCAGATTCTCCTTGACAATCTTCTGCATTTCCTTTTCGATTGCCGGCAGATCTTCATCCCCCAACTTGACATCGCCCAGATCAATGTCATAATGGAATCCCTTTTCCGTTGCAGGGCCATAGGCAAAATGTGCCTGCGGATACAGACGCTTTACCGCCTGAGCCATAATATGCGCCGCGGAATGACGCAGAACCTCCAGTTCCTCCTCAGCGGGGCACTCGGCAACATGGCCGTCGTTGTAGATAATCTTCATTTCCTTGCTCCTTTTTCTTTTTCGCTGCGCTGGCCTTGGGCACAAAAAAACAGCATTCCACCCCTCTGTAGGGACGAATGCCGGATGCATCCGCGGTTCCACCCCGCTTGCTGTAATTACCTCTTCTCATGTGGGATAACGGCCACGAACCGCCTGCCGTCAGAAGATGGTACCTGCAAACGCCAGCAGCACGGACTCTCAGCCTATGATCCATGCTCTCTTGTGCCGCATTTTCGCAGACATGTTCCCCGTCATCCGGTAAGTAGCTTCATTATAGTTTATTTCGTTCTTTTGTCAATCTCTTTCCGCGAAAAACCATGTTTTCCCCGAAAAACGGGACAGGGAAACAAAAAAGGAGAGGGCCTGCCGCCACAGCGGCAGTTTGTCAAATATGAGCACCGAAAAATAGTGATGCCAAGTCACTGCTCATAAAGGGGATGGCCATATCACCGCCGGAAAGAAAAATGAATGAAGACCATCCGATTGTCCTTCGCCCCTGGAGCATTTCCTGCAGTTTATGTGTTTCGTGTGAAAGGTGCAGTAGACAATTGCGCCGAAAATGATTATTATGATGCCAGGGTCAAAAGATTGGGTTGAAGGCTCTTGGAGGGGTCTTGAGGCTATTTTGACCTGTTAGCGGCTCGGATTTGTCTGCCATGAAAAGATCTTTCGAATATTACGAG
>JAGAHV010000299.1:0-3039 GCA_017626895.1 Clostridia bacterium | reverse complement strand
AGGTCCCTGATTCGCTGATCGGAGGCAGCGTGACCCTTTCAAAACCGTTCTTCCTCCGATACGGTCGCGAAAGCTCCTGGCTTTGACCGCCTGTCACGACTCGGGAATCTCTTTCTGAACATACATGCAGTAGGTATTGCGGTGCTTCTTTGCCTCATACAGAGCACTGTCACAGCGGCGCAGCACCTCGTTTTCATCTCCGTCCAGCTGCTGGAAAAAGGACGCGCCGACAGAGATCGTGATCCGGGTTCCTTTTCCTTTCATCTGAAAGTCTGCGCTTTCAACTGCACGGACCATCTTTTCAAGGAGCCGTTCTCCCCCATTCTGAGGAACCCTGGGACACAACACAATGAATTCATCTCCGCCCCAGCGAATGATGGTGTCTGACTTTCTCAGTGTCCCCCGCAGCACTTCCACCACTTTTTTCAGGACAAAATCCCCGTATTCATGGCCGTATCTGTCATTTTTCCCTTTGAAATAATCGATATCAAACATCGCCACCATGGGACTGTTTGCGTACCGGCGGAAAAGCAGCAGCTCGCGAATCAGCAGTTCCGAACCATAGCGCCTCGTATTGGCCCCCGTCAGCCCGTCGACATTCATTTCGCGGTTCAGGAGTTTCACCCGCTCCCTGTGGAAGTGAATCAGCAGAACCAGTGCGGCAATGAGCAGGAGGACCAGGACCACAAGAACAATAACAACCGCCACGCGGAAATTCAGAGGCAGATTTTCAATCGACGTGCGCAGATCGTTTTTTGTGCTGGACACATTTTCAAGAATGGCCTCATTCAGTGCACTTTTTGAAACGGCGATCGCCTTATTCAGCAGGAGCAGAAGGTCTGTATTGTTGTCTGATACCGCACCGCAAATCCCCAGGGCAATATCCGGCAGAACGGAAAGCCGGACGCCGCGCATCGTGTACCGGTTAATCAGCCACGAGATGCCCGTCATGGAGCCGACCGCGGCATCGACTGTGCCTGCCATCAGGGCATCATAAATGCTCTGCACATTCGGGCAGGGTTTAAGCTCAATATCCGGCCCTAGCTGTTTTCTCAGCAATGCAGCGGTCCGGTCTGTCACAGCCGCCGTCCGGATATTCCCGCTGAAATTGCTTCTGGTCAGCACGGCACACTCAGCCGTTCCATATTCCATCGTATCAAAGAGTCCGTCTCTCTGTGCGTCGATGATGTTACCGTAAAAGTGACCGAGAATATCTGCTTCACCGGTCTTTACCGCCTCAATGGCCCTCTGCGTTCCCTCACAGGCGATAAAGTGAAACGTGATCCCGAGTTTCTTTCCAATGGACCGATAGTAATCCGGAAGAATCCCCTGAAGCGTTCCGTCTTCGCCCTCAGCCGTGAAAGGTTCCGAACCGCGCACCAGCGCCACGGTAAGCTCAGGATGTTCATCCAGAAACCTCTTTTCCTGCGGGGTCAGCGCCGTCATCTCCGTATTGGCGGAAACTACATATTCACCATACAGCTTCAGCAGATAATTCGGCTCATCTGTCTTCAGCTGACTGAGGGCCATGTCAATTCGCCGGCACAGTTCGGACTCCTCTGCCCGCATCATGATGTAGGAGGTGATCATCGGCGCGGAAAGAAGCACCCGATAGCCTACCGGAACGGCACTGCCGGTCAGACAGGCATCTGTCTCCCCCTGTTCCATGCCCAGATTCATCGCGGTCTCATCCCGGTATTCCTTCAGTTCTGCCCGGATTCCCAGTTCCCGGCAGTAATTCAGGAAATAATCCAGATACCCGGCACCCGTTATATAGCCAACACGGACCGATTTCATCTCCATCACCTGATCCGCCGTCGGCGCATCCGGTGTGTTCCGCGTATAGAGTCTGACCTGTTCCTCCAGGATGGCGTTCTGAGTAAAGATAAACTCCTGTTCCCGTTTGTCATTGCGCAGGAAGTCGATGAGCGCATCCACCTTTCCGGTACGCAGCGCCTCCTCCATTTCCGAAACATTGTCATAACCGACCATTTCCGGTTTAAAGCCCGCATACATGCCGATGGTCATCGAGAGATGAATATCGTATCCCTGCAGTTCTCCATTCTCACCGGTATATCCGTAACTGGGAGCTCTGAAAAAACCGATGCGAACCGTGTCACGCTCCGCGGCACCCGCAGAAACCGCCATGGAGAGAAACAACAAAAGTACGGCCACGCATACAGAGAGCACGTTTCTCCGTTGTCTATTTATTTCAATCATCTAAATCGCCCCTAAATTTAGATATTTGCATAAAGCATTCAATAAATCTGACGAGTACTAGTAGTTTTTCTACAAATTTTACCACAGACCCGGTGGATGAGCAACTGCACAATTTTTATTTTTTATTACCTTTCTGACAAATTGAATCCTTTGCTGTTACCGAAAGCAAAAATGGTCACCGGATGTTATCCGGTGACCATTTTTCTTGTCTTTATGAAGAGGTGCCGTGTGACCGATCAGACCCTGACGAAGCGGAGAACGTTCCAGCTGAGTGCCGGAATCTTAATCTCAGCTTGCCCCTCCGAGACCTTGCCGCCGGGGCCGGCCACAGGTGCGACGTTCATCGGGTTGTCCTCGGTGTTGACGGCTTTTACATCATCATGATGCAGCAGAATATGCTCCTCCAGCCGGAGTGCGCCAAAGGAACGCAGATCCAGATTCAGCACATAATCCTCGCTCATGTCGCGGTTCACGCAGAACACGGTGACATTTCCGGCATCATCCATGGTGGCCGTCGCATCAATATACGGGACGTCGGTATAATCCTTGCAGTCATAGACCGGCGAATCCACCACGGCGCGCAGGGCGGTGCCGCGTCCGAAATTGGAGGCATGCATATACGGATAGAAGATGGTCTGTGCCCAGCAGCCGCCGCCCGTGCGGGTCATAATGGGCGCAATGACATTGACCAGCTGTGCCATGCAGGCGATCTTAACCCGGTCCGCATTCCGCAGGAAGGTGATCAGCATGGATCCCACCAGCAGCGCATCCTCAAAGTTGTAGATGTCCTCAAGCAGCGGCAGTGCCGGTCCCCACTTT
>JAGAHV010000298.1:0-21899 GCA_017626895.1 Clostridia bacterium | reverse complement strand
GTCTTCCAAGGTGAATGATTTTAGGTTTAGTTTGATTCCCGTCTTTTTCGGTGCGGACTTGGATAGCAGCATAGGCATATTTACCATTCAGAGTGTGCATATAAACACGATAAGGGGACATGGGATCTGGTTTTCGACCTGCCATTTGATCATCTCCTGTTGAATTATTCAACGGAAATTATACTCTATATTCGGCAAGCATGCAAGTGTTAAACGTATAATTTACAGATAATATCTTAAGGAGCCCTTTATTTAATGAACTTTCTTCAATTCAACGTATAAAACGTATCAAAATTTAGATTATTATGAAGAAGAAATCCTGAAGTAATGGTTTCGCCAGTGTTTGCATAGCTGGTATTCTGGAGGCCATATATCTTCATGTCCATATCATCAGGAAAAGATGATGCCAGGGCCACATCTGACATCGTAAACGTCATGCACCAGGTCATGATATACAAAGCCAGCCAAAGTCTCGTCAGTCTGACCAGGGTTCGTCTTTTTATCATCCGCGTTTCTCCTCATTCTTGTCATTCGCCCGAGCTGCTTTATCTGAGGTCCGGATCTGCTTTTCCTGTCCGATACCGTTTTGCATTGCCTGCCGCATCATTCAGCCAGTGAAGAAAGCACCGGTTTCGTTCTGTCCAGATACTACGTGGTCAAATACAGAATCCGGCATGAGCGAAGCCATCTGAGCGACAGCAGGCACCGCCCAGTTCATCTTTTATAAAAGTATAATGCATTGGTTTGTTCGATTCAATCATATTTCTGCATTTTTATCATTTCTTCCCGGGAAAATCTTCCTGGAAAACTGAGAAGAATGATCGGCCATTTCATTCTGTCCGATACAGCTTCGCACTGCTCTGCGTCCCCTCAATCGGGGTAAAACAGGCAAGTCCCGTTCCGTCCAAATACATCAGGCGTCCAAATACCGAGTCAGCCATGAGAGAGGTCATCAAGGCGCCAGCGGGCACCGGCCGATCCAGATTCAGGATAAACGTATATTTCACCGGGTTATTGGTTTCAGCTGGCTTTATCCGGTTATCCGCAATTTTCCCGTCTTTCAGCACAAGAACCCGTTCAACCGGGAAAGGCTGTGTCAGTCCAGGAACACCCGCCAGGCGGGTATTGGCCGTAACTCGTCCGTTTTCCTCTTTCAGCGTCAGGTCAACGGCAGTGCCGCTCACCATAAAGCGCCATCCGCCCTGCCCGGAGCCGCGATATTCAAGGCCGTCCACCAGTACCGAATAACCGTTTCCATTGTACTGTTCCTCCTCCGGATAGCCAAATCGTCCGAACCAGTTTGCAATGCGGGACATGTCCCGGGAAAGCAGTGTTACAAGCGGAACCGGCTCCTGTGGAAACAGAAGATTCGTCAGTTCATCCGCCTCTGTCCGGTCCAGCGTCGCCTCCTGCAGTGCCTGACGGGCACTGTCGGCATCACCGGCAAGCAGTTTTCCCATCCACTCAAGCGTTTCCCGTGTCTCTCCAAAACGACCGAGCATCGCCTCTGTCGCCGTATCTCCGGACCCGGCCAGCATACACAGGATATTACGGGAAAGCGTCTCATCCCCGGTTGCCAGTGCCCTGGCAACCCAGAAGATCCGCTGACTGTTCTGGGAACCGCCGTCAAACAGCGTGCGTCGCCCGGCTTTCTCTTCAAAGAAATAGCCGTAATCCCACCAGGAAGCAATCACGGTATCCTCCGGCAAATCCCGAATCTGCATCACCGAATTGTGCAGATCCCGATTGACCTGCGGGAGTGAATCCGACGAGGAACGATATGCCCCGAACAATGCCGGGAACAGCATGAGTGTCGTGATCATCCCGGAAAAAACGGGATAGTCCATCATCCGGTGATCGCGCATCAGGGCATGCAGTGTTCCGGTCAGCATTCCCGCAAGAATGGCTACCGGGACCGCCAGCAGCATGATAAACCGCCAGCTCCGAAATGCCAGCACGGCTGTCACCAGAAACCAGACAAGCAAAAGCACCGACTCAAAGGGGATTTCCTTCCCGCGCCGCATCTGCATCACCAATATCACACTCATCGCCGCCGCGCCCAGAACCGGAACAATGCTCCCCACTGCATTGATGACCCCGATATTGGATTCCGTCAGGACGCGCATCTGGAAAAAGCCGGTGAGTCCGCCTGCGACCAACGCAGGCCTACGCAGCTCCGAAACAGAAACGTACGCATTGGGGAAGAGCGAGGGGCCCCGGTTCATAAACAGTTCCCGGAAAAGCCCTGCCACCATGCCCGGGAGCTCCGGCTGCAAAGCGATCATTCCTATCCCGAGGATCACTGTCAGAAAGAGCATGCTCTTTTCGCGTCCAATAGTCTCCCGCCGTCCTTCTTTTGGGGCTGTCAGGACCCGCAGCAGCACCATCACCAGCAAAGCGGCCAGAAAGATCCCGATGAACAGCGCGCTGACACTCCATGCCAGATGCAACAGCAGCAGCATCAGGGCAAAGAGTGCCGCTGTCCCGGCCAGGCGTGCCCGGCCATGTCCTGAGCCGTTCCCTGTCCGTTCCTGCAGTCGGTTCACCAGAAGAGAGCCGCACAGAAACAGCCCGCAGGAGGTGCTGAGAATGACGCAGTCCGTATCAAAGAAACCGGGAACCGTATGCAGAAAATAACCATAATTCATGACGGAAAGGACTGAAGCCGTCACGGCAGCAAGGGTGCCTTTCAGGCGGCGGACAAACAGGAATACCGGAATGACGACCAGCACCGCGAGGAGCGGGCCCATCCAGTAAGCCACCTGCTCCAGGGATACCGGCAGGAAAAGCCCCAGCAGCCGGTGCACCCCTGCTGTGACAGCTGCCAGCAGCGGACGATAGTCTTTAGCGCTTCGTCCCGTCGGCGCATAACTCAGCGTATCCCAGGGTTCCCCTTCCCGGAGGATTTCCCCCGGATGTCCCTTTTCCTCTATGTCCCGGGTCATCCGCAGATGATAATAGGAATCTATTTCCGTCAGATACGGCAGCCCGGTTTCCGGATCCATGCTGCTTTCGCCCAGGAGCGCAATTCCCCTGCTTTTCACCACAAACCGAAAGCCAAAGGCCAGCAGCATAATCAGCAGGACCAGCAGCGCTGCCGGCACTTTCCGGCTTTTCATGCCGGCTTTTTTCTGAGGCATTCGTTCACTCCTCCTGTTCCGTTCCGTTGCCGCGTTTCAGGGCCGGCTGCGCATTGGGCGGGCACTGCTCTTTTTCCGCGTCCGGAAGTTTTGAAAGCGCCTCTTCGCTGACCATCCGGTTCATCTTCTCCTCCAGTGCCGAAATCCGGAGCGACTGCTGAAAGCACTGCAGAAGCAGGAAGAAAAGGATAATCAGATACACGAGGTTGACCGGTGACTGAACCCCGATCAGCCCGGCTGCGGAAATGGCAATCTGGGGAAAAATACTGAGCACCACAAGCAGGACGGAAAGAAACAGCCAGAACACCATATCCTCCATCCGCACCCGGCTCCCCCTGAGCCGCTTCCGGACAAACAGCAGACTGACAACAGAAGCAAGAAACAGGAGTATTCTCAGCGTAATCGACATCGTGTCTTTCCTTTCATCTGTCAATCCATGCCACTCCAGACTGCGGGCCTTCCATTTCGTGCCTCACGACTGGTCATTTGCCTGAGCAGCTCTGTCGTGACCCGGAGTTCACAATCTGTCGCTGTGCGACAGGGCCAATCCTGCATTCAATGCATCCACTGCAGAAACAAAATGGATGTCATCATCCGAAAGCAGTACCGCAGGCTTTCCGGCAGGGTCAGATAGCTTTTCCCGTGCAACCGGTCATTCATCGCCACAGGGACCTCCACAACCCTGAACCCTTTCCGAATCAGGTAGGTCAGCGTGTCCGGTTCCGGCAGATAAAAGCCGGACCATGCAAACCGCTCCATTACCCGGCGGTTCATCAGGCGCATCCCGGATGTCGGGTCTGCCATCCGCTGCCCGCAGACCGCCTGCATGCAGAGGGAGATCAGCTGGCGCCCCGCCCGCTTTCCGGGCGGACCATCGTCCCCCTGCAGATACCTGGACCCGATCACAATATCCGCCCCGGTTTCCCTGGCCGTTATCAGCAGCCGGCCAATGGCCGAGGCATCATGCTGCCCGTCCCCGTCAAACTGCATCACATACGAATATCCCCGCGATATGGCCGCCCGGATTCCCGTTCGCACCGCCTCCGCGAGGCCCAGATTCACCCGATGCCTCACCAGGTCAATGCCCATTTCCCGGCAGACCTCGCCGGTCCCATCCGTGGAGCCATCATCCACCACCAGGACATCCCATTCCCCCGCGTGCTCTCTGAGTCCCCGGATCACGCTTCGGATATTCATCTCTTCATTGTATGCGGGAATGATGACCAGGAGTTCGTTCATTCCTTTTCCTTTCCAGACAAGGTCCACCTGTCCATTCCTATCCAAGCGCTCTCCGGACAGCCCGGTCATTGAGCAGAAACCACACGGCAAACGTCACCACACTCACCACGGCAATCGCCTGGATGCTGCCCCGGAACAGCACAACGGCCAGATCCAGGAGAAAACCCAGGACAAGGGCCGCCGCATTGTTCCGCATGAACACGTTTTCCCGGTCCAGCACCAGCAGGATATTCCGGCAGGCCAGCGCGCAAAGACTCCGCAGCACCAGCGCCGGGCAGAGAATCGCCAGGACGGAAACGCTGTCGGTATACATCGGGAGAAGGCGGGGAATCAGGAGCAGGCACAGACCAACCGGAAGCAGCATCAGGGCACTTGCCAGCAAAACGATCCGAAGGAGTTTCCGGTAGCTTTCCCTCAGTTTTTCCGGTGCCTGACGTTTGAGCGCCGGGAAAATCAGATTATCCCCGGCACTCAGTGCCGTACAGGCCGCCGTAATGATATAAGCCGCAAAGGCATACGCGGAAAACTGCCCTGTTCCAAAAAACAGCTGCACGAAAATGCTGTCAATTCCAAGAACCAGTCCGCCGATCATCTCCCCCATCATGACCCGGCTGCCTCTGCGCACATTTTCCAGCAGTTCCGCTGCCGAACATCTGACCGGACGCCCGAACGTGATCTCCCGGTTTACCAGAGCCAATCCCAGGACCATTACCAGGTTCAGACAGGTGATAAAGAGCAGAAAAGGCTGTACCGTGTCAGGCCTTCGGGCCAGCAGGACCGAAAAGCCTGTCAGCAGGGCTGCGTCATACAGGATCAGGGAAACGGCATCTGACTTAAACCGTCCGGAAAAGCGGTCCACCACCGAGTAATAGTGGCGAAGGTTTGAGGCAAACAGATTCATCGTCACAAAGAGCATCGGGGACATACGGGAAATGTCTCCCAATTGCCCCAGCCCGCCGGCAGCGGCAAAAAGGACCAGTCCTGCCAGAAACTGCGATGCTATCTGGACGCGGGTAAAGCCCCGGAACCGGTCAAATGGCAGCCGGGCATAGTCAAGCTGGCCGTACCGCAGCGCCATTCCGTTCACAAATCCCAGATGAAACATGCCGACATACCCGATATAAAGCGTATAGGTCCGGTATCCCGCATACGTTTCAACGCTCACACACAGGGGCATTGCCAGTCCGATCACCACAGCCGTGAGCAGATTAAACAGATTGCCTGCAATCACCAGGGCAGCCAGCGAACGGCTAACTTTTCCCATTTTCTCTCTCACACAGTCTGAGCAACTGCTTTGCCGACTCTCTCCACGAATATTTCTGCAGCACAGTGGCCCGCCCGGATGTCTCCGGAATCTCCTCCGGCACCTGCCACGTCCCCTTCGGGTCGATATACACGACCGCCTCCCCGTAGACCTCCCGGTGAACGGGAATATCCGAGACAACCACATATCCGGCTCCCGCGGCCAGCGCCTCCAGGGGCGGAAGGCCAAAGCCCTCATACAGAGACGGAAACAAAAAGGCACGGCAGTGCATCATTAATGCCTTGGCCTCCCGGTCATTTACATACCCGATACATCGCAGATTCGCAGGTTCTTGTCCGGTCAGCTGCTGCGTGCCTTTTCCTGCCACAACAAAGCATTCCCGCGGATTCGCCCTGGCCGAACGAATCACCCAGTCAAAATTCTTATTGGGACTTGCCGTGGACATCGCGAAACAATACCCGCGCGTTTCAAGGTGCAGCCGCTCCAGAATACCGCTATCTGCCTCAATCCGGTTCATATGCTGCCAACCGCAGGGAATGACCGCCACCGGTTTCAGGGGATGCAGTGCCTGTTCAATTTCATCCCTTGAAAAGGCGGAAACCGTGACAATCTGCATGTTGGAGCTGCCCACAGCCCGGTAAATCAGGCGCCATAAAAAAGCCGAAATCCGGTATCCATGCTGCCAGAATTCAGGATTTACCTGCATGCTGATGTCATGCAGGTACGTCACGCCGTGCCGGTACAGAATCGGCACGGCATTTTCAAAGAAAAGCCCGGCTGCCTTGTGCTTTGCCAGATAACGGGCCAGGTCCACCTGTTCCCAGAGATATCCCCGGCAGTGTCCGTATCGGACCACTTCAATTCGTGAGAACCCTTCCGGCATCGGGCAGGATTTTGGAATCAGGAGTCGGAATTCCCCGGGTTCCGCCAGATTTTCCAGTTCCCTGACCATCTCTGCCGCCACCCGCTGGATTCCCGTCATCCGCCGGGTAAGGAATATCCCGTCGATCACAATCATGCTTTCCTCTTTTTCAGGGACTATACTGATCCAAAAAAAACAAACTACGTTTCATTGACAAGCGTTTCATACATGCGGACATAGGCATCTATGGACGGATCCCGGTCAAAATGCTTCGCCGGAATCACCTGAAATCCCTCCGTTCCCTCCCTCAGGAAAATTCGCAGCTGCTCTGCCAGATTTGCTGCCTCCCCGTTCCGGAAAAACCGCACCCGACCGGAGACGACCTCAGGCAACGCCCCGGCGTCTGAACAGATCACCGGACGTCCATAATGGCAGGCCTCCACCGCGGCAAAGCCAAATCCCTCGGTCACAGAGGGAATCACACACAGATCCGCCTCAGATACCACCCTGAGCTGCTGATTCCGGGGCAGCGAGTTTCGGACCCGGACAATGTCCGACAGTCCTTCACTTTCCACAAACGCCTCCACCTGTTTCCGTCCCTTTTCCGGCGCGGTGGAGAGGAGCATGCAGATTCGCACGTGCCCGTTTCGCAGTTCATCCTGCACCATACGCACCGCCTCCAGCAGCACGAATACCCCTTTAATGGCTGCCGGCCGACTGAAATAGAGAATGCCCATTTCCCCGTCCTGCAGCGAAAACACCCCGCGGAATCCGGGCTCTGCTGACAACAGGGCCGTCTCCTCCGGAAAGTCCAGAAAGTTCGGGATCATAAACACCCGTCCCGGCCTGCGGCAAAAGCGGCGATAGTCCCGCTCCGTGGCACGCGAAACCGCGTGCACGTTCCCGGCAAGCTGCAAAAGCAGCCATTCATAACAGATGAACCCCGTCGAGCGAATGAGATTCGGTTCAAACAGCCTCCACTTGGGGCCCATTACCTCATGAAAGGTCACCACACAGGGCTTTTTTGCCTGACGAGCCGCCAGAATGGTCCCCAGGGCCGTGGAATAAATGGAGGTATGAACCACATCGCACCACGCAAGCACCTCCCGGATATCCCGGGTTCGCAGGACAGGCTGACCGAAAAGCAGCCGCCAGGGATAGTACCGCACCTCAAAGCCATCCATCTGCCGGATGCCGGTTATCCCGCCGGAATTGCTGGTCACCACACAGACCTGGTGACCCCGTCCAGCCAGGGACTGACACACGGCCAGGAAAAGCTGCTCGCCTCCGCCGATGTGCGGCGGAAAATGCGGAATGATGACCGCAATTTTCACACGTTTCCTCCCTCTCTGCAAGGCTTCCTTTTCAGCCGACACGTCCCGTCCTGCCCTCTGTCATCTGCTGTTCTCCCGGAGCATTTTCAGGTCCTGCGCCACATTCACGCCTATGGCCGCCAACAGATCCGCGCACGATTTGTCCACCAGGTTGACGCGCCATTCATGATCTGTGTGCCGGGCAATTTTCAGCCTGCCCGCAATGGCCAGGCATTCGCTAATGGAAAGGTCAATCCCCGCTGCGCGCATCTGTTTTTCAAATGCCGCCTGCACCTGTCCGAAGGGGACCATGAGGAAACTGAGTCCCTGCAATTCGTAATAATCCTCTCTCCGCAGGCCGCAGTACTGAACGGTGTTTTCCACAAACCGATAACGGGTCTTAATGGTCCCTCTTGTTTTATAACGGCGGTACAGGGTCGCCGCGTCCGCTTCCGTCCGGGTGTAATTCGTTCTGAGGATCATCATCCCAAAGAAGGGCCTGATTTTCTCAAGCTGCTCCTCTATCTGCTGGTCATCTGTTTCAGAATTCTCCCAGAACGCTGTCTCCATTTCGTGCTGCAGTTCACCGTCCTGGTACATAATCACCCGGTCCTCGCCAAAATCAGAAGAAGTCCACGCCGGACCAGAATCCGTATCCTGGTCTGAAACCTGCTGAAACAGGCTTTCCAGTTCTTTTACCGTCGATTCTCTGTACAGGATGGGCACCCTCTGCGAATTCCCATATGCATCCTGTCTCTCATAGATGAACGAATCCGTAAACCCAATATTCATCCGGAATGCCCGGCTGATTTCCGCATTTTCCGGCACCGGAATGATGAAATATCTGTTTGCCTCCCGGTACAGATCCATATTCTCTTCCGAATAAAAGTCCATATCCAGAAGAGTGCAGGTTTCTGGCGGAAAAACGTGAAATCTCATAAATGCCTCTACCGTACAGGGATCCGCGCGAAAATCCGGACAGGCAAAGCTGGCCAGCGGAATCTGCTGCTGGACATCAAAGGCGTGGAGCAGACAGCCCCTTCCATCGTCAATCCATTGCTGCATGCTGCCATAATCCGGCGTATCCTTCCGGTTTGGCGGCAGCAGAAGTACATGCCCGTCAATTGCCATCATCCCGGATCCCTGATGGATCACGTCCTGGACATACGGGAGGAACCACGGGAGACGTGGTCCCAGCAACTTCAGATAATTCCGGACGCCTTGTTCACTCAGGTCCAGAGAGGGCCACCTGACCGACAGGATGGACTGCTCATACAGGTCCTGCATGGAATCAGGCAGCACATATTCCTGAAGGAAAAAGATCAGGCTCATGACGTAGATCTGTCCGGCATCCTCTCTATGAAAGAAGCTTTCCAGCTGCCGGAGTACGGAGAGGGTACTGGCAATCACCGCGGCAACCTCGCCATAACAGCCGATCTGCAGGTTTACCTCATCAGGCTCCAGATTCATGGCACCGGCCAGCTCAGCGATCCGTCGTTCCTCCCCGGATAGAGCGGAACGTTTCCCCTCGTTCCCGGTCGTCTTTTCCTGCTCGTCCTTCTGGGTCAACTTTTGGTAATATTTGTTGGGAACAAACCTTCCCCCTTCGATTTTCCCCAGCACTTTCACACTGACACGCTTCTTTTTGCCCGGCTGTTCACCCGGCACATACGTGTTTTCGTAGACATAGTAATGCCTGGCTTCACCCTGCTTTGTCGGGTTGGGTATTGCCTTGATCGTACAGCTAATGTCCTTTGGCTTCAGTGCCTGTATCTCTGGAGGAATGACATACTTTCCCGTCACAACCGTTCTTGACATCGCTCTTTCCCTCATGCTCCGAAATGTCCGGACTGTCCGCTTTTCACACTGTTTTAAATGAAACACGGACAGTTCTGTTAAGATTCATTCTGCCGGTCCCCTCTGCCTTGCAAATTCCGGCAGCCCTGACGCCATCCAGTCCGCCCAATTCCGGGCCACTCTGCACCCCGGATTGGCCCGGGCAGCTATTGTGCCAATCAGCCAGGACCTAGCCGGATCGATATTGTAACGCTGCAAAATTTCCACGAGCCCGGTCTCCGGCAGGACAAGGGTCCCATCCAGAAACGCACCCTTTCTCACCAGCAGCGTGTCAAGGCGATTCCGGATGTCCGTCTCCGAAAAGCCCGCCGGTCCCGGGGACACGGCTACCGCAAAAACCAGCGCTCCGCAGACATTGATTTGCCGGACCGCCTCCCCTGTGCCGGGAATCAGTTCAATCTTCTCCCCGTCCCGAAAGGCGAGCAGTCTGTCCCGGTCGATAAAGACCGCCCGTTTCCTGCTTCCCAGTCGCCGGGCCTTTGTGATGCCGTTCTCAACATCCCGGCATACCTGCTCATACCGCTCCGGCGTTCCCATATCCCGGACATATTCCGTCGTACACAGGCAACGCATTTCCCCGGTTCCGCAAAGCGGGCGCAGAATGTGCCGGTCCAGATTCACCGG
The DNA here is from genome assembly GCA_017626895.1 of Clostridia bacterium. Classification (GTDB taxonomy): domain Bacteria; phylum Bacillota; class Clostridia; order Christensenellales; family Aristaeellaceae; genus Ventricola. Next base: position 11,600 of record JAGAHV010000298.1, on the reverse strand, counting down.
ACCCCCGCGTTTCCCGCTCCACCGGTCCAGGATCACCGGGTCCATGACCTGCAGTCCCACATTGACGCAGTTCATCATCCATTCCGGCCGTTCCATTTCCGGCGTCAGCAGCTCCTGCACAACCCCTTCCGGGTCAGGAACAATGACGCTGCAGTCCCATAGATGATCCCCTGGATGCACCAGCAGCGTGACCAGAGCCTGATGTTCCCGGTGAAATGCCACAAGGCGCCACAGGTCCACTTCAAAGAGGGTATCAGCGTTCAGCAGGAGGAAGGGCTCCGATCCAAGCCGGTCCCGCAGCCCGAAGAGGGACCCGGCCGTACCCAGCGGTTCCTGTTCCACCACATACTCAAGATGAACGCCCAGACGCTCTCCGTCTCCGAAATAACGCATGACCTGGTCCGCCATATGGGACACCGTCACTATCAGGTCCCGCAGTCCCTGCTCACGCAGCACCCGGATCTCCCATTCCAGCACCGGTCTGCCTCTGATTGGAATCAGCGGCTTGGGAATCTCCGGGAACTGTTCCCGGATACGCATTCCCCGGCCGCCGGCCATAATGACTGTTTTCATTTTCATCCTACCGTCAATCATCCACAGGTCTCACCGCTATCATCTGTCTGAGAAAGCCCGCCTCCTGGATTTGTCTGATTCCCGCCGCGCATGACCTCCCGACAGACAGAGACTGCCTGTCAAAGCCGTGCAAGTTCCCGCAGATGAAGACCAGAACGTCCACGGGATCGGTCACTTTCCCGTTTTCAGCCCTTCTCAGGCACTCCGGCCAGATTTTCATCCCTCCCGAATAGCCTGTACATCTCATTATAAACGCGTCCGGGGAGATGATCTCCTCCTGAATCAGCCTCTTCTCGTAAACCGTATAGCTCGTCTTTGCTGTATGGAAGCTGTGACAACGTTTCCCGGCTGATTATGACAAAATAATTGTCTGCTTCTCTATGAGCAGTGAACTGGTCTTTGGGCACCGCTATTGTTCCGGCGCTCCTGTTTGACGAATCGACGCTGCGCGTCGGGCCCACTCGACTGACCGTTTCGGCAAACTTCTTTGTTTTGACAAAGGCATTTCCATCATCAATAAAGAAAATATGGTCCGTACAGGAATTCGTGTAGAGCCGCCAGTTTCCCTCCGTCAGCACTGAACACTTTTTGTCGCAGATCAGCGTAATGCCAGATGATGCCGGATGGCTGTTATATCCCGTAAGAAGGCGGATCAACTCTGATTTGCCGGACGCACTGTCCCCTCTTAAAATCGTTATGTTTCTTCTTACCGTGAGATGATAATGAACCTTGTTGTTATACAAAATGATGTCATGCGTTCCGGTCATTCCTCTTCCCCATCATCCAGCATTCCGGCAAGGATCACCTTCCTGTTTAATTCCGCCTGGGAGTGCACAATCTCACCCGTATTCGCAATCCGTATCGTCAGCGGCTTCCGATCTGACTTTTCATCCGGACCTGCCTGCATCTGAGCATTTCTTTCAAAATGCATCATGTGTCCAAGACGCACAAGGACATCCTTATCCTCGCCAATTCTGAGCAGCCATTTGGCACAGTTGTCCCCGCAGGCAGACGCATTATAGACATGGTGGGGATCATGATCCACCTGGATAAGCGTCTTTACCCCACCGGACAGCCGGGTTATCGGTATGGAGCCCAGGACGGGACTGATGACAAGATTCGGACCGATCAACTCTGAACGGTCCACATCTTTTACCATCTCTTTTGACCGCTCATCTGTCAGCCATTCATCCGCATACGTATTGTCAAAGTAAAGATCCGGGTTTTCGATATACTCTGAGCCCCGATATTTTCCGAAAAATATGCTCAGCATTCAGCTCCCCCTCTGCAGCTGCTTTCGTATGGGTATGCCTTTTAGGCACCACTGGGTCCCGCCGTCCCTGTTCACGAACTGAACGGATCTCCCCTTTCAGGACCGGTCAGCCCGCAGCGGGAATCAGCGGCCTGGGAATGTCCGGAAAATGCTCCCGGATATTCCCGGGCCACCAGGCATAATACCTGTTTTTCACTTACTGAAGGATGTACCGGATATCATCCGCGGTGAAGCTGTCAATGCCCTCCACGCTGGTATGCACCACATCCGCGCTGGCCTGCCGCTTCTTTTCCTGCAGCTCGACCACCTTTTCCTCAATGGAATCATGGGAAATCAGCTTGTAGACCGTCACCGGCTTAGTCTGCCCGATCCGGTAGGCCCGGTCCGTCGCCTGCTCTTCCACGGCAAAGTTCCACCAGGGATCCAGATGGATGACCGTATCGGCGCCGATCAGGTTAAGTCCCGTGCCGCCCGCCTTGATGGAGATGAGCATGACCTTGATCCGGTCCTCCTGGTTGAAGCGCTCGGCCATCTCCACGCGCATGGCGCCCGGCGTATCGCCGCTGATGTAGTAGGAACGGATGTCTTTTTCCTCCAGATAGTACCTGAAGTGCTCAAGCACCCGGGTGAAGGAGGAGAAGACCAGGACGCGGTGTCCGCCCTCAATGGCCACCATGACCTGCTCAAGGGCCACCGCCAGCTTGCCGGAGGTCTCATCATAGTCCTCCAGGAAGACCGAGGGATCCACACAGAGCTGCCGCAGCCTCGTCAGCTCCGCCAGAACTTTGACGCCCTTTTCCTGCTCCGCGATCTCCCTGGCCTTGTGCAGGTACGCCTCGTAGAGATCCCGCTGCTTATCCGCCATGGACACGGTCACCAGAATGACCTCTTTGCCCGGCAGGGAATCAAGCACCTCTTCCTTGGCGCGACGCAGCAGGAACGGGGACACCTTCCTGGCCAGCTCGGCGCGCACCTCGTCCCGGTTCACCTCCGTCTCATACCTTGAACGGAACGCGGATTCATTGCCCAGATAACCGGGCATCAGGAAATCAAAGATGGACCACAGGTCCGTCAGGGAATTCTCCACCGGCGTACCCGTCAGCGCCAGCCGCATGTCACTCTCAATTTTACGGATCGCCTTGGCTTTCTGCGTTGAGGCATTTTTGACATTCTGCGCCTCATCCGCCAGCACCAGGGAAAAGTTCTTTTCCTGGTACGCCTCAATATCCATCCGCAGCGAGTCATAGCCCGTGATGTACAGGACCCGCCCCTCCTTCGGAATGGACTGAATCATCCCCATTCGAGCATCCCGGGGGCCGGCGATGATGATCACCGGAATATCGCCCATCCATTTGCGGACCTCATTGCGCCAGTTGTATACCAGCGATTTCGGGCAGACGATCAGGACCGGCTTGTCAAAGTCGGATGTCGACAGGAAGGTAAGCACCTGCAGCGTCTTACCCAGGCCCATGTCATCTGCCAGAATGCCGGAAAAGCCGTATTTGGACAGCTTACGCATCCAGCGGACGCCATCCGCCTGATAGGGGCGCAGCACCTTTTTAAGGCTGGCAGCCAGCGTCAGCCTTTCCTTCTTGTACTCCACCACCTCCGTGACCGCCTTTTGCACGAAGCGGTCCATGGTCAGGTCCATACCGGCTTCCCTGAAACGCTCCAGCTCCATGATGTGGTAGAACGGAAGGGTAATATCCGACAGCTTTTTCTCTGCGCCGATATCCTCAATAATCGCCTCCACCGGCTGCATTTCCTTCTCATCCAGCACGATGAAATCATCTCTGAGGAGGAAGAAGCCTCTTTTCAGGCGGTATGCCTTATAGATGGCCACAAGCTCTTCCTCCGTGTACTCACTGCTGTGAATGGAGAGATTCAGCCAGCCGCCCACCTTGGTTGCGGTCATCTTGACCTCAGGACCCTTGCGCACCTTCATCCGCCGCAGTTTTTCATCCAGATAGACAGAGGCCACCTGCCGAAGCGGTGCGAGATCTCCGCGGATAAAGGCCAGGACGCTCCCGGGATCGGTCACTTTCCCGTTTTCAGCCCCGCGAAGGCCCAACAGCGTGGCCTCATAGGTCCGGATCATCGCCGTCTCAAGCGGCTTTCCCTCAAAGAAGCCCTTTTCCTTCTTTTCATCCCCTACCCGGTATTCGGTACGGAATGCCAGCCCATCATCCTCAAGGGAGACATACAGGGCAATGACGAAGGTATTCTTCTTTGATTTGCGGATGATTCCGGAGGAAACCGGCACGATCTTTTTGACGAGGATATCCTGTACGTATTCCACTTCCTTCGGTTGTCTGGAGGCAAAATAGCCGTACAGTTCCGCATTCACCGCCGTGTCAAACCGATACAGGCTCACATTCCGGCTCTCCGGCGAAAAAAGCGCCATCTGCCGCTCGGAGGTGACATAGATCTGATTCGGGTCTGAAATCGGCGGATTCAGATTCATGTTCCCCGCCGAATCAAGACTCAGGGACGCCGGCTCCTCTGCCTCGACAATGGTCCACTTTTTCCCGTTCATCGTGAGTGCACTGTCCCTGGCCGATTCCGGAATCTGCAGAAGGAACGAGGGAATCCGTTCCCGGCGCACCGAAAAGACCGGTGACCGCCCCTCCGTTCCGAATGCCAGATATTCCGTAAAGTGTTCCATAAAGGGCTGCCAGGATTCCTCAAACACATCCGGGGCAAGGTGCACGGCCAGTTTGGTCGAAAGGTTCAGATTCCCGCCTTTTTTCAGGGTATCGCAGAAACGTCTCGCATCATTGACCGGGTACTGCTTCCCATCCGGCCCGCTGAGCTGCATGGTCAGTTCCAGTGCTTTGTCCTTGGACAGGGCCTTGATGACAAACTGTACCTCAAGCGCCTTTTCCTGCTGATTCTGTTCATTGAGCAGTCCTTTCTCCTCCAGACGGTCAAGGAAGGAAAGAAAGGCACTTCTGGCCTTCTCACGGTCTGCCAGTTCCCGGCTCGAAAGCCCCGCAACGGCTCCCAGGGTAAAGTATGCCTCCCCGTACATCTTTTTCTGCTCTTCGGGGGACTGACTTTTTTCCTGTTCGACCAGATAGGCAAACAGGGGATACCAGGGGAATTCCTTCCCCGTATGAATTTTCAGGTCCGCTCCGATGGAAAACCAGTACCCAAGCGGTCCCGTCTTCCTCATGAGTTCTTTCCGTCCGGCCACATAGGTCATGACGCCGGCAGCCACATCATACCGATAATAAATCTCATACTGCTCCGGCTGAAATTCAGGCTGACTGCCGTATTTTTCCCTGAGCTCGGCGAGCACCTTGTCATTTATTCTGTCCAGCAGCATGGGGCCCCTCCATCTTTTTCAGTTCCGGCGCGATTTTCTGAAGCGTCTTAAAATGCATGCCAATGGCCGTCAGATACACCAGATCATCCCCGTTCCGGTTAAATACGTCGGTATCCGAAACATACCTGGAGGCAATGGCATCATTTCCCTTGGCCAGGATCATCACGTTCTTTCTTACCTTTTCCGGTATTCCGGCCTTGATGGACGCGCGGTAATTTTTCCTTGTCACCGCGCAAATCTCTTTCGCATATTCGGGTCTGACTTCCACAATCCTGTCAAGTACGTCCGGGCTGAGTGATTCCACATTGTAACGATCCAGGTTTACCTCCGGATCCTCCAGAAAATCAATGATGATCTGGTAGTCTCCCGACCTGAACCACTGGTACCGTGACGTGCTTCTTTTTTTCCACGCAGGCAGAAACATTTCATGCGGGATACAGGCAATTACCTTGTTATAGTCCTCCATGGAGTTGATCCTGTACACCAGATGATCCACTGCCCCCTGCATCCTGTCCCCATAACCGGCCTCTTTCAGCTTTTTGACATCTTCAGGCTGCACTTCTCCCGTTTCAAGACTCGCCCGGTCAACCAGTGCCAGATAATCCGCATACATCGGCGGCTCCTCCATCATCAGATGGAGGACCTCCGAGACGTACATTCCGGGAACCTCGTCCAAATCGACCTTTCTGATGAACCTGACCTGCCGCTCCCGGCTGAAATAGTGATAGTCATACGTCGAAAGCATCGGCATGACCTGGTCCGTTAATGCCTCATCCGCCGCAACCTCCCGAATGAGAATCTCCTTCTTTTCTTTCGACAAATAGCTTTCCATGTTAATCAGCATGGCGCTCACGGACCATTTGTATTCCTGTCGTTTCTCAAACAGCGTATTGAACAGCTTTCCTGTTTGCTCGTGCGATGCCCATCTCAGTTCGCTGAAACAACCCCTGCAGGTATCCGAAAACAGTTTCATCCATTCAGGCGCATTCAGAATGCGTGCCAATTCCAGCAGAAGATGCTGTCTGTCTTTCCATGAAAGGTCCTCGATCAGGAAACCTACCTTTGAGGTAAACGTTTCAACATACCCTCTGAGATATTCCGGCTTCTTTGCCGCAATACTCTCCAGCTTCTCAAGACATTCCTTCACGTACTGTCGGGCATCTGTCACAGGGAGTTTTCCGCCATTGTCCTCTTTCTTTCCGAGCATGGCCGCCACATGTGGACAGGCTTTTCTGGTATGAAATACATTGCAGTCACAAAGAAGCCGTTCCGGATCCACCCCAACGACCTCGTGCCAGCTCACCAAATTTAGGGGCATAAGCGCAATCCCGTCTTTCCTCAGCAGATATTCGCCCTTTCTCAGCTCCTCTGACCGCTTTTTTGAAACATTCGAATGCTTACTCAAGTATTCCTCGTACCCGATCATTTCCGTTCCTTTCCTATCTATGTACTCCGCAGCAGGATCAATTCCTGTCGACTCTTTTGTTGTATTCAGTATCAGGCCAAAGGATCTCCGACTTTCAGCACCGCAAGCGCGGCAGCCTCTGTTCCGGTAACCGGGTTCCGGGCAATCCGGCGCATCAGAAGATGCACCATTTGTCCCTCCGGACCTTTCAGGTCATAGACCCCCCGCTCATTTTCGCGGATACACCTTTTCAGCGAGGACAGAAAGTCCCGTCCTTTTTCCGCCACCGGCCCGAATGATGCCCATTGGGCAGAGGGTTCCATTGAAAAGACCTTTTCCATGAATTCCCGGTAAGTCCTGTTGCAGCGGGCAATCCGCAGATCCTCCCCGTTCACCTCAACAATGGCCATGGGAACGGTGTTGAAGTACTGCCGGAGGCTGGCATCATCCTTGGTCAGGCTGGTCAGGTCATACAGGCTGATCCGTCCCAGCGCGTTATAGTAGTCCACCTCATCCGGTTTTTCGTATCCGTTCAGGGCGCCGGAGTGATAGGCCTGCTCCGTTTCCTCTGCCGGAATGGGCTTTGTATAATAATAGCCCTGCAGGCGCGTACAGCCGATCTCCTTGAGGAACTCCACCTGATCCGGCCGCTCGACGCCCTCACAGACCGTGTCAATGCCAAGGCCGATGGCCATTTTCATCAGCTCGGTCAGGATGATCCGGCTCTTTTCATCATGATCAAACCGCTGCATGAACCGCATGTCCAGTTTAATCAGGTCCACCGGCAGGCTCTGCAGGACATCCAGCGAGGAATACCCGCTGCCAAAATCATCCATCCAGACCGGAAAGCCCAGCTCGCGAAACCGAACCGCTTCCCGGCGGATAAAGTCAAAATCCGTCCCGACGATGCTCTCGGTAATCTCAATGGTAATGAACCGCCGCGGCACCCCGGCCGCATCCACCCGCCTGCAGATCTCCTCCACGATATCACATTCATCAAAGTCCGACCGGGACAGGTTCACGGACTGGGGAACCATCCACTCTCCGCGATCCATCTTCCCGCGCAGACGCAGGAGCACCTGTTCCAGCACATACAGGTCCAGCTTGTAGATGATTCGGGCATTTTCAAGCACCGGAATAAACTCCCCGGGGGACAGAAATCCCCGTTCCGGATCCACCCAGCGGGCCAGGGCCTCCTCATCACAGATGCGGTCATTGGTCGCCCGGATAATGGGCTGGTAATACACCTGAATCCACCGGCTTTCAATGGCATGATCCAGGTGGGAAATGATGTACTGTTCCTGTTCCGCACGGGCATACATGTCCGCGTCAAACGTCATGAAGGAAGAGACGTAACCGGTGCGGACTGCATCACAGGCGATCTTGGCCCGGTCACAGGCCGTGCTGATATCCTCCGCGCCCGTTCCCGGATAAATGCCCGCCAGAATCACCGGCGTCGATTCGCCCCGCTCCTTTTCCCAGGCCTCAAACAGCCTGCTCAGCCGTTCCTCGACCCCCTCCGCCTCGGTAAAGACGGCAAAATGGTCCTGGCCGAACCGGCTGCAGTTTTCCATCCCGAACACCGAGGTGAGGTAAACAGAGAATTTGCGCAGCAGACGGTCCCCCTCCGTAAAGCCCCGGCTCTGGTTGTAAAACTTCATGCCGCTCAGGTTCAGATAGAGGTAGGCCGGCCGGATGCCGCCAGCGAGCATCTGCTGCCGCTTCTTTTCCACCAGTTCAAAAAAGTAGGACATGCCCGGCAGGTCCGTGAGCAGATCATAGTAGTTGCCCTTCAGCACGTTTTCCTGCAGACGCACCTCCAGGTTGTCCCGGTATTCATCCTTTTCATTTTCAAGCACGAAGCTGTGCAGGATACAGCAGCTCAGCAGGCACCCGATGGCGTACAGGGGCAGCAGCGGATACACGGACTGCAGCAGAATGAACACGGCCATGGTCAGGCTGGAAAGTCCGATGGTTACCCGCCTTCTGCGCATGGTCACGGAGCCTTTGCGCGACAGGACCATCACGTACAGCGCCGTCAAGAGGAACATGGCGATCTGCACCACCAGCGTGACATACCGGGCCGGTCCTGCCTGGTATGTCCCCTCCGGCGTAAAGGAAAACAGCACCGGCGCGGTAAAGTTGAGGACCAGGACCACCATCTCCACGAGGAAGAGCACCCAGCCTGCGCCCAGGAGGACGGTGCCAAACAGCGTCCGTTCCTTGAGGTAGGCAATGACATAGCGGGTCCAAAGAAGGATCGAAAAGGCCATGGTCACAAAGTAAAAGACGGTATCCGCAAAACACAGTGTCAGCAGGCCGCGCTCATACAGAATTCCCCAGAAAGCGTCCGCCACGAAATAAACGGTAATGGCCATCACGAAACGGCGATACTCACCCCTGGCAGGGATGAACCGGTCCGCGGCTTCGTTCCAGAAAACCTCATGATTGATAATCAGCTGAATAAGCAGGGCAATCATGCCGGCACTCGAGTAAATCATCCTGTTTTCTCCCTAATTCCCGCCTGCGGCACGTCTCAGTTCACCCCTGCAGGACGGTCAGAATGGCCACCAGAAGGCCCAGAATAATCCGATACCAGCCAAAGGGTTCAAAGCTGTGCCGCTTGATGTAATCGATAAAGGTCCGTATGGACAGCATGGAAACGATGAACGCCGTCACGCAGCCGGTCAAAAGAATCACGATCTCGCCGGGCGTGAAGGACAGGCCGTATTTCAGGAGCTTGATCAGGCTCGCCCCTGCCATGGTGGGAATGGCCATGATAAAGGTAAACTCCGCGGCCACAGCCCGGGAGCATCCCACCAGCAGGCCGCCCAGGATGGTAGCGCCGGAACGGCTGGTGCCCGGAATCAGGGCCAGCACCTGAAACAGACCTACCAGAACCGCCGTCCGGACATCCATTTTCTGCAGGTCATTGACCCGCTGCCGGCCCCTCACAATCCCGCTGCGCTCGACCACAATGAACAAAACGCCGTACACAATGAGCATGATGGCAATGACCACGTTGTTGTGCAGATGGGCATCCATCCAGTCATCCAGGGGAATGCCCACAATCGCGCTGGGCAGGATGGCAATCACCACCAGAATCCAGAGCCGGATTACGTCCATTCTGAAAATGCCGCCCGCCTGTCCGGGCTTTTGAAACGGCCAGATCTGCCGGAAAAAGAGAATGATGACGGCCAGAATGGCCCCCAGCTGAATCACCACATCAAACATGGACATGAACTGCTCGCTGACATCCATCCGTACAAACTGATTCAGCAGAACCATATGCCCCGTCGAGCTGACCGGCAGCCACTCCGTGATTCCCTCCACGATGCCAAACAGCATGGCTTTCAGCATTTCCACGATATTGAACATGTTTACTCTCCTCTATGTCATCAGGCAGTCCGGTTCAGGTGCTGCCCTTTTTGCTCAGAATTCAAATTCCTCTGCCGAACGCACGACGATTTTCCCCGTCCGCTCCTCTGCCAGCGGGACCTCCGGTTTGGGTGCCTCTATGGGCGTTACCGGCTCACCGCCCCTGCGCAGTTCCTTCATCAGGCGCAGCAGCGGCGTCATTGCGTTGATCTCAGCAACCATCTGCCGGACAAACTCCGGCGTGCGCATCAGCGCCCATTCCGCCTCGGTGGCATCATGGCTGACTGACAGGTACTTGAGCGTGTACAGAGGCCGCAGATCCTCCGGCACCGACTCAGGCACCTTCATTTTCCGGTATTCCTCTCCGCCGATCACGTACCGCTTCGGGAACCCCTCTGCCTGAAACACCTCCCGCACCTGGTCCGGAGCGGTCAGGATCCGCTGCCGGAACGCGTCCATCAGCGGACGGTCCGTCCCGTAACTGCCGCAGCCCCAGCCCATCCAGTCCGGGCCGAAGCCCCAGTACATGTGGAATCCTTCGCTGCGCCGCTCCCCCGGATACCGCCAGCCCATCCAGACATGATCCCGGAAAGGCGACTTGTCCCTGGTAAACCGGGTATCCCGCCGCAGCCGGGCAATGACGCTCACCGGCCGTGTGTCCAGTTCCGGGTCCAGGGTATGAATGACCGGCGTCACCGCCTCATTGAGCTCCCTCAGCGGGGCGCGCAGTTCCTTTTCATAGATATCCAGATGGTCTTTGTAATAGGTTTCATTGTTGTTCAGCCGGAGACCGATCAGAAAATCAATGGCCTCTTTACGTATCCCTGTAAACACCTGTTTTCGCTCCATTCGAACAAAGCCGCCGTTTGCAACGGCGGCCCTGTTCAGTTATTTGTTACTCAAAAAGATCCTCGTCCTCAGTCTCCGTATATTTCCGTTTCCCGAAAAGCCCGCGCTTTTTCTCTTTGGGCTTTCTGCCGGTTTCCTCCGGTCCGGATGACGGTTCATTCTCCTTCAGTTCCTCCCGTACAACGGCCACCGGGACTTTCCGGGTCGCCTCAGGCATCTCCGCCTGATCCGGCACCGTCTCACGGCTGAAGACCTTGGTCTTGGACTTATCCACCCTGCGCGTCTCCGGGAATTCCGGCCGCCGGTCTACCGGCTCCACACGCAGTGTCGGATCGGCTTTCCGTTCCTCATTCCGGGCACCGCGCCGCCGGCTGGACTCACTCTCCGCCTTTTCCGTTCCATTTTCCTTTTCGTTTTCCTCATCCGGCTTATCTGCCTGACTGAGGTCCTCTTCGGTCAGTTCCTTGGCTGAGATGATGTCGCTGTTTTCCCGTTCCGGCTTCCTGGCGTTCCGGCTGTCTTTGCGTTTTCCGGCTTTCGCCTTTTTGAGGGGATCCCGCGTATCCGGCGAGAGTTCAATCGTATCAATGGCGTCCTTAATGCGCTTTTTCTTTTTTGCGCTGCTGATGGCCGAGGGAATGAGTATTCCCAGAATGGCCGCCGTCAGTGCAACCCCAATCCCGATCAGCACCGGCATGCTGAACATGTCCGACATCTGCTCAAGGGGACTTGGCACCGGGGTCGGCGAGGGAACCGGTGAGGGAGTCGGCGGAACCGGCGTCGGCGGCGGCGTC
>JAGAHV010000297.1:0-4046 GCA_017626895.1 Clostridia bacterium | reverse complement strand
TTGACCGGCTCGAACGCGGCGAACTCGCGGAGCGTTCCTTCAATGCGCCAGGCGGTCCGGACGTGCGCCGCCCCTTCATCGTCAATGTAATTGGCGAGTGTATCGCTGACAACCAGCTGCGTCATATCCAGAATCGCGTCGGGATCGCGGGCAAACACACCGGAACCGGAGGCGCGGTCCACGCTGCGTTTCTGCCCCTGATATCCCTTGCTGTGATGGTGGCAGTAAATGACGGCAGCGCCGAGCTCATGGCATACCCGGTCAAACTGATTGCAGAACGCGGCCATCTGGTCCGCGCTGTTTTCGTCGCCGGTCAGGACCTTGTAAATCGGGTCAATGATGATCGCGGTGTAGTTGCGTTTTGCCGCACGCCGGATAAGTTTCGGTGCAAGCTTGTTCATCGGGATCGCCTGCCCGCGCAGATTCCAGATATCGATATTGGCGATGTTTCGCGGCGCCCATTTCAGCGCGGTGTAAACGTCGCGGAAGCGGTGCAGGCAGCTCACCCGGTCCAGTTCCAGGTTGACATACAGCACGCGGCCCTGCGTACACGGAAAATGCTGCAGCCAGGTCTTGCCTTCGGCAATGGCAATCACAAGCTCTATCAGGGCAAAGCTCTTGCCGGCTTTGGACGGGCCGGAAATCAGCATTTTATGCCCGCTGCGCAGCACCCCGTCAATCAGCGGCGTGGAGAGCGGCGGGATGTTGTCCCAGGTCTCTGTCAGGGATTCGGGATCCGGCAGATTGTCGTTCACGCCTTCAATCCATTCCCGCCATTCGTCCCAGTTCTTTTTGCCGATGTTCGTATCCAGAAGAAACTGTTTATGTTCCCCGCGGATGATTCCGGGCATTCTCGAGAGTCGGGAAGGATTCTTGTTCTGCTTATCCGGTTTCAGGCCGTTTTTTCGGCAGATATCATAGAGGAATTCCACGCGCTTGCGGTATTCCTCATAATTGGGCGCTCCGATATGCACAATGGCGTGCAGGCTCTTTTTCCCGGAATAAACCAAGGCGGCAATTGGCAGTTCCAGTTCACGGAGAATCGCGTTCTGCTGGCCGAGATCGGTTTCGTCCGATTCCACAAGGGCATAGCGCAGGTCTGTCACGTTATCATTCCGGACGCCTTTGCCGTCTAAGGGATTAAACCGGATCCAGGCCCCCGCCGCTTTGTTATAATCCCCCAGGACCGCGCCGAGGTCCCCTTTGCATTTCCTCAGTTCCGCCTTGAGCTGGCCGGCGGTCCGGTCATAGCTCCCGGATGTCGGGAGAAGACGGTCATCCTTCTCCCAAACCTCGGTCACGTATCCGACGTTCTCATCTTCATTGAACAGAACGTCAAGGTAGGTTATCAGCTGTTCTTCCGGTTTCCAGTCTTCTCCAGGCTCTTTAAAATCCTGTGACTCAATCCAGCCTTTTTGGACGACGACATGATCGTCGCGGCCGCCGATTTCGTCGTTCCAGTCCAGCTCGTGGCCGCCGTCGCCGGGATTCCATCCGCGGTCTTTGGCCATCTGAACAAGGGTCCCGCCCGTGACCGGCACGGAAGTGCCTTTGAAGCTGTCCCACTTACGGAACGTCTCACCGGCGTGGTATCTGCCGGGGTCCCGGCGTGACCATTCTTCCCAAACACTGCAGGCATACCCGGATTCCTTCAGGGCCATGCCGACATTCAGCCATTCCGTATAGTCACAGTCTCGAGGATCGATGTAATCCAGAAGTTCTGTCAGATCAAGATTGTTTTCCATGGTCGTCAATCTCTTTTCTTCTGTATCGCTTGCAGGCGGAGCGATGCGGGTTGATTGCCATCGAATATATCGTGCAGTCCGTAAAACCGAATCTGCCCTGCATACAATACTTGCATTCCGCGCAGGTCTTTTCCCGATAATCTTCTTCCGGCGTCGGCGGACGTCCGAGACGCTTTGACCGCACCCGCTCTTCAACCACTTTTTCTGTCTTCTGCTTCCGCGCGATGATCTCATTCCGGGAAAACTGTTCATCATATTTGCGTTTGCAGCTGTACTTGCAGAAATACAGAACACAGTGGTTTGCAGCCTTTCGATTCACGTTCTTTTTGAATACCCATGTGGATAAGCAAGGAACGAAGAAAACCTTTCCGCATATCGGGCATTTCTTGATCGCTTCCTGCTCTCTTGGCGAAAAGTGTAATTCATTCATGGCATGTTCACCCCGCTTCATCGATCAGATCAAACAGCGTGGGCACGTCCGCTTTTGCCTCTTCTTCATGCAGGTACCCGACCGCGTCCCGAAAATATCCCTCGTTCAGTTCTGTCATGAGACCGCGCCGCTTCAGTTTGAGCGCCCGAAGGGGCGTTGTGCCGACGCCGCCGAAGGGATCAAAAATCAGATCTCCCTCATTGCTGTACCGGGTGATCAGCCTGTCCACAATGTCGAACTGAAGCGGGCAAACGTGCAGGGCCTGCCGTCTCTGGCTCTGTGTGGTGTTCAGGGTCCGCATCCGGTTTACATCGTCCCATACATCCTCTGACCAGGATCCCGGCGCGACAACCATGAAGGTTGCCGGCAGGTGGCCGTCCGCATCCAGCTTCTTTGCAAGCGCGACATGCTCTTCATAGCTGTACACGCTGTCCCGGGAAAACTTCCGATACGCCGCCTGCAGATTGCTGACAGGGATCTTTTCAAGCTCTTCTTTCGTCAGCAGCCGATCTCCCGAAGATCGCCAGAATCCGTGTGCGTCAATCTGCCATTGCGCCCGGGTGTAGTCTTCCTTGCTCTTCTCGACCGGTACATCCGCATAAGCCGTGGAGGTATCCGTCGGAAGCTTCCGGAAAAGCAGAATGTATTCCGGGCATCCGACGCCCATCTTCGTCCCGTCCTTGCACTGCTCCGTCCAGCCGAGGCGGTATGTCTGATTGTTTTCCCGCACAACATCCGTGACGACGGTGATCATCCCGAAATACTGGAATCCATGCTTCATATAATGCTCAATGCAGAGCGCATGGAACGGCTCCATTGTCGGCATTCCGGTCCCGGTTGCGTTTCCGAACAGAACGCGGTCCTTCACATGGCAGGCGAACACACGCCCCGGCCGGAGGATTCGGAGCAGCTGCGGGCTCAGAAAGTCCATCTGCTCAAAAAACCGCTCCGTGTTTTCGTTGTGTCCGAAGTCGTTATAGCTTGGCGTATACTCATAATGGTTACTGAATGGAATTGACGTCAGAATCATGTCCACGCTGTTTTCTTCCATTTTTGCGGTTTCTTCCACGCAGTCGCCGTGGATCGCCGTGAAATTCTGTCCGTGTACGATCATTTCTTCTACTCCGATGCTTCTGGCCATCTTTGCCGCCTGCGCGGCTTCATTCAGGCCGTATTTTTTCACGATCTCCCGCATGTTCTCCTGCTGCTCGTTGTGGAGCTTCCATTTCTCCATCAGAGCACGGTAAATCGGGTCTTCCGCCTCCGTGTAAATGATATCGATGATCACCGGCTCCGCCTGCAGGAATCGGTAAATGCGGTGAATCGCCTGGATGAAATCATGAAACTCATAATCAATGCCGACAAAAATCGCCCGGTGACAGTAATACTGGAAATTGCAGCCGCAGCCGGACAGGCTCTTTTTCGTGGCGAACAGGCGGATTTTGCCGTCTGAGAAGTCCATCACGCGGCGCTCGCGCTCGTCGTAATCCATGGTACCGTAAATGTCGACCGCTTCCGGCAGGATCCTTTTCAGCTCCTCCCGCTCCGCTTCCCGGTCGTGCCACAGAATAAAATGCGCTTCCGGGTCTGAATCCACGATCTCTTTTGCAAGGGCGCAGCGGGCGGAAATGCTCTCTTTCTTCTCCCGGGACGCCTCCTGCAGGCTGGCTGCAGCGTCATTCATGAGCTTGTACTGTCCGTCTCTGTCGGCGTGCTCTGCGTTCGGATTGCTGATACAGTGCTTCCGGATTTCAAGTTCCGGCAGGGCATAGCCTTCGTCGTCATAGCCGAGGTCGGAAGGTTTGGAGATGAACAGCGCCCAGGATGATACCCACAGCCAGAATTCTTCTACCTTGTGCGGATAGAGCGTC
>JAGAHV010000296.1:0-2569 GCA_017626895.1 Clostridia bacterium | reverse complement strand
GAGAGCAAGTATCCGCTGAAAAAAATGATCGCATTTGCGGCAGACGGCATTACGTCCTTTTCCGTAAAACCCATTCGTCTTGTCTTTTTTGCGGGTGTTTTCATCTTTCTCTGCAGTCTGGTCATGTTTGTTTATGCCATCATTACCAAGGCTGCCGGGAAGTCGACCTCCGGCTGGTCAAGCCTGATGGCCTCCATCTGGATGCTGGGCGGCATTCAACTGCTCGGACTGGGGATTGTGGGCGAGTACATCGGAAAGATCTATAATGAAACCAAACGCCGCCCGCGTTTTATTATCGAACAGATACTGGATACAAACGATGCAGAACAGGAAAAATGAGATTGTGATTGTGCCCCTCGGTCCGGATGATGGTTCTCTGGTCACACTGGGTGCCTGTGAAATCATCCGGAAAGCCGGCCGCGTGATTCTGAGGACAAAACATCATGGTGCTGTGCAGCTTCCGGTATTTGACGGCATTTCCTTTGAAACGCTTGATTCGCTGTACGATGATTATGAGGACTTTGATGAACTGTGCGATGCGGCAGCAGAGTACCTGATCCGGCAGGCCCTGCAGGGGGATCTTTGCTATGCTGTTTCGGATCCCGTCAGTGATGCAACTGTCAAAAAACTGATCCGGTCATTGCCTGAGGCCATTCAGGTCCGTGTGCTGGGCGGGGTTTCGCTCTCTGACAATGTCCTGGCGGCAGTTACTGCACAGGGACTGACAGATCCGGATAACGTACATGTGTATTATGCCATGACACTTGGCAGCCGGCGCGTTCAGATGGAACCGCAGGTGATCTGTGAAATCAATGATCAGATGCTGGCGTCGGATGTAAAACTGTGGCTGTCGGATCTGTACGATGATGACACGGAAGTGGTTTTCTTTGAAAACGCCGGGGCAGAATCGCCGGAAGGGAGACGAATCTCTCTGTTTGAACTTGACAGACAGCCCCGGTACGACCACCGGACGGCGGTATTTGTTCCGGAAGTGGATGTGCTGAACCGGACACGTGCGAGTTATGAGGACCTTGTAAAAATCATTGCCGTGCTTCGCTCACCGGATGGATGTCCCTGGGACCGGGCTCAGACACACAGAACGCTTCGCAGATACATGATTGAGGAAGCGTGTGAGGCGGCGGATGCCATGGGAACAGAAAAGCCGGAGAAGATTGCGGATGAACTGGGGGATGTGCTTCTTCAGGTGGTATTGAATGCACAGATTGGATCAGAGCACCGCGACTTTACGGACAGGGATGTGACCAGTGCCATAACCGGGAAAATGATCCGAAGACATGAGCATGTATTCGGCACGGCCAGGGCAAACACACCGGAGGCGGTGGTGGATGTCTGGGAGTCGGTCAAGAAACAGGAACATGGGGAACAAAGTGCCTATGAACGGATAAAAGAACTGCCGGAATCGCTGCCGACGCTTCTTAAAACACAGAAAATGCTGAAGCGGGAAAGTCAGAGCAAGAAACAAAAACTGGATGCAGATGCAGCGAGAAAACAGATTCTCAGCGTTCTTTCTGCAGAGACGCCGCTGACGGAAAAGAACCTTGCATGCTGTCTTGAGTCTTTGTGTCTCATGGCAGAAGCGGGCGGGCTGGATGCGGAATCTTCCCTGAGGGAACATCTGTCAGTTCGGACGGAGCAGCTGAAAACAGACCACTCCCCAAAGGATAAGGCGATCTAAAGCGGAACGATTCATGCAGAACACCTCAGGAAGAGGGGAAAAAGATGAATAAATCAGAATTGTGTGTTTCTATTGCCAATCGTGTGGGGATGTCTCAGGCAAATGTAGAGGAAGTGTTGGATGCGTTTGTGGAGGTTGTCCTTGACCGGCTGGCAGACGGGGAAAAGGTACAGCTGTACGGCTTTGGGACATTTGATATTCGCGAACGGGAGGAACGGCAGATGTATAATCCTCAGACGGATTCCTTCACAACAATCGCTCACAGACGCAGTGTTATTTTTAAACCGGGGAAAGAACTGAAGGATTTGAGAGAAGTACTGTAACCGTTTTCAGCAGGCGGGTTAAAATTGACTTGTAAAGGAAGAAAATCAATGCACGGCCGGAAGATGGGATGGATCCTGGCTGCGGAGGCGGCCGTACTTGCAGCTTTACTGTGCGTCTTTTTCTTTGCCCGGAGCGGGAACATGAGATCGGTGGATGTCCAGTTCCCGGAATGGACCTCTGAACATGCCCGGTGGGCAGATGGATGGGTGATGGAAAAAGGAAATTCGGTGAGGCTGACCAGTCCGTTTTTGTCCATTCCCAAAGGAACCTATACACTCAGGGTAACCTATTCCTGCGAGGCAGATGAAAATCTGACAATGACCGCACCGGAAGGGATGCATTTTTTTGTTCACGGGGGGAATCTTCGGCTGAATCCGCTCCTGCACATTGCCCGGACGGATTTCACCATTGATCAGGGAATTGACAATCTGGTTCTGGAAATCGTGACCGGCGGGAAAGGCAACGTACAGCTGACAGATATTCAGATTGAACAGAACCGGAATGATCTGGGGCAAATCTGTGCAGTTTATCTGATCTGCGTGCTTTTTT
>JAGAHV010000295.1:0-4975 GCA_017626895.1 Clostridia bacterium | reverse complement strand
GCCATCCTTTCATTTCTTAACATCACCGGACTTCGGGCTTAAAAGGCAGACGTGCCCCTGTCTCGCCGTGACAGGCCGTCCAAACAGGCACCGGGAAAACAGGGGTGTCTTATGGCTCATTTGGAAAGGGCCCCGGCTGCGAAGACCTGTGAGAAAGACGCAGATACGGCAATCCACCGGCAAACGGTTCCTGACTCTCCGGAACCGTACAGGGAAACTCTGATTCCGGCCGGGGATATGCCCAGTCCGCGTTCAACGGCCGCAGCCGTGAGACAGAGAGCGCATACGATCCTCACGGAAATGCCAAAAAACACAGTCAGATATCTGACTGTGTTTTCATTTTCTTCAGGAATTTCGGAGGCGAACTGACCGGGCCTTTACAGACACCTGAGTGCCTCCCCGATCCGTCTGGCCAGAAGCGCGTGGCCCGCATCGCTGGGATGCAGACCGTCGGGCAGCAGTTCACGCCGCACCTTTTCATTTTCAGGCTGAATCCCGCTGGTGGCATACAGGTCAAGCACCGGAAGCGAATAGGAGAAAGCCGTTTCCAGGAGGATATCCCGGTAAACCCGGAGCGGCACATGGGCATTGAGTTTCCGGCCGGGACCTTCCCCCTCCGGATCGTTTTCGTTGATCCGCCGCAGCGGCGTCACAATCAGAATCGGTTTTCCGGTGTACATTGTCAGGAGACCATCCATCAGGGTATGACACGCGCCGTAAAACGTGTCGGGTGTCCGGTCGGCAAATGTCCCGATGGGCGCCTCCCCGTGTCCATAATCGTTCGTTCCGCCAAAGACCACCACCGCATCCGCATTCCGGTCCATCTCCGGATAGCGCATGCAGTAATCCCGGTCCATCCGGTCCTGGGTCACATGAACCTGCCGGGCAATCCGGGACCCGCCGATTCCGTAATTATTGGCTCTTTTCAGCTTATACATTCGGGCCAGCACATCGGTATACCGGTGTTCCGTGTCGGAGGCACCGGCCCCCTCCGTTATGCTGTCTCCCAGAAAATTGATGATGCTGTTCTCAAGCTGCATCCTGTCACCCCTGCGCTTCCGCTGAAGCGCTGCTTTCCCATCCCCTGCCGCTGCACGGCAGGACATTAAACGAGCTGTTCCGCCTGTGCCGCTGCCTCAATGGTCTGTGCCACGGGAATGTCCGGATAGTCTGTATAGACCGGCATCGGGAGCGTCTGCATATACTCATGCATTGCCTCGGCAACCCGCTTTCCGTTGGCCACCGCTTCAACCACCGTCCGGGCCCCGCTGGTGGCATCTCCTGCCGCAAACACACCGGCACGGCTGGTGTGCCCGTCCGAGTCAACGGTCAGCAGGCCGCGCTTGCTGGTGTCAATTCCGCGGGTAGAGGTGACCAGATTGCTCTCCGCGCCCTGGCTGACGGCAATAATGACGCCCGTGCAGGGATAGAGCATTTCCGTTCCGTGAACCGGCTGCACGCGGCCGTTTTCATCCACCTGACTGTCTGCCAGCACGACCCCTCTTTCCTGAATTTCCACCGTACACTTGTTCAGGATGAACTCAACGCCCTCCAGTCTGGCATAACTGGATTCATACTGGGAGGCGGTAATCGTGTCCGTCAGATTGACGCAGGTGACAAACTTTGCGCCCTTGCGGACCGCCGTGCGCGCGCAGTCCATGGCCGAGTTCCCGGTGCCGATGATCATGATGCGCTCCCCCAGGCGGAACGCATCCGGGCTGGCCAGATAGTTAATGGCAAAGGTCACATTGCCAAGGCTTTCGCCGCGGACATTGAGCCGGTTCGGTTTCCACAGACCCGCGCCGACGAATACGCTCTGGTACCCGTCCCGGAACAGGTCGTCGATGGTAATGGCACTTCCGATATACGTATTGGGCCTGAACTGAATCCCCTTAAGCTCAAGATGCCGGTAAGCCATGTCATCCAGGACATCATCCGGCAGCCGGAAATCCGGGATCCCGTAACGGAGAACACCGCCGATTTTGTCGCGGCTGTCAAAAATGGTTACCCTGTATCCGTAACGGGCAAGAATGATGGCAATCGTGAGGCCTGCCGGTCCCGCGCCGATGACCGCTGCCTTGCGTCCGTTCCACGGTGCAGGTCCCTTGACCATCTGATTGGCATACGTGGATGAAATATAGTTCTCGATAATGGAAAAGTGAACCGGAGCCTCCTTGATTCCGCGAACGCAGTGTCCCTCGCACTGCTTTTCATGATTGCATACCAGGGAACAGACGGTCGTCAGCGGATTATTCTCAAACAGCATCCATCCGGCATCGTTCAGCCGGCCGGCCTTGAGCAGCCGGATCACCTCGGGAATATTGGTATGGATCGGGCATCCTTCCTGACACCGGGGCTTTTTACATCCGAGGCATCTGTTTGCCTCTTCCATTACATGAAGTGCCATGTTACTCTTTCCTCCGTTTTTTCCTTTGCCACTGTCCTCCCGGCCTCACTGTCCATGTGCCCGGGCATGGCTCTTTTGCCTGATGGCCTGTTCCTGCACCTTATTCCATTCCCTCCGGAAGATGCACATCCGGACGAATATAGGGTGCAGAAACCGGAATTTCCAGCAGTTCACGCGCCGCCAGGGCCGCGATCACTTTTGCTCCCAGGGCATTGAAATGGGTAAAATCCTCATGTCCGGCCGGGAATTCCTCATTCTCACCCGGGGCAAGCCGGACAAACAGTTCCGCCGTCCGTTCCTTTCCGAGTTTCAGGTACAGCGCACGGCTGTCCTTTTTCAGATCGCACAGCGGGATTCCCCGTTCCTTTGCTAAGGTGCGTACCGCCAGAGGATACTCGCCATGTGTGTACAGGACACTGGTGTCCCCCGCAAAGTACCGCCTTGCCACCGGTGTAAACAGGATCGGCTGTGCCCCTTTCTCCATCGCCATCCGGCAATAGCGCCACAGGTTTTCCGGATAGGTGGTCTGCGGATCTGTATGCCGTTCATCATCCTTCTCATCATTGTGCCCGAACTGAATCAGCAGCAGGTCCCCTGCCGTCAGTGCCTGGTAAACCGGCTCAAAAAGCCCTTCCTCCCAGAAACTCCGGGTGCTGCGTCCGCTGAGTGCATGATTCCGGACCTGGATTCCCGGTCGGACCAGTTCCGGCAATGCCCATCCCCAGCCGCGAAACGGCTCCTTGGAATCATCTACGGTTGAATCACCAATCAGGTAAATCGTATTCATTTCCCCACCGTCTGTCCTCTCTCAACATTCTTTCCATTCTCACTGAAACAGGGCAATTCGTGCTTTATCCGGCTGCGGTCCGGACAGGTCAGTACATGAAAAAGTCGCCGCCGCTTTGCTTTCCTTCCGGCATGCTGCCCGGGAACGCCCCTGACGTTATCCAAGCCGGACGGTTTTCCCGCCGGGGATGCAGACCGGTGTCCCGTCATTGACCTGAATCCAGCACTCTGCCGCATTGGGATTGAAGACAAACCGGTTGTCTGCCGCAAACTGCAGGCGCCGGTAATTGTCAAGACAATCCATCAGCTCAATATTGGTACAGTACCAGATGTCCGGTTTTCCGCTCATCTGCCGGCAAAAGGTCTCGATCAGTTCCCAGTTCCCGTCGTTGTCAAACTCATAGCTGTGTCCCCAGACGTACATCAGGTACAGATACTGGGTTTTATGAAGGGCGAGGAACTGCTCCCCCAGCTCCAGCAGCCGGTGATTATGATGACAGGTTGCCATCCAGCGATACGGGTTTTCCGGCAGTTCAAAGGATTCCGAGTTTCCAACGACCCTGGAATACCGGATTCCGCACATCGGCAGGAGTTCCTCGATCTCTTTGTCCACAGACCCGTTGGGATAGCTGAGGCCCCGAACCGGATACCCGGTCCACTGCTCCAGTGCCTGCCGGTCATTCAGCACCTCAAAGGCCACCTCCGGCAGGGGACAGCGGGCAATCGTCGGATGGGTCACCGTATGGCCGCTGACCTCATGTCCCCGGTACAGTTCCGGAATTTCTTCCGGTTCAATCCGGCGCTCATCCTGAAACAGGCCGCTGTTCAGATGAAACGTTCCCCGAATCCCATACCGGTTAAACAGCTTCACAAGGCGGCGGTCCTGAATCCGTCCGTCATCATAGCTCATGGTCAGCGCTTTATGCCGGCCTCCGGGATAACAGCAATAGACTTTATTCATTTTCACGCGGTTTGTTCCGCCTCCCCCTTTCCATATGAGCGCCATTTCATGCCGGTGCTCATTCCAGGCACCCGGGCGTTTTCTCGTCGGCCCTTCCGGATACGCTGCCGTCTGATGATTGACTGCTTCATTTCGATGTGCCTTCCTGGCCGCTTAACGCTTTCGCGTCGGCCGGGCCTCTTCCATCGCGGCTGCTTTGTCCTTTGCCTGTGCCCGGATCTGAACATCCGTTCCGAATCGGACAGGCTCCGGAATCCCGTCTCGGTCCGGCTCATTATACTGAAAGATGCAGGAAAAAGCAATCTGACCTGATTATGCCCGCGGAATGAAAAAGACAGTACGGTTGGTCTTTTGGCCGGGAATGGAAGCTGAAAGTGCGGAAATGTTAACCCGTGAAATTCTTGACTTGACAGTTTGAGTTGGCTAAACTGAAGGCAGCTTAATAAGGTTTGTCTGCCCGGTTGAATCAGGCTTGTGAAAGCTGCCCTGTCGCGAACAGCGACAGGGAGTCAAATTCAGACCTCAAAAAAAGAATCTCCGGCATAAGACCGAAATTGAGGCCTGAGGAGGAGAACGGCGAAATGGGAACATACTTGAATCCAGGAAAGTATGCTTTTGAAGAAGCACTGAATTCTGAGATTTTTATCGATAAGAGCGAAATGATTTCATACCTGAATTCTGTGGTTAACACCAGCCAGAGATATGTCAGTGTCTTCAGACCGCGCCGATTTGGAAAAACGATGGCCGCTGATATGATCAGCGCCTATTATGACAAAGAGGCGGACAGCAGAGCTCTTTTTGAAAAATGCATGATCAGCAGG
>JAGAHV010000294.1:0-10462 GCA_017626895.1 Clostridia bacterium | reverse complement strand
TGGATTGGCGATGCTAATGTTGAAATCCATGTTAGTCGTGCAATAGAAACCGTCGACGATGCTGCTTAAATAATATAAGTCACCTCCTTGAGTTTCTATAAGCAAGGGGGTGCATTTAGGCATTTAGCCCCATGCCTATCATTTTTGCCAGCCAGTACAGTTGTACAGGACATAGGTATCTCCTCCTTTATAAGACGCAACCGTTTTTTTCGACACCGCGGTTATTCTGATGCTCATATTGGACACGATGCTACGCGTCGAGTCCGCTTCTCTGCAGACCTCAATTTAGATAAATTGCCGGAGTGCCTTTATCTGAGGTCTGATTCTGACAAACTGTCGCTTCGTGACAGGGCAACTCTTCTGCAGGATAAGGCATTGAACTGTTTTTTACTAGTTGTATAAGTGTGCCGATTATCACATGATTTGTCATGTCTTTCAACGCTTCTGAAAGAGACGACGATAACTGTAAAAAAATGAGTGTGAAAATTTCCATCATCATTCCGATTTATGCAAATCCTCTCAGCATGAATATATCGATGGGGAGCAATTCGATTTCGGGATGTTCAGGATGTCTGGACGGTGATCCTTCCAATGTAACGATGATCAGCCGTTTGCATTCGGACATGAGCGCAGATGCTTTGAGTAAATTACTAATCTCTCGATCTGCCGAATGATCGTTTAATTCATAGCAAACCTGAATTGCAGTCTGCTCGGATGGAATATAAAAGTCGATATCAAGCCCTGATACGGATGATTTAATATAGCATACTTCGTCTCCGTAAAGCTGCTTCAGCATAATTGCTACGGCATTTTCGAGCAAGGCACTTTTCTTGTCGGTTAGGAAAAGGTTCAACAGGCCGTTGTCCGTAAAATAATACTTGGGCGTGGTTTCACGTTCAACAAAAGCAGAAAAGTGATTGTGGATTTTGAAAAGCAGGTAGGCATCTACAATATATTCTACATAATCAATGATCGAATCTTTACTGACCTTGACACCAATTGTCTTCAGATTGCCGTACAAAGTAGCATAGGAAACCTCACGCATGATAGTTTCCGCAATCTTCTTAATAAGCAGCGAGACAGAGCGACTGTTACGAAGATTGTTTCGTGTAACAATATCGCCAAGAAGGATCTTCTGATAAACGCTGCTGATGTAATCACGTTTGGAAGGATATCGAAGGGCTTCAGGGAGGCCGCCTTCTTGAAGGTAGGAATGACAGCCGGCTCTGACTCTTGCGTGAGCGACGGTTTCGATTAGATCGTTTTCACTGTGAGGAATTCCAATCGCATGGAGATATTCATCAAATGAATAGGGCCAGACATTTTTTTCAAGATAGCGTCCGCCTAGAGTTGTTGCGATTTCACGGGAAAGCATGCTGGCATTGCTTCCTGTGATCTGTACAGATTCATTTCGATCCGCCATTCTTCGTGCATATTTTTCCCATCCGGGAATGTTCTGAATTTCATCTAGAAAGAAGAATCCCCGCTGATCACTCATTTCACTTTGAACGGACAGAATATCATTTAAATCAACTGCGGTCATTTCGCTAAGGCGTTCATCTTCAAAATTGATGTAAATGATTCTGTTCCAGTCAATACCATCGGCAACAAGTTTCTTAACGAGATCATAAAGTATGGTAGATTTACCTGCGCGGCGGATCCCAGTCACAACCTGATTGATTTCCGGGCATAATTTGACAGATCTGGGAATGATTTTTGTTCTGCGAATGACTTCATGCTGTTCAAGGATAATCCTTTTTAGCAGTTCATGATTCACGGGATCACCTCCTCAGGGAGGATCATAGCACAAAAATGGAATCTTGTCGAGTATAGAAGGACAAGATTCGATAAATTTGTCGAGTATAGAAGGATAGAATTCGATAAATTTATCGAGTATAGAAGGACAAGATTCGATGAATTTGTCGAGTATAGAAGGATAGAATTTGATAAAATTGTAGAGTATAGAAGGATACTATTCGACGAATCTGTCGAATGCAAGAGGACAACATAGAGATAGAATCAGCTGTGCAAGGGCATGAAAATGAAAGCAAGTCTGTTTTGTGGATGCGTACACAGCTTGCCCAACCTCTCAGATTTTCCATGAGACTGGACACATGTGTGGAACGATTCTCCAGGCGCTTCCGGCTGGAACCCGTTTTCTTTGCATGCAACCCAATCAGGTGCATATTCCGTTTATGCTGAGATGGAGGATGTACCGGCCGGGGAGACGGCAAGAGGCAGACGTACTTTGAAAAGATTGGTGCGCTGACCGTCTGACTCGGCAGAGATGGTCCCTTTGCAGTGCTTGACGATGCTGGTGGCAATGGAAAGGCCAAGTCCGTATCCGTGCGTAACCTCACGCGAGGCATCTGTTCGGGAGAAGCGCTCGAAGATCTCGGTGCATTCCCTGGGGGTCAGAGGAATGCCGTAACTCCTGACCCGCAGCTGTGCTTCTTTTTTGGAGAGAGCACTCAGGGTTAACAGGATTTCACTTCCCGGATCGCTGTATTTGCAGGCATTGTCGATGAGAATCTCAACCAGCTGTGTGATCTCTCCGGGGTTAGCATACATGGAAAGATCCGGATCAATTTCCGTCACCAGGCGATGACCGGCATCGTAGACGGAGGGTTCCAGCGTCAGGATGGCTGAGCTGACCTGAAAGGAAAGATTGATGATTTCCGCTGGAGGAAGGTCAGGGGCATTGTCCGACCGGGCAAGGCTGAGAAGGGATTCGACAAGGGAGCGCATCCGTTTGGATTCGGCACTGATGTTGTCAAGCCGCTGGAGATTTCGCGGGTCGGTGATGACGCCGGAGCGGGCGATCATTTCCGTGTTGGACAGAATGACGGTGAGGGGTGTTTTCAGCTCGTGGGAGGCATCTGCGACAAACTGCCGCTGCTTGTCCCATGTGCGGGCAACCGGACACACCATCCATCTGGCAAGCAGAAACGAGGTGATGAAAAAACAGATCAGGGCGAAAGCGGAAAGAAGGAGCATGTTGCGTATCTGCTCCCGGGCAAACTGGCGGTCGACCTGGGTATCGGCAAATACGTAAAACGTTCCGTTTGGAACGGAACGACGGAGATAGGCCAGCCGCTCCCTACCGATTTCACCGCTGTCCTTTTTCTCCTGTGAAAGCTGCGTGATGTATTCCCGGATCTGATCCTCTGTCAGAAAATCAATCTGATTGTTCTCGATATGCAGCTCGCCGTCATCGGACAGTGTTGCGGCAGCAACCGGGGTCCGGAACTTTGGATCATGCTCCTCGCGCTGCATCGGAGACCGGACCGCACGGGCAGTCTGCACCTGCAGCATATGATGGACGGAACTGATGGAAAAACCCAGAATCCCCAAAAGAAACAGACACATGACCGTCATAATGACGATGGTAATCTTCCGTCGAAGTTTTGGAATCACAGTTCGCTCACCTCCAGACTGTAACCGATCCGGCGTCTAGCAGTAATCTGAACGCGTGATCCCAGGAGCAGGAGCTTCTTGCGCAGGAAGGAAATATACGCTTCGACATTATTGTCAACGGCATCGGAATCATATCCCCAGACTTTTGTGAGCAGGGTCTCTTTGGAAACGGGGGAATGGGGATTGAGAAACAGGAGACTCATGATTTCCTTTTCTTTGGCGCTGAGGAGCAGGGAGCGGTCCCTGCAGGTCAGCCGTCCCTCTGTCGGGGAAAAAGAGAGATCATCGAACTGGCGGATTTCTGGGATGATGGCCCCTTTCCGGCGGATAATGGCACGCAGACAGGCCTGAAATTCCAGCGTTTCAAAGGGCTTGGTCAGGTAGTAGTCGGCACCGGATTCGAGTCCGCGCACACGGTCCGCCAGTTCAGACCGGGCGGTCAGCATAAGAACAGGCGTTTCAACGTGTTCTGCCCGAATGGTTTTGAGTAAATCAAAACCATTCAGTCCGGGCAGCATCACATCCAGGACGATGGCCTCATAAACGCCGGAAAGTGCCTCGTCAAGCCCCTGATTGCCATCATGACGAATGGCCGCGGTATAGCCCATATCCTCAACAATATCGGCAAGGGTGCCAGCCAGGCGTGGTTCATCTTCTATGATCAGGACGCGCATTGAGTATTCCTTCTCTCACATGGATTGGATTGATAACTGATTTTACCATGGATTTCTGAAAAGAGGCTGAAAACGGGCTCGGCGCGCAGCGTCGATATGTCCAATAAGTGTATTGGAAAAACATCGATGCCGAAAGATCGACTATGAGGCCATATAGGGCTCGGCGCGTAGCGCCGATATGCCAGACAGGAGAAAACCGTTTTCAGCCGGACAGAAAAAAGCAGAGAATGGTCTCTGCTTTTTCTGTCTGTTGTGGTTTCAGAGCATGGATTCAAAGATCTCATGGCGGGGCGAGGGGATGACGCAGGTGGAAACCAGCGTTCCGTTTTTCCGGCTCGGAACAGTGCCTGCATCAATGGCCGCCTGAACCGCCGCAACCTCTCCGCAAAGCGTGACATAGGATTTCCCGCCAATTCCCAGGCCCAGGCGGACTTCCATCAGATGAACATCTGCTGCTTTTGCCGCCAGGTCTGCGGCGACCACGGCCGCCGCAATGGTATAAAACTCCATGACGCCCATGGCATTGAGACGCGACGGAGGGTTTCCTCCGGCAATGGCCTGAATGACCTGAGGATCCAGACTGGCAATGGTCAGGTCGTCGACAAGATATTCTCCGGCCTGGACCTTGCCGGCATCCATGGAAGCAGAGACCGCCGCGACTTCGCCGCAGATAAGAACGGTATATTTGCCGGGGCAGACGGCTCCTGCCTTGAGCAGAGTAACCTCTGCGGCTTTCAGCATGGCATCGCCTGCGATGACGCCGCGGGCGATGCTGTTGGTTTCCAGCAGACCCAAAGAAATCATGAGCTTTTTCCTTTCCTGGATGGAGTTTGGAGGTGATCAGGACCGGGCGCGGATGACGATGAAACCGTTTTCAATCTTGTCAACGGTTCCGCAAATGCTGGCATGGACATCAGTCCCCAGCGCGCCCTCGGCCATGCGGCCGATGGTGTCACCCTGCTGTACCGAATCCCCGGCCTGCACACAGGGGACAGCCGGCACACCGATATGCTGTTTGAGAGGAATGCAGACGAAGGGAGCAGTGACGTCAATGCAGTTTTCGGGAACGGGGATATCGTAGCGGCTGGCATGAATTTTGGCCAGTACACGTTCAGAGGGGGCCTGATGATATTCAGCCAGAGCCGGCGGATCTTTCAGCTGAAACGCAGGCTTCTCGCCGGCCTGGCGGAGCTCTGCCTTCTGTTTCTGCTGAATGCGTCTTGGATTAAGTCCCATGGGGCAGGCGTATAATTCACAGATGCCGCATTCCATACACAGCATGGCTGATTTTTCCAGGCGGTTTCCGGCCGCAAAACTGCGCATGGTCAGGTGGGGATAGATGGGATGTCCCAGCAGATGTCGGGGACACAGATCGGTACAGGTCCGGCACTGGATACAGACGGACATTGCCCGTATCCGCATCTGTTCCGGCGGGAGTTCCGCATGGCGGACCAGGAGATGATCTGCCGGAAGGACCAACACGCCGCCGAGGGTTTTTGTGACGACCGTTTCGGTATCCGGAGGGGGAAGGGAGCCCATCATGGGACCGCCAAGGATCAGGCGATAATCCGAAGCCGTTGGTCCGCCTGCCTGCTCCAGCAGAAGCCGGACGGGCATGCCAATCGGAACCCGATAGACACCTGGACGCTTTACCTCGCCGGCAACGGTGATAAACCGCCGGGTAACGGGTTTTCCCTCAAGCGCACGGCGGGCATTGAGGGCCGTGGACACGCTGACCACGGTGCAGCCGACCGAACCGGGCAGTGCGCCCGGCGGAACGGTTCGTCCCGTTGCACTGTGCACCAGGGCCTGCTCATCCCCGATGGGGTAAACGGTGGGGAGGAGATGCAGGCGGACGGCAGGTGCCAGGGACAGGGAAGAAAGGGCATCGGTAAGGGCGCGGATCTGGGATTTGTAATGGTCCTTGAGACAGATGACCGCCTCTTTGGCACCGATGATGGAGGCCAGACGGGAGGCGGCCTGCAGCAGCTCCTTAGGATAACGCTGCATCAGGTACTGATCGCTTTTCAGAAGAGGTTCACATTCGGCGCCGTTGATCAGCAGGATCTCCGCTGGAGCAGAGAGCTTTTTAAAGAGAGGAAAGCCGGCTCCGCCGCCGCCCACAACGCCGCCGCTGCGAAGCAGATCCAGATCGTTCATTTTCCCTGTACCTCATGAATATCAATGATGGCCACAATGGCCGCATCAACAGGGGAGTCCTGCTGACCGACCGCTTTGCGGGCAGATGATCCCTGTGCCACCAGAACCATCTCGCCGATGCCTGCGTCAATGGTATCGACGGCGACCAGCTGTTCGCCGGTTGACGTGCCGTCCAGTTTGGAGGGTTCCACGATCATCAGCTTGCGGCCGATGAGGGAGTCCTCCTTGCGGGTTGCCCACAGGTTTCCAACCACTTTAGCGATGAACATCGGTTTAACCTCCGTAAATGAGTGTAATGCCTGCCTCTCTTGCGGTATCTTTGGCCAGCGGGGTGATAATCTGTCCGCGGGAAAGATGAAGAGAGGTACAGCCCGAGGACCGGAGTTTCCGGATATCCTGATCGGTGATCAGCCTGCCGGACAGTTCACAGGGAGGAACCGGAGCGGCGGGCCGGGCAGCTGACGGACACGGAGCGGCAGAAAAACCGGGTGAGAGTATCTGGCAGGTACAGTCTTTGCCGGCGCCCGCCGCATTGGCCTCATCCGTGTCCATGTGAAGGGCCAGGGCAGACTGCTCGCTGACGCGCACCGGAACATCCTCCAGAATGAGCGGACGGGTGCCAAGGACGCGCACGCTGACCGACTGACCGTGCTGCACGCCGAAAGCAGCGGCATCTGCGGGGGTCATATGAAGATGACGCCGGGCGATGATGGCCGCATTGCGGGTGATGAGCCGGTTTCCCGCCTGCAGGGTAATGCAGGCGGCATCCTGCAGTTCGCCGGAGAGGCGAACGGGAGCGGATATGCCAAGGGTACGGGCATCGGTTGCGGAAATCTCAGCCTGGGTGGCTTTGCGTGTCGGACCCAGAACGGCCACGTTGTCAAGGATGCCTTTTGGGCCGATCAGCCGCACACGGCACTCAGAGAGAAACTGACCGGGCTGTGAAATTTCCCGGACGCAGGTCAGATGATCCAGACCAAACAGCGCTTTCAGGTCCTCTGCACTGAGGTGTACATGCCGGGCAGACATTTCAGCAGGGATCAGCCTGTCGGAGCATGCTCCGCCTTCGCTCTTCAGGCGGGAGAGAACTTCCCGTACAATGGCTTCAATGGAATCCATGTTGAATACCTCCTGATCAAGGGTGTGCGGCACGCAGCTGAAGGACATAGAAATAGCTGGAAAGGCGATTCAATGCCATCACCAGGTCTTCGCGGGTGACTTTCTTTCCGTCCCAGAAAGCCGTAACCGCCGCCAGTTCCGTTTCGCGGGTAATGGCCCGCAGACGGTTCAGCTGGGCGGCCAGCAGGCCGTGCTCCGGGGCCGGGAGGATGTGGCCGGGGAAGCCGAATTCCTCTGGATGGTGGGAACAGCGGTGAATTTCCTCCGGATTCATCCCCTGGAGTGTCCAGGGGGCCAGCGGGATTTCCCGGACCTCTGCGGCCAGAATGGAACGGGTCAGCTGCAATGCCTCATTCAGCGGCTCGCGCCATTCCGGGGAACAGGTGGTCTGGAGGACAAGAATCTCGCTTTCAAGCGTATCCAGTTTTCCGCGCAGATGAATGCGCGGATGCGTTTTGCAGACCATCTCATGGGCATTCAGATTAGTCATATGCTCCGGCTTGCGCTTTCCGGAGGAGACCGGTGCGGAGGCCGGGGATGGATGCCTGTACAGGCGAAGGTCCATCAGATACTGCCTGGCTGCGGGGGTCAGCCGGCAGCCGGCCGGAACCTGATACTGTTCAGGTATTCCGCCGGCAAACTGATCCCGCAGTTCAAGCTCTGTAATGAATCGCATGGTCATCCATCCTTTCTGCGTTTTCTGTCTGTCTTTGCCCGGAAACGGACTTTACCAGAGCAGGATCAGGTGTCCAAATGAGGCAGAATCCCTTCCACTTCATTATGCGGACGCGGGATTACATGCTGGGAAATGAGATTGCCGACGCGCTCGGCTGCAGCGGCACCGGCATCGACGGCCGCCTTCACCGCGCCTACTTCGCCGCGGACCATGACGGTGACCAGTCCGCCGCCGACGTGAACCTTGCCGATGAGGGTGACATCGGCTGCTTTTACCATGGCATCTGCGGCTTCAATGGAGCCGATCAGGCCGCGTGTTTCAATCATGCCAAGCGCAATTCGTTCCTGATTCATCGTGAACCTCCTATTTAGGTTTCCATGTTGGGAAGCAGATTAAGTATCCAGATGCGGCAGAATGCCTTCCACTTCAGGATGCGGACGGGGAATGACGTGTACGGAAACCAGTTCGCCGACGCGCTGGGCAGCGGCAGCACCGGCATCCGTGGCGGCTTTCACGGCACCAACGTCTCCGCGAACCATGACGGTAACCAGTCCGCCGCCGACGTGAACCTTGCCGATCAGGGTGACATTGGCGGCCTTGACCATGGCATCGGCAGCTTCGACGGAGCCGATCAGTCCTTTGGTTTCCACCATGCCAAGAGCAATCTTTTCATAATCCTGACTCATAAAGTACCTCCTCCAGGATTGAACCTGTATATCTATTCATGCCTGCACGGCAGGCGGGAAAACATTACTGACCGCGTACCTGACGCAGTACGGCCTGAACAATCCGTTCCATCTCATCCGGGGAGATGGAAGGGGATGGATTGGTCTGGGAACAGGCGGGGCAGCTGCCGGTCCGCTGGCTGACATCCTCCGGTTCAATCAGGCCGTAGGCGGCCCGCCGGATCTGATACAGGTGATGGACCGTTACATTGTCACTGGTGGCACTGCCGCCCACGGCACCGCATCCCAGGGTAAAGGACGGGCTGATGCCGGTGGTGGCGCCGATGCCGCCCTGCGTCGAGCCTGTATTGACCAGAAGCCTTGAGACAGGCTTTTTGAGGACGAAGGTGCGGACCAGCTCCGGATTGTTGGTATGGATGGACAGACTGTGTCCGATTCCGCCGTAACGGAGAAGCTGCAGACAGCGCTCGCAGGCGTGCTGCCAGTCGGGAGCCGTGTAAAAGGCCAGCAGCGGGGAAAGCTTTTCAATGGAGAACGGATATTCTTTTCCCACGCCGTCCTGCATGCACAGGATGACTTTTGTATCAGAGGGAACGGAAATGCCGGCCATTTTGGCAATCTCCAGGGCGCTCTTGCCTACGATTCGGGGATTGACGGTTTCTGCGCCGGGACGCCGGATAATGGCCTCCAGCTTTTTCTGCTCCTCACCGGATACGAAGTAACCGCCCTGACGCTTGAACTGGGCAATGACCTCATCCCGGATACAGTCCTCCGTGACGACGCTCTGTTCAGAGGCGCAGATGGTGCCGTTGTCAAAGGTTTTGCTGGCAATGATCCGGCGCACCGCATTCGGAATGTCAGCCGTTCGCTCGATATAGGCCGGGACATTTCCGGGGCCGACCCCCAGGGCGGGGGTTCCGCTGGAGTAGGCCGCCTTGACCATGGCGCTGCCGCCGGTGGCAATGATCATGTTGCTGAGCTTCATCAGCTCGTTCGTGCCGCCCAGAGTGGGAATGGTCATCATGGTGACCAGACCATCCGGCGCACCGGCCTCCACGGCGGCCGTATTCAGGATCCGGACCGCCTCCCCGATACAGTTCAGCGCGGAGGGGTGAGGGGAGATGATCAGGGCATTGCCTGCCTTGACGGAGATCAGTGCCTTGAAAATGGTGGTGCTGGTGGGATTGGTGCTGGGAACCAGACCGGCTACGACGCCGACAGGCACCGCGACTTCCAGCATCTTCTTTTCGGTATCCTCACGGATGATCCCGATGGTTTTTTCATTCTTGATAAAATCGTAAACGGTGCGGGCCGCAAACAGATTCTTTGTGATTTTGTCGTTTTCTTTGCCAAAACCGGTATCGCGGATGGCCATCTGCGCCAGTTTCTGCGCAGCCTGTTCTGCGGCAGAGGCCATGGAGGCCACGATACGGTCCACCTGCTGCTGGTCCATTTCAGCCAGCACCGCCTGGGCGGCTTTTGCTTTTCTTACCAGGTCACGTGCTTCCTGAATGGAGGCAAGGTCCTTGTCCAGTTCCATGGCGTTCGCTTCCTTTCTTTATCCGGAATGGGGATTATTTTCTGTAATAGGTTTCAAGCGCAGTCAGCAGCTGTGCTTTGGTCGCGTAACGGATACTGTTGGGCTTGAGTGGGAAATCAGGCAGTTTGCGAACGAAGCTTCGCAGATCAATGACCCGCCAGCCGGCGAGTTCCTCAAGATCCGGCAGAGG
>JAGAHV010000293.1:0-6150 GCA_017626895.1 Clostridia bacterium | reverse complement strand
CGGCCCTCCCGCAGACAAATGGGACGGCAGGGATGACGCCGGCCTTCCCGCAGACAGGCGGAACGGCAGGAGGGACTGCGGTTTCCCCGCAGACAGGCGGAACGGCAGGAGGAACTGTGATTTCCCCGCAGACAAACGGGACAGCAGGGATGAACGCGGCTTTCCCGCAGACAGGCGGAACGGCAGGAGGGACTGCAGTTTCCCCGCAGACAAACGGGACAGCAGGGATGAACGCGGCTCCTCTTCAGACCAATGGAACGGCAGCCAATGCAGGCAGCGTTGCAGGGATGACGGAGGGACTGAATACAATCCAGGGCGGTCAGGGCGCAGGGAGCGTGATGGTGCCGGTCATGGGAGCGTTTCTGGATGGCACGGTACTCAATGTTGGCGCTGAAATTACCATCGGGCTCTCAGACAGATCGACGATTGCGGTCAGCCCCGAGATCTGTTCCGTGGTTTCTGGAGGGACAATCGGATATGGATTTGCCTGCCGCGTCTTTTATGAGCGGGTAAAACAGGACACAAATACCTATGTGGACCGGTTTACGCAGGTGCTGGTTTACCCGCAGCTGATCAATGCGGGAGCGAAAGCAACGCCGGCTCCTGAAAAGAAATCCTCGGACTCCGGATCAGCCGGCAGCCGGAGCACAAATGACGCGGTGTCCGGTTATCCCGTCGATGTGTACGAAAATCCCGCTCAAACGGCGGAGGACGACAGTTTTGGCGAGGATATCTGGAACGAAACGGATGACGATTCGGAAACGGCATGGGACAGTGAGGTCTACCCGGATGCCGACAGTGAAGCCTATTGGGAGGAGGGAAATGACTGATCCAGGCAAGGAACCTTCAGGAATTCAGGACCGGGTCATCAGTGTCTCTTTCGCCTCTGAGGCCGGAACAGCATCCGCGTTTACCACAGAGGAATCACAGGGAAAGAATTCACCGGGAATGGTCCCCGGTGAGTTTTTTCTGCGGCAGGTACATTGAACAGAAACAGAGGAATCCGGAATGATTGATAAAAATCGGGCAGATGAGGTGTTTCATGCCTATACGGAGCAATATGATTCCGGAAACAGCATGATACGGAGCAAAGCGGATCACACGATGCGTGTGGCATCTCTTTGTGAGCGGATTGCCAAAGGCTGCGGAATGGATGAGACGGATACGGGCTTTGCCTGGTATCTGGGTCTCCTTCATGATATCGGCCGCTTTGAACAGGCACGCATTTATCAGACCTTTGTCGATGATGCCTCTGTGGATCATGCGGAATTCGGTGCGGATCTTCTGTTCAGGGATGGCCTGATCCGCTCATTCCCGCTGGACGGGATTCCGGAAAACGGGATGGAAATCATGGAAACAGCCATTCGTCAGCATAACAAGCTGTCTCTTCCTGAAAGTCTGGACGCACGGACGATGACGTTTTGCCGGATCCTCCGGGATGCGGATAAAGTCGATATTTTCCGGGTGATCACCGAGCTGCCCTTTGAGAAAATTGTGGGCAGCCGGAAAGACCTGTTCGGTGAGGCAAATGGTGCCTGTGATGAGGTAATGGCCTGTGTATATGCGCATCGCTGCGTTCCGAGAAACATCCGGCAAAACCGGTTTGACTGCCGTATTTCACACGGATGCATGGCATTTGAACTGGTTTTCGGGACAAGCAGGGAAATTGTCCGGGAACAGGGGTTTCTTGAGCAGATTCTGGGGGAGATGGATAAAGACGGAAACCGGTTGTGGAGCGCGAAAGAATGTGAACAGTTACGAATCCTGAGGCACGAGATAGAGCGGGCATGGGCCCGGGAAAACGTGCTTTGACACATGGGTGAGAAAGATCAAAACGGTGCCACATGTGCCGTTTGATGGAAAACAGAAAGGACAAAAAAGTGGATATTGATATTTTATTGGCGTTGCAGGATTTCAGGAACGGAGTCGGAGGGTGTCTGACCAGCTTTCTCTCAAAGATGACGTTCTATGGTGAATTGAATACGGCCATCATTCTGATGGCAGCCATTTACTGGGGCATCAGCAAGGGGTTCGGGACGTATCTGCTGATGGGCTGGAGCGGAAACCGGATTGTCAACGGCTTTCTGAAGGTGACCGCCTGTGCCTACCGTCCGTGGATTCGGGATGCACGCATTGTGCCATATGGCAATTCGATGACGACGGCGACAGGGTATTCATTTCCCAGCGGTCATACCATGAATGCGACGTCGGTCTTCGGCGGCACGCTGCTGAAAAAAGACCTGCCGGGTTTGCTTCGGATCGTCGCGGGATGCATCATGGTTCTGGTGGCCTTCAGCCGTATTTTCCTGGGCGTTCATACCCCGCAGGACATTCTCGTCGGTACGGTGGCCGGCCTTGTGGTGATGGGACTGGTCATGAAGATGATGCAGTGGCTTGAGGAGCATCCGGAAAAGGATATTCTGGTTCTTGTCATTGGAATCGCCTGTGCCGTGGCGGTGGCCGTTTATGCTGCCGTCAAGCCGTATCCCGTTGACTATGATGCAGAGGGAAAGATTCTTGTCGATGGCGCGAAGATGGCCAATGATACCTTCAAGGGCGTTGGCTGGTGTGCAGGTTTCCTGGTTGGATGGATCCTTGAAAAACGGTTCGTTGGCTTCACGACAGAGGTATCCATGAAGACACGGTGTGCTCGGATCTGCATCGGACTGTTCATCTATTATGCCCTTACACTGGTGCTCGTTCCGCTGCTTGTGAAAGGAATCACCGGACCTGCCAACGGCATTATTACAAGCTTTATTCAGCTGTTCTATATTTCCTTCCTTTTCCCGTGGGGAATTAAGCACTTTGAGAAGCCGGAAGGAAAAGCCGCACCTGTCAGATAAGGCAGATGCAGACTGAGCAGCGCATTGCGTATCTCTGAATAAAAAACCTGCAGGCAAGGCCTGCAGGTTTTTATATATGACTTTCCAGTGTGGAAGGGGCTCTTGCCCCTTGCCAGACACTATTTCTGCGCTTCAGAGGGCGTGGCATTTGCAGGGGTTTCTCTGGTGCGAACCAGATTGCCGGAGGCATCAAGGACAGGTTCTTTGTCTTCAATGAGTTCACAGACGGAGCTGTGAATGAATCCGTAACCGCCGCTTTTGGTCTCTACCTCATACCAGACATCCGGTTCTGTATACCAGAGAATATTCCGGTAAACATACACACAGCGAAGGACTTCTCCGGGGCCGATGCCGGTGAGTACCGGACTGTTATTAGAGGAGGGATGTTCCCGGATCAGGCAGCGGTCCGGCAGATAGACCCAGCGGGGACGGGCATCCTCGACCGGATCGTAGGGAAACGCGTTTTTGGCACTGACATAGCCGAGGGTTCCGTCCGGCATGGCAATTTCCCAGTAACCTGACATTTTTTCCCTGCTCAGAAGCGGATAGGTCTGCATCTTTCTGGCCCAGCCCATTTGCGCGCTGTCGGAACGCGGCTTGCGATGGATGAGCAGATTCTGCTGAGGATTAATCCAGACGTATCCAACGGTGCGCTCTTCGACATTCTCGATGACCGGTGAGGTATAATTCTCGGGAATGTAAGCATGCTGTCCGTCATCGAGACTAATCAGAAGCCACCAGGGATGAGCCTTGGTGCCATCTCCGCGTACCCGGGCCAGAACACTGTACTGCCGGCTCATTTTAGCCCAGCCTACGAAGCGGCTGTGACCGGTAGGACGAACATAGGCAGCCACGTTTTTTTCATGACGGATGGTGATTCTCTGGTTTGCCTTTTCGCCCTCCGCCTGTACCAGTGCTGGCAGGAAGAGAAACAGAAGAGACAGCGCCAGAATGAAAAGTGTCAGGAGTCTTTTGGCCTTCACGGAATTGTACCTCCTTCCAGGGTCAGGAATAATTGACGTGAACGAAAATCAAAATCTTAACAGATGGCATTTTATCGTAAAATCAGAGTGGTTTCAAGTGTATCTCAAAAAGTAAGCAAAGGGAACAGGCATGATTGTCTGCATCAAAGGAAAGAGGTGAATCGGACAAGGCTTCCTGTGCTTCATTCAGGCCTGCAGAATGCGTTTGACAATTTGGAACGGAACACTATCCGTGCATGGAATAATGGGTATCCTCGTCGATCATCTGAACCATGACATCTGCGATTTTCGGATCGAACTGGGTGCCCCGGCAGCGGATGATTTCGCTGCGTACCTGTTCCTGCGGACGGATGTTTGAGTAGGCACGGTTGGAGGTCATGGCATCATATGAATCCGCAACACAGATAATGCGGGCTTCCTCGGGAATGTTTTCCCCGGAAAGACTGTCCGGATAGCCGTGGCCGTCATAGCGTTCATGATGCCATCTTGCTCCGGTGGCCAGTGCCGGCATTTCCTCAATGTTCTGGAGAATTTCATGGCCGACAACCGGGTGTTCCTTGATTTTCTTAAATTCCTCATCGGTCAGGCGGCCGTTTTTATTGATGATGGTTTCCGGAACGCCGATTTTCCCGATGTCATGAAGAAGGCCCATGAGATAGATTTCCTGCTGTTCCTGCTCACTCTTTCCCATTCGGCGTGCGATTTCCCTTGAATACCGGGCAACGCGCTGCGAGTGACCGCTGGTGTAATGATCTTTAGCATCTACTGCCTTGGCCAGGGCCAGCATAAAGTCCTGCGTCAGATGAGCGGTGCGTTTCTCATTTTCAAGAATCCGGCGGATGTAAAGGGACATATCCCGGACCATTTTCTGCAGACTGTGATAAAGACGTTCAACCTCATCACCGGTATGGATGTTAAGATCCGGAAGGACATCGGTCCGGTTCTGTTCATCCGTATTGAAATAATCCTGCATCAGGCGGGACATGGCGTTGACCGGGCGGACCACATTGTTGAGAATAAACTGGTTGAAAAAGTAGGCGATGGGGATGCCGGTGCAGATCATCATGAGACCCAGCTGCAGGTTGTGCGGCCATCTGCTGGTTAGATACCGGAGGCTGAAAGGAATTTTCTCACCGGCGGCTAAGAACAGATTGGTGCAGAGAATGGCAGCCAGGGTGAGCAGGAGTGTTTCAAACAGAGACAGAAAGGTTATCCGGCGTGCGAGAATGTTGACGTTTTGATCAAGACACTCCATTCCGGCGATAAATGCCTGCTGAATGTGCGCCGGAGCGTATTTCATGAACAGATGGATAATCCCGGCAGCGAGGACGACCTCAGGGGCGGCGATGAGCAGCAGACGGGAAAATGGCTGTCCGTAATAAATCGGGTTGATTTCGGGGAGCGGCAGAACAGTAAAGAAAAGATTCCAGAGGAATGCCAGAAAAGCGGTGAGAATACAGGCACTGAGGAGGGCTTTCAGCAGCGAACGAAACCATCCCTTATAGGACAAACCGGAGGTGATCATGACCAGAAACAGGTAGATGGATACGGTGTACAGCGACGGATTGCTGCTGGTGCGGATGATCTCACCGATAAACAGGAGAACAAAAGTGATAAGGCCGCAGCCTAATCCGCCGATGCCCGCGGCAAGGATGACAAATGCATCGGTAAATGCAAAGGAAAATCCGCCGGCCTTTATGATGCTGCTGAGGGACGTCAGGCGTCCCAGAACGACAAGAACGGCACACAAAACGGCCAGAAGGAGAGTGGGCAAAAGGGGCTTTTTATGGAGACAACAGGATTTTATCATGTGTGACCTCTTTCTGTGAAAACGATCCGTACAGGCAGATAAAACGAGCTTGACAGACAGGTACGATACGGGATGGACAACCGCCTTCGCCTTGCTGAAACTGACGGCCTGATGGCTGCCCATGGACAGGTAAAGGTGAAAAAGGCTCCTTCCTTTCGGCTTTCTGATTCACAGAACCCGGAAAGGGAAGGAGTTCGGCTGTCGGGAGAAGGATGACAACAAAGAAATGTTCTGTCCATTCAACATTTTCCGGTTTCGTATTGTCACTGGCATTTGGATAACATGCTGGAGATATAATAATGATGCCGGGGTCAAAAGGTAAAATTTTCAAAAACTATTGACAATTCTATTTCTAAATGATATAATTTCTATCATTTAGAAATAGAGAGGTTCTACTATGAAGGCTGATCAGACAAAGCACAAACAGATGAGCATTTTCAACAATCTGTCAACAATTCCAGTCCGCCAGATTAATTGGCTCATCACCACCTGGGCATTTGCTTTTCGCCTGTTT
>JAGAHV010000292.1:0-3327 GCA_017626895.1 Clostridia bacterium | reverse complement strand
ATCTATGAACGCGAAGTGAATCGTACACCAGATCATGTTCCCTTTTCCGGTGGTTCTGCGCACCGTTATATCATGCGTCCCGTCTGCGCTGACATGGTTTGCCAGAATATTTCTGAGAATCGGGTGATCCTCCGGCATGGTGTTTGCAAACAGGTTTTCCCCATCCATGAGTTCCAGGGCTTCTTCCGGTGTGTCACATTCCATCAGTTTGACAAAAGACGGCGTGACATATTCTGCAGAGATGCTGCCGTCATCCTTCTGCTCCATAAGACAGGCTATGTTGTTCACCTGGTATACGACATGCAGGAAGTTCTGATGCAGCTCGCTGCCTTCAAAGCTGTTTCCCATCGAGTTTAAATTGTTGTTCATTCCGGATACATTCCTTTCTTATGGAGCTCATTTTCTCGCCCAATACCCGCTCATCGGCGTTCTGTCATTCTGCAGCACAGATTTCCTCATTATACTTTGTTTGCATTATATCAGGAGAACGGGCATAATTCAACAGAAACACAACAAAGCTTCCCGCATTTTCTTCCCGGTTATATCATTTCCGAAAATAAAAAAAAGCCGCACATCGGCCTGACAAAATGACAAAATTCAACCGGACGAAAAAGAACCTCCGGCTCATCGTGAACCGGAGGTCTTTGCGTTAGTTCCACTGTTTTCTTTTCATAACCAGCCCGGTACCCCCAAGGGCTGTGAGCATGCTGCCGAGGAGGAAGATCAGCCCGGTACCCGGACCGCCGGTATTCGGGAGAACAACCCCCGGATTGTTCACCACGCGATAATAAACAATCTCGGTTACCGAATCAGACTGTCCTTTGTGTGTCAGGTCCTCCGTGTTATCCTCGTTTGTGCGTCTCACGCCGCTTACAGCTTCCAGGACCAGAAGCGTTTTCTGCTGCCAGTGATAGATTCCTGTTTCCGGCCTGGTTGTCTGTGACGCATTTCCCGGAACCGGTGTATATGAGTCTGAGATACTCAGGTTCACCGGAATTGGTGAAACAGCATTATATCCTTCAGGAGCCTGTGTCTCTACAAGGTAATACTTCTCTCCTTCCTTCAGCTGCTCGATCTGCTCTTTGACTGCAATACCCGTTGTGCTGGTGTCAAGCTCCGCGACCTTATAATACGAATTCCCGTCAATGGTCATCAGATTTTCCGTTTCACCATCTCCTGCCGTGCGGTAAAGGGCAAACCTGGCCCCCGTAAGAATGCTGTCATTCAGGCCCACCTTCGTAATCTGCAGTCCTTTTACATATACGTTAATCACATGCGTATGATCCTTCAGGATATTTCCGGCTCTGTTTCCGGCCTTGCCGGATCCATAGGAGCCGGTATGCCAGTTTGCAAGATTTGCGCCGGCCGGTCTGTAGCTGACGGTAAGCGTATACTTCTCCACTTGATCCCCCGTGACGGCTGTGTCATGCGGACATTCCGCCAAACCCTTCTCGCCTTCCGTGACCTCCTGTTTCAGACTGATCATAATTGTGCCTGTTGTATGTCCATAGGCACTGTAATCCATGATCTTCGCGTTTCCGGCAATCAGATCCTCCCAGTCAGCATCTGTCAGTGTTATTCCAAGATCCGCGATCGGGAACTCTTCTCTCTCATTAATCTCTGATCTGTTGTCGTTTGCATTTGAAGCGTATTGATAAGTGAATTGACCATCCGCAGAAATGCGGTGATCCGGATCGGTCTTTGTAACGACTTCCTTTACGGTCACCTTTTCCCAAAGGGCTTTTACTTCCGTCAGAGGATCCACATTGGTTCCCAGGTAAACGGTCCATTCTGTATCATTTTTCGTAATATCAAGTTCATCTACATTTACATAGGGCGTGTCGAACTGCTGCGTATGTGTTCCTTCCGGAAGGGCATGTTCTTCCGTCTCTCCCCGCACTGCAAATCCCGTGGCCTCGAGCATGCTCCCCGCCGCGTTTGTGCTGATCCCGTTTCCGCCAAGGAAATCCTCCTTTGCTTTTACAAAGACGGTTCCATGCCAGCCCGGCTCTGTTACAGCGCCATTGGAATCCGTAGTCGGCCAGTCAATACTCTGGTTCTTCCATTCCACAGACCAGTTGCCGGTGGAGGGATCTTTCCTGATCTGCCCTGCAGCATCGCCTGCGCCGGCACCGACCTTTGTGCCGGATAAATCAATCCAGTCATTTTCCGAAAGCGGAAGGCCGTTTGCTCTGTTTACAGGATAGAAGGCCGGGTCGATGACATCCTTTACATCCGCAATCAGATTTGCCTGCACAAATATTCCGTCCACCATTTTGGTAACGGCGTTGATGATCTGCGCGGCATCCTCTGCCGCATACCGGTAACTGCCCCCCGAAGCGATGCCAAACAGGCCGTCCTGATTGGTGCCGACATCGGAAAGGCTTAATCCCATGGTATACAGTTCCGTACCATCGCCGAAATCATCCTGCAGATTCTTCAGCTGATCTGCAACCTGTCCAATCGTTTGCCAGGTAACACCTGTCTGGTTTGGGGCACCATCCGTGACCAGGACTACGACATGCTTGCGCCCTGCATACTTCTCTCGATTTGCCGGGTCTTGAAATTTGGCTACCGCCATTTCCAGACCTCCCTGCTGATTGGTACCGCCATCCAGGCTGATGTTGTCGATCTGATTCAGCAGAGTCTCCTGTTCACTCTTTCCATACGTTCCATAATCTGTAATTTTACGGTTAAATCCAATCAGTCCAATCTGCGCATTATCATCCACGGCATAAATGACCTGTGATGCCACCCGTACACATTGCTTCAGGTACTCAAGGCGGCTCACATACTGTCCTCGTATACCATAGTCCGCCTCATAGGAATATGACAGCATATCTGTCTCATAAACTCTGAGATCAAGATTGCCAAAGGACCAGCGGTCCAGAACATTGCCAATGGCTTTTCCACCATCAGGCGGATTATAGTTTGAGGCGTCCGTCCACTCCCAGACACCATAAGGCTCTCCTTCATAATAATTCCATCCACCATTCCTGTACCAATGCTTTGTCTCGTGAGGATTATAAAAAAGCGCTATCTGTGTTGCGTCAGTATTCGGGTTATTAACGACAAAATATGTTTTGTTAATATCCCCATGCGCATTCAGCCAGTTCTGCACCGCAGTGCCGCTGTTTGCCGTAAGCGTGCCGCATTCATTAATCTTTGTCGGGAAAAACATGGATCTGGAGGCATCCACGACAAACTCCAGCGCTATACTCGGAGAAACCTCGTAGTCTGAAGAGGAGGCGGTTATATCCACCTGATAAACTCTGTTCTCATAATCGTATACTTCAGCGGTTTTATCATAGGATGCAGTCTGCGTCT
>JAGAHV010000291.1:0-3336 GCA_017626895.1 Clostridia bacterium | reverse complement strand
GAAAAGAAGTGCCTCTCCTGTATCCGCAGCCAGAACTGCGAACTGCAGAAGCTGTGCCTTGAACTGGGTGTTGAGGACGGCGACAAGTACGAGGGCGTCAAGAACAGCTATACCATCGACGACGTTTCCCCGTCCATCGTTCGTGACAACAACAAGTGCGTTCTGTGCCGCCGCTGCGTTGCGGTCTGCGCAAATGTGCAGAATGTCGGCGTCATCGGTCCGGTTAACCGCGGCTTCAAGACGGCCATCGAGTCTCCGTGGGGACTCAAGCTGGCTCAGATGAGCTGCATCAACTGCGGACAGTGCATTGTCAACTGCCCGGTCGGCGCGCTCTATGAGAAGGATGACACCCACGAGGTGTGGGATCTCCTGGCAGATCCGGACAAGCACGTGGTGATCCAGCCCGCTCCGGCCGTTCGCGCGGCTCTGGGCGAGGAGTTTGGCTATCCCATGGGCACCTCCGTCACCGGCAAGATGGTCACGGCCATGAAGCGTCTGGGCTTCGATCGTGTATTTGATACCGATTTCGGCGCGGATCTGACGATCATGGAAGAGGCGAACGAGCTGGTTGAGCGGATCTCCAACGGCGGCAAGCTGCCGATGATCACCTCCTGCTCACCGGGCTGGATCAAGTTTGCCGAGACCTACTATCCGGACTTCCTGGACAACCTCTCCAGCTGCAAGTCTCCGCATGAAATGACCGGCGCCATGATCAAGACCTATTATGCGAAGAAGGCGGGCATTGATCCCTCCAAGATCGCGGTGGTTTCCGTCATGCCCTGCACGGCCAAGAAGTTTGAGGCCAAGCGTCCTGAGCTCGGCCATGATGGTCTGGCGGATGTGGATGTGGTCATCACCACCCGTGAGCTGGCCCGCATGATCAAGGAAGCCGGCATCAACTTCTGTGCCCTCCCGGATGGCGATTTTGACAGCATGATGGGTGAGTCCACCGGCGCCGGCGTCATCTTCGGTGCAACCGGCGGCGTTATGGAAGCGGCTCTGCGTACCGCCTATGAGACCATCACCGGCGAGAAGCTGCAGGATGTGGAATTCCACCAGGTCCGCGGTGTCGAGGGCATCAAGGAAGCCACGATCCAGATCGGCGGCAGCGATGTCAGCGTCGCGGTGGCCAGCGGAACGGGCAATGCCAGCAAGCTGCTGGACAGCGTCCGTGCAGGCGAGAAGAACTATGCGTTCATCGAGATCATGGCCTGCCCCGGCGGCTGTGTCAACGGCGGCGGTCAGCCCATCGTCTCCTCCACCGTCAAGATGGACTGCGACATTCGCGTTGAGCGTGCAAAGGCTCTCTATGGCGAGGACCGCGCGAAGGAACTGCGCAAGAGCCATGACAACTCCGAGATCAAGGTTCTGTATGATGAGTTCCTTGAGAAGCCCGGCAGCCATGTGGCTCACGAGCTCCTGCATACCCACTATCAGAAGCGCCCGATGTACACGGAGTAATCGAAACCCCAAAATGATTTCCGCCGAAACGGCGGAAATCATTTTTTTGCTTTCGGTCAGAGAATCAGCTGCCGGAACTTCCTAAGAAGGAATAATTGTGAATACTCACAAAATTTAAGACGGAAATTGACGTTATTAACCAAAGCGAATATAATAGACAGGAAATCGGCTGCGGACAGGTCACGGGTCCTGCCGGGACAGAGGAATGTTCCGGCGGCGTCAGGGATGGATCCTGGTCTGTTTCCGGGACCTCCTTCGGGGAAAATGCCCGGGCACGGCAGACGGAGAAAGGGGACAAACCATGTAT
This sequence comes from Clostridia bacterium, assembly GCA_017626895.1. Classification (GTDB taxonomy): domain Bacteria; phylum Bacillota; class Clostridia; order Christensenellales; family Aristaeellaceae; genus Ventricola. The sequence continues at coordinate 1,568 of JAGAHV010000291.1, read as the reverse complement.
CAGTTTCCGGAATGTGTGAGAAAAGCCTACGAAAACAGCCCCCTGTCGTATATTTACTATCAGGTCATAGACGGCAAAGCGATTCCTGTCCTTGTCTCAAACGGCTTTTGCAAAAACTCGGGAATCGGCCGTGAAAAGGCGTCAGAATGGATTGCCGCGGGAATGTATGAGCGGATGCATCCGGATGATGTGGGAATTATATCGGAAATCAGTACGGGCTTTATGAATCATACCGCACCGTATGATGTGTATTTTCGCTGCCGCATCGGGGAACGGTATCAGTATTTCCATGCCTTTGGAAACTGGCAGACCATGGAAGACGGAACGGAACTGGCCGTGATCGTGTACTGCAACATCACGGAAACCAAGGAGCGGATGCTGTCGGAGAAGGATCTGTACAACTGGCTGAGGAAAGACCGTTTTTATACGGATCCGCTGACCGAACTGCCCAATATCAACTATCTGCATGAATTTGCCAATGAACGGGTACAGGTGCTGCGCGCCGAGAACAAGACCCCCAGTGTGATTTTTTCGGATGTCTATTCCATGCAGTCGTACAACAACCAGTATGGAATGAAAGCGGGCGACGTTCTTCTGTGTCTGGTGGCGGATGCACTGAAAGAACAGTTCCCGGGGGATCTGCTGATTCGGGGCGCAAACGATCATTTTATTCTGGTCACGGGCGTTGAGGACCGGAATGAGCTGGCTGCGGGAATTGAAAGGGCCAATGAGCGGATCAAGAAAGAGGCAGAGGGAACCACCTCCGGGATCCGGTCCGGCATTTGTCCCGTGAACGGCCGGATGGATGTGCGGGATGCGCTGGATCACGCCCGGCATGCCCTCAAGCGGATCAACGATGACATGACAAGGACCTGGGCGTTCTTTTCCCAGGAGGCGGATGATCTGTACTGGAAAAACCGGTACATCATTGAAAACTTTGACAAGGCCATCGAAAACCACTGGATCAAAGTGTACTATCAGGGAATCTCCCGGATTGAATCGCAGAAGATAGCGGCTTTCGAGGCACTGGCCAGATGGGTGGATCCATCCCGCGGAACCATTTCGCCGGCGGAATTCATTCCGGTTCTCCAGCGGTATCACCAGTTGTATAAGCTGGACCTGTACATGCTGGAGGAGGTATGCCGCGAGATTCCGATACGAAAACAGAACCACCTTCCGCTGGTTCCGGTGTCCATCAATTTCTCCAGGCAGGATTCCGACCATATTGACATTGCGGAATCGCTGAATGAACTGTACAACCGCTACGATCTGTCCAGATATGTCAGCAAGGATTATTTCATCGTGGAAATTACGGAGCAGGATGTGGCGCAGAGTACCGAGCGTTTTCATGAACAGCTTCTTTCCATTCGGAAAAACGGATACCGGCTGTGGCTGGACGACTTTGGCAGCGGCTATTCCTCTCTCAATATTCTCGGACAGTATCAGTTCGATCTGATCAAGTTTGATATGGAACTGCTGCGGCATCTGGATGACTATAACGGGACCAACCGGATTATCCTGCGCGGTCTGATTTCCATCGCGAAGAAACTGGGCATTCATACCCTGAT
>JAGAHV010000290.1:0-25882 GCA_017626895.1 Clostridia bacterium | reverse complement strand
TCATAGTCCGTTCCCGGGCCGCTGCGAACACGCACCCGGTTGCCCGTGACATAGTAGAGTGTGGCCGACGCAGCCGTGCAGATTCCAATCAGCATGACTGCAACCAACAGCATGACTCCAATTTTTTTCGACATACAAACTCCTCCTCTTCATTGATGCCTTCAGGGGTTAATCCGTCCGCGTTGAATGGGAGAATCCGACAGACCAGCTGACAGGTTTATCATCCCGCAGTTGAACTGTCAAAATATCCGTTTTCCGCGCATCTATTTCTACAGATTCAGGAACCTTTTGGCTGTTGGCAGATTGGAAAACTGCTGTTCCGTCTCTGCAGAAAATCAGGTAAATCTGGCTGAAGTATAACATAATTCAGCATCTGACTCAAGATTCATAACATTAACAAAAATTCAGATTGCTTATCAAAAAAAATCACATAAGAAGAAACCGTTTTTGGAATTGGTACGTTAAACAGGCTGCTGTCCGGTCTTTTCGCTTTTGCGGATCAGTCAGTTGCTCCTGCACAGAGCATGATTTCTGTCACCTTCTGAGCCCGTCAATGATTTATACGAACAAATCCCCGCGGTGGCAGTTCCGGATGAAATAAAAAACCGGTTCCGGACCGGACACGCTTCCGGGTCTCCCGTTCAATATGAAAATGAAAATCATTTTCATATTGACAAGTGCCCAGAAGCGGTTTAAAAAGTGGCCGTTTCCAGATTGGAGAAAGGGTTATGGCAGAAGAAGCGCCCTATCGTACTCGTCAGCAGATGGCAATTCTCTGTCATCTTCAGTCTACCCCCGGGGAACATCATACCGTTGCATCCCTCAAGTCATTTTTTGACACACAATCCGTTTCCATCGGCACGGCGACTATTTACCGTTAAATGGAAAAACTGATTGAGGAAGGGCTTGTCCGGAAATATACACTTGATGCAGAAGAAAGTGCCTGCTATGAGTATGTCGGTACATCCTGCAGTCAGGCGGTCCCGCATTTTCACTGCAAATGTGAAAAATGCGGCCATCTGATTCATCTTTCCTGTGACGAGCTCTCATCTATCCGGGAACATCTGCTTGAACACCATGGTTTCCTCCGGCAAAACAACGTTTTTCGGTATCTGTCAGAAATGTCAGGAACTGTCCCAGTCCTGAAAGTAACGAGATTCCCCATCCAGGAAACTGAAACCCGCACAAAGAATAACTGGAAAGGAGAAACAAGCCATGAAACAGATCACCCGCAAGCGCGCACTGGCCCTTTGCATCTGCATTCTGTTTATCCTGTTTGCGTCCTCTCTTTCCGTTATTCACGATTCAGATCATCACAGCGCATGTAAGGACTGCCCTGTCTGTGCACATATCCGGATGGTTCTGCATCTTTCCGCGGTCTTTCGCTGATCGGGCTCTTTCTTGCTGCTCTGATTCTGTTTACCCAAAGACTGCATCGTTTTTTTGCCTCTGCATTGATTCCCGCAGCCTTTCCCTCTACGCCGGTCAATCTGAAAGTTCGGCTGAACGATTAACTGAATATCCTCACAAGGCCTATCTCTGTTTTCCGCATCGGCAAACAGGATCTCCCCCTGCCTGTCACCGGCAGACCCATTCAGGGGAGAAGTGAGCCCTTTGCTCACTGGTACAGTCCTTCTCTGACTGTATCTTCCTTATGTCGACCCTAAAACCGTCCCTGATTTTATTGTTTCGTATATCGGCTTAGCAGAAGCTCTTCCAGCATTCTCAGCTCGCTCTCAGGCTCTGTCCCCTTTTCAGGAACATATACCAGGCCTACCGCGTATCTGGTGGCGGCGGCCAGCATGATGTGGAAGGAACCGGAGAACATGGCCTCCTCTGAGATATCCGGGTTCAGGGTTCCATCTCTCATGCCCCGCTCATACAGCACATGAAACATCGCCCCCAGCGCGGCCGCCATTTGCATGTAGGGCTGCGTGGATTCGGCGGACTCCTTCTCATGACGGAGATAGCTGTTAAAATCATAGTTGAACCGCAGGATGTCCGGCTGGTTCCGGTACAGATCCAGAAAAGCATCCAGATAGAACCGAAGGTATTCTGCCCCGTTCATCCTTTGGATGGTTTCTCTGGGCAGAGCATTGCCGCGGGATTCAATATACTCCTCCCATTTCCAGGTGCCAATCGCAATAACCAGCTCCAGCTTTGAACTGAAATAGCGGAATACTGTGGCTCTTCCTACTCCGCTGGCTTTTGCAATATCCGGCATGGTAACCGGTACAATCCCGTTCTCTGAAAACAGTTTATACGCAGCCTCCAGAATGTGCTGCTGCTTTTCCATTTTCCAGGGCTTTCCCGCTGCGTAATCCGTCATGAACTTTCTGCATACCCTTCTGAATATAGTCATCTAAAAAAATGAGAATCAAAGCATTAAATGAGATTCACAGTCTCAATTATAGTGATTTACCGCTTCTTTGTCAACGAAAAATGCTCTGTGCCCGCTGCCGGAAACAGCATGCCGGCTGTAGGCCGGCTGCAGTGGAAATCTTCCGTCCCCTTGTCCTATGCAAAACTGGCAGGTTATGATAAAATGCATGCATTCACAAAACACAAAAACATCCGGGAAATGCCGGATGTTTTGGCAAAAGAATCAGAAAGCAGGATCCTATGTCAGATCGAATGCTGTTTCCGCCGACAACCCGGCAGGATATGGATGCGCGGGGCTGGGACGCTCCGGACTTTATTTTTATCAGCGGGGATGCGTATGTCGACCATCCCTCCTTTGGCTGTGCCATTCTGACGCGTGTACTTGAAAATGCCGGATACCGGGTCGCCGTACTGGCCCAGCCGGACTGGCACAGCACGAAAGGAATCATGCGCCTTGGCCGCCCCCTGTACGGCTTTTTCGTCTCCTCCGGGGTTATTGACAGCATGGTCAACCATTATACCGCCGCCAGGAAGAAACGCTCTTCAGACGTTTATACCCCGGGCGGCGGCCCCGCCGGACGGCCGGATCGTGCCCTGACCGTCTACTGTCAGCTGGTCCGGAAAGCCTACGGGGATATTCCGCTGGTCATCGGGGGCGTCGAGGCCTCTTTGCGGCGCTTCGCTCATTATGACTACTGGGATGATACCGTTCATCCCTCCATTCTGGAGGAAACCGGTGCAGACCTGCTGCTTTTCGGGATGGGCGAACGCACCATCCTGACGGCGGCGGAATGGATGACGCGGGGTGCACCGGCATGGGAAGCGGCCGGCATGCCCGGTGCCTGCTACTTTGCCCCTGCCCAGCCACGCGGCAGTCTCCTGGTTGCCTCCGCCGAGGAATGCATGCACAGCAAGCGCGCCTATGCTGAGGCCTTCCGTGTCCAGTATGAGGAACAGGATCCGTTCCGGGGTCACGTCATTGCCCAGCCTCATGGAAGCCGTTTTCTCGTTCAGAACATTCCGGATAAACCGCTTACCGAGGCTGAACTGGACAGCATCTATTCCCTTCCCTTTACAAGGACCTGGCATCCGGATTATGATGCGGCAGGCGGCGTACCCGCCATTGAAGAGGTCCGCTTCTCCATTGCGCACACCCGCGGGTGTTTTGGTGCCTGCTCTTTCTGCGCCATCACGTTCCTGCAGGGCCGGATTGTCACCAGCCGTTCCCATGAATCCGTTCTCCGCGAGGCGGAAGCTATTACGAAGATGCCGGATTTCAAGGGCTATATTCACGATGTCGGCGGTCCTACCGCGAATTTCCGGCATGCCGCATGCCAGAAGCAGCTGAAAGCCGGGACATGCAAAAACAGGCAGTGCCTGTTTCCAAAGCCCTGCCCGAACCTCCAGGTAGATCATACGGATTATATTCAGCTGCTGAGGGAAATTCGCCGGCTGCCGGGCATCAAAAAGGTGTTCGTCCGTTCCGGACTCCGCTACGACTATATCATGGCTGATCCATCCGATGCGTTCCTTCGGGAACTGTGTGAGCATCATGTCAGCGGACAGCTGAAAGTGGCCCCGGAGCATGTCAGTCCCCGGGTCCTCTCCGTCATGGGAAAACCCGGCCGGGACATCTATGACGCGTTCTGTGCCCGGTATGAACAGATCAACCGTCAGCTGGGGAAAAAGCAGTATCTGGTCCCCTACCTGATTTCCTCCCATCCCGGCAGCGATCTCAGCTGCGCCATTGAACTGGCCGAGTATCTGCGGGACATTAACCACCAGCCGGAACAGGTACAGGACTTTTATCCCACCCCCGGCACACTCAGCACCTGCATGTTCTATACCGGCCTGGATCCCAGGACCATGAAGCCGGTATACATTCCCCGGGATCCCCATGAAAAGGCCATGCAGCGGGCACTGCTTCAGTTCCGCCGGCCTCAGAACTACGCCCTTGTCAGGGAAGCGCTGCGGAAGGCCCACCGGGAGGACCTGATCGGAACAGGACGCAACTGCCTGGTTCCCCTGGAAGGGCAGCGCAGCGCACACGAATTTGCCGTCCTCAAACAGGAACGGAAGCGCGCGAAAGAGTCAGCTCATGACCGTTCAGGACCGCACGGATCAGGTTCTCCCCGGAATAATGCAGGTCCAGCAAAAAAAGCGGCTCGTCCTGCTCAAGGAGCGAAAGGAACACCCGATCGCCCTCCCAGAGAGAGAGGTCCTTTATCCTCCCGGACTCCACCCAGCAAAGGTCGCCCTCATCGCAGTTCGCGCTGAGGCTTCCCTCATAGGCATCCGCTGTAAAGAGGTACATCCGCTCTTTCCAGTCCTCCGACTGGAAATTGACGATGCCGCGATACTGCCAGCTGGTCAGTGTCAGGCCGGTTTCCTCTTTGAATTCCCTCAGCATGCACTGCTGCGGGTTTTCCCCTTCTTCCAGCTTTCCCCCGATCCCGATCCATTTTCCCTCATTCACATCGTGTTCTTTTTTGACCCGGTGGAGCATCAGCAGCCGGTCATTCTCCTTCAGGTAACACAGTGTCGTTTCCAGCATTGTACTCTCCTTAATAGCAGCCGCCTGGCCATTCAATCCCGGTCTTTCGGTGCGTCTCATCACATAGACGTTTCCTGCCTGGTTATGTGCCTCAGCGGGCAAATGTCCGCCATTCGCAGCCGGTTCTGCCGGCGATTGGCCTTTCCCGGCTTTCAGTCTTTTTCGCGAATGCCCTGACAGTATAACTTTTTTCTGAAAGGAATACAACTCATGTCCTATGATGTTCTCATCGTGGGGGGAGGCGCTGCCGGACTGGCCGCTGCTGCAAGGCTGGCCGGTCAGCCGGTTCAGGTGCTGCTCCTTGAGCGAAATCCCCGCGTGGGAAAAAAGATTCTCAGCACCGGAAACGGACGCTGCAATCTGTCCAATGAACAGATGTCCGCCGATTTTTACGGAGAAGCCGCCGGTTTTGTCCGGACACTGTATGAAACGGTTCCCCCGGAAAATGTTCTCGCGTTCTTCCATTCCCTGGGCCTCATGACCCTGTCGGAGGAAGGGCGGATCTATCCGCGGACTATGGCCGCCGCCTCCGTGCTGGACATTCTGCGGCAGGCCATTGACGCCCCCAATATTACGCTGCTCACCGATACAAAGGTTTCGTCGCTCAGGCAGGACCGCAGCGGCATGTGGAATGCTGAGACTCAGGAAAGACCATTCCATGCTCGGAATGTGCTCCTTGCCGCCGGCGGTTTCGCCTCACCGAAATCCGGCAGCGATGGGTCCGGTGCTGCCCTGCTCAGTGCGCTTTCCCTGCCGCTGACACCCCCGAGTCCCGCGCTGGTTCAGATGAAAACCCGTCCCGCCTTACCTGCCCTTAAGGGGCTTCGCACCCGGGCCACCCTAAGTCTTTTCGTGGACGGGAACTGTGTCCGCCGGGAAACCGGCGAGCTGCTCTTTACCGATTACGGCATCAGCGGCGTCTGCGTCTTCCAGCTCTCCGGCGATGCCGCCGTGGCGCTGTCACAGCACCATTCCGTTTCGGTCCAGATTCATTTTCTTCCGGAACTGGAACCGGAAAGCGTTCCTGAATGGCTCAGGAACCGCCTTGCTCACCTGGATTACGGTCCCCTTGGCACCTGCTTTACCGGCGTTTTTCAGCGCGTTCTGGCGGAAGCCATTCTGAAAGCGTCGGAACTCCGGCCGGACCAATGCATGCTCACTGCCGCCGAACAGCGGCGTCTGTGCGAACACATTACCGCTTTTCCGCTTGACATCACCGGCACCCTGGGTTTTGATCATGCCCAGGTCACCCGCGGCGGACTGAAGCTCTCGGCCGTCAACCCGCGGACAATGGAAGTCCGTCCCGGACTCTATGCAGCCGGCGAGGTTCTTGACTGTGACGGTCCCTGCGGCGGATATAACCTGCACTTTGCCTTTGCCTCCGGCATTGCCGCTGCAGATGCCATTGCGCTGTCCACATCGGACTTGCGGTGATTCCTCTTTAGCCCGGGAGAGTCTGTGCATCTCTGCCTCCAGGTCGGACCTGAGAGGCGTGAACAGCCCGGGTGTTCCACCCTGCAGATTGGAGATCTTCCATGATTCGTTTACACAGCCTGAAAGTTCCCCTTGATTATACCGAAGCGACCCTCCTGGCGGCAGCCGCCAGAAAGCTTCGCATTCGTCCGGACCAGATCCAGTCCTGGCAGCTTGCGCGGAAAAGCGTGGATGCCCGGAAAAAGAATGAGATTCTCTTTGCCCTTTCTCTGGACCTGACGCTGAACCCGGCCAAAGAGGAAACACGCTGCCTCCGGTCCTTCCCGGAAAATGAGGTCAGCGCCGTGACCCCGTTTGCCTTCCCGGACATCCCGCAGGTTTCCTCTGCCCGGCGGCCTGTGGTTGTGGGCTTTGGTCCTGCCGGCATTTTTGCCGCGCTGTGGCTGGCGGAGGCCGGTCTGCGTCCCATTGTCCTTGAGCGCGGCCGGGATGCCAAAACGCGCACAAAGGATGTGCAGGCCTACTTTTCAAAAGGCGCCCCCGCTTTCTCCCCCGTTTCCAATGTCCAGTTCGGTGAGGGCGGTGCGGGGACCTTTTCGGACGGAAAGCTGAACAGCGGGATCAAGGATCCGCGGATTCTCACAGTTCTGCATACCCTGGTCCGGTACGGTGCTCCCTCTGAGATCACCTATGATGCCAAACCGCATATCGGAACGGACAAGCTGGCCGACTGCATCATCCGAATCCGGGAACACATCTCTGCCCTGGGCGGCGAGGTCCGCTTTGAGTCCCGGATGACAAGACTCATCCGGGAAAACGGGCATGTCCGTGCCGTTGAATATGAAGCGGCGGGACAGACCCGGACCCTTGAGACAGATCATGTGGTGCTGGCCATCGGGCACAGTGCCAGGGATACCTTTGAGAGGCTGTACCAGGACCGCTTTACCATGGTCCGCAAGCCCTTTTCCATGGGCGTGCGCATCGAGCATCCCCAGAGCCTCATCAACCAGGCACAGTATGGAAAGGCCCATCCGGCCCATCTCGGTGCGGCGGACTATAAGCTGGCGGTTCATCTGCCTGACGGGCGCAGCGTCTATACGTTCTGCATGTGCCCCGGCGGATCCGTCATTGCCGCCGCCAGCGAGCCGGATACCATTGTCACCAACGGCATGAGCCGCTACGCGCGGGATGACCGGAACGCCAACAGTGCCCTTCTGGTCGGTATTTCGCCGGAGGATTTTCCGGATTCATCGCCGCTGTCCGGCATGTACTGGCAGCGGGCCATTGAGCAGAAAGCGTTCCAGCTGGGCGGGAGTTCCGGTTTTGCCCCGGCACAGCTGGTGGGCGACTTCCTGAACCGCATTCCCAGCCAGGGGGCGCGCAGTGTGACGCCCAGTTATCTGCCCGGCGTCACCTATACCGATCTCTGCCTTCTTTATCCGTCCCTGTTTACAGATGCCCTGCGGGCAGCCATTCCGGTGCTGGCACGAAAACTGCGCGGTTTTGACCATCCGGATGCCGTCCTGACCGCACCGGAAACCAGGTCTTCCTGCCCCATCCGCCTGCCCCGCACGGAAACCCTGCAGAGCGTGGATGCAGAGGGTCTTTACCCCTGCGGCGAGGGCGCCGGGTATGCCGGCGGGATTACTTCCGCCGCCGTTGACGGTATTCGCTGTGCCGAACAGATCATTGCCAACTGTTAAACTGATCAACCTGATGGGAGCTGCCTATGAAATACACACTTGACACCATCCCCGTCCTGGATGCCTTTCGTCAGGACTGCCAGTGCCCGCTGTGCCGTCTTCAGATCAACTGTGAGGATGGTTATCTTGACGGCCTGCTTTCAAGCGCCTATATGGAACCTGAATGCCGGACACGGACAAACCAGACCGGTTTCTGCCGCCGGCATTATACCCTGATGTATGAACGCCGCAACCGCCTCGGTCTGGCCCTGATGACCCATACCCATCTCCAGGACCTGATCCGTTCCCTGGAGGAAACCCTTGGCGAAACGGGGAAAAAGCGGTCCAAGCTTCCCTTTTTCGGCGCCTCCGGTTCAAAGGAGGAGAGCCGGCCGGCACGGATTCAGGCCCGGATCGATTCCTGTGACATCTGCGACCAGCTGGAGAAAACCATGCGCCGCTATGCCTTTACCACAGTCCGTCTGGCCCTTGACCGGGAGGACTTCCGTCAGATGTTTCAGGCACACGGCGGGGCCTGTCTGCCCCATACCGCTCTGCTTCTGGATCTGGCCGAGGAAACCCTCTCCGAAAAGGAGCGTACTCAATTTGAGACACTCCTCCGGGAAAGCGTTCTCGGACGTCTCAGGGAGATTGAAAAGAATCTGTACAGCTTTACCCAGCAGTTTGACTACCGGAATGCCGGCATTTTGCCCACGCCCGAAGCCAAAAACTCGGTGGAGCATGCACTGAACCGGCTGGCCGGCGCCATCGTGGGCGACGAGGCCGCGCTGCCGCCGCACAACGACTGAGCAGGCTCTGAATAAATAGAAAAAACACTGTCCTTATGGGACAGTGTCGGTTGCGAGTATTGGCAGTCCTGAACCGGGACTTGACGCTCCAAACAGGAATGCCTAAAATAGAGAAGCTCTGAAAGTGCTGATGGCGGGACTCGAACCCGCATGGTTTAGGGCCGGGGGATTTTAAGTCCCCTGTGTCTGCCATTCCACCACATCAGCAACAACAGTGGAAATTATAGTACGTTTTCGCCGCTGTGTCAACCCAAAGAACGACATTGCGGCCATTGATCAGGCCCTTATACGGCCAGAAAGAAAAACATGATGACTGCAATCTCGCGGGAATTGAAGCTGGGCACGGGCATCCCGAAGCTCTGTATTCCGGCCGTCGGAAACACGGAGGCAGAGTTCCTTTTCAATCTGCAGACTGCCGCTGCGGCGGAGCCGGACCTGATCGAGCTCCGCATCGATACGCTGCACGCGGCAGACCCTCTGCCGGTCATCAGGCAGGCAGTAACATTGGCCAGGGATATTCCCCTCCTGCTTACCTTCCGGTCCCGGCGGGATGGCGGCGAGGGCGATCCGGAAAAGTACGCGGAACTTTTGTCCCGCCTGCTGGATGAGAATCCGGGCTTTTCCCTGATTGATCTTGAAATCAGCGCCGGGGAGCATGTTTTCGCGCAGCTCCGGCAGAAAGCCCGGGCGCAGGGAATACCGGTTATCGGGTCGTGGCATTCCTTTTCAGGCACGCCGGATGCGGAGCAGCTGCTGAGCCGGTTTGCCTGTATCGAAAGGTTTGGTGCGGATGTGGCCAAAGTGGCCGTTATGCCATTTAGCTCAGAGGATGTCGACCGTCTCTGCGCCTGTGCCCGACAGGCCAGCGCCCGTCTGCAGATTCCCATGATTGCCATTTCCATGGGTTCTCTTGGCATGCGGACCCGTACGGAGTGCGAAAGTTTCGGCTCCTGCATGACCTTTGCCAGTGCCGGAGCCGGAAGTGCTCCGGGACAGATGCCTGCCGCCGCTGTCAGAGTGGCACTTCAAAAACAGCATGAAAACCTGAATCAGAAAGGATGATTTCCAATGGAAAGACCTGTTGCATGGACCAAAGTCAAAGATGAGGAGAAGCTGAATGCCTTTGCAGAGGACTACAAGGCATTTCTGAACCGGTCCAAAACCGAACGTGAATGTGTATTGACCTCTGTGGAGCTGGCTGAGGCGGCCGGCTTTGTCAGCCTGAAAGACATTCTGCGCAGCGGAAAGGTCCTAAAAGCTGGCGACCGTGTCTACCGGAACTGGATGAACAAATCCTTCATGGCGTTCATCGTCGGCTCAAAGCCCATTGAGGAGGGCATGAACATCCTCGGAGCGCATATTGATTCCCCGCGCCTGGACGTCAAGCAGAATCCCCTCTATGAGGACACCGGCCTTGCGTATCTGGATACCCATTATTACGGCGGCATCAAGAAATATCAGTGGGTCACCCTGCCACTGGCGCTGCACGGCGTCGTGGTCCGCAAGGACGGCACCCGGATTCCGGTTATTGTCGGTGAGGACGCAGGCGATCCGGTTTTCTGCATCTCGGATCTTCTCCCCCACCTGGCGCAGGAACAGATGGAGAAAAAAGCCGCCAAAATCATTGAGGGCGAAGCCCTGAACCTGCTCATCGGCGGACGTCCGCTTGTTGAAAACGACAAGGATGAGAAAAAGAAAAAAGAACCGGTCAAGGAAAACATCCTTGCCCTGCTGAAGGACAAATACGGCATTGAAGAGGAAGATTTCCTCTCGGCCGAGCTTGAAGTCGTTCCGGCCGGACAGGCCCGCGACCTCGGCTTTGATCGCAGCATGATCCTCGGTTACGGCCATGATGACCGCTGCTGCGCCTACCCGTCCCTGCGTGCCCTGACGGATTTCACTGGCGTTCCGGACTATACGCTGTGCTGCATTCTGACGGACAAGGAGGAAATCGGCAGCGTCGGCGCCACCGGCATGGCCTCCCATTTCTTTGAAAATGTCACGGCCGAATTCCTTGCTGCGCTGGGAAATGGCAGTGATCTCACCCTGCGCCGTACGCTGCTTGAAAGCCGGATGCTCTCAAGTGATGTCAGCGCGGGTTTTGATCCCGAATATGCCACCGCCTTTGAGAAGAAGAATGCCGCCTATCTCAGCCGCGGAATCTGCTTTAACAAGTACACCGGCAGCCGCGGCAAGAGCGGCTCCAATGACGCCAATGCAGAGTTCATGGCCATGGTCCGCCGGATCCTGGATGAGGCAGAGGTCTGTTTCCAGACCGCCGAACTTGGCCGCGTCGATCTGGGCGGCGGCGGCACCATCGCCTATCTGTGCGCCAAATATGGCATGAACGTCATTGATTCCGGCCTTCCGGTATTGTCCATGCATGCCCCCTGGGAAGTGATCTCAAAGGTGGACCTGTACGAGGGATACCGCTGCTACAATGTGTTCCTGGCCGGCGCAGCCACGCTTGACAACTGACCTGTTCCGGAGGGATTCATGCAAAAAGTCGTAGCGGTTGTCGGGACCAACGCCTCCGGCAAAAGCGATCTGGGCGTCAGGCTCGCCAGGGCTTTTCAGGGAGAAATCATCTCCGCCGATTCCCGCCAGGTCTTTCGGGGCCTGGACCTGGGAACCGGAAAAATCACGCCGGAGGAAATGCAAAATGTCCCGCATTACATGATTGATATCCGCGATCCGGGTGAGTTTTTCTCCATGGCCGATTTTCAGCGCCTGAGTTTTGAACTCATTCCCCAGATAAGTTCTCGCGGGCATCTGCCCATGATCGTGGGCGGCACCGGCCTTTACGTGGATTCCGTGCTGGATGGATACAATCTGTCCGATACGGAACCGGACCTCGCCTACCGTGCGGAACTGGAAAAGCGCACCACCCCCGAATTGTATGCCATGCTCCTCAAACTGGTGCCCGATACCGATGTCACCGCGCAGAACCGGAACCGGGTCATGCGCATGCTGGAACGGATACACGACGGCGACTCGGCGGTTCCTACCCGGACCAAGCGCGTTGACAGCCTCCGCCTGGGCGTCTCCTGGCCCCGTGAAGTGCTGGCGGACCGCATTGAGGAGCGGCTGGAGCGGCGCTTCAAGGCCGGCATGCTGGAGGAGGTTCAGGGGCTTCTTGATCGGGGCGTCACGAAAGAATTCCTCATCGGCCTCGGCCTTGAATACCGGTATCTCACACTCTATCTCACCGGCGAGATGCCGGATTTCAATCTGATGCGGAATGAACTGGCACGGGCCATCTGGAAATTTGCCAAACGGCAGATGACCTGGTTCAGGCGCTGTCCGGATATTCTCTGGCTTGATATGCAGAATGACCCGTTTTCCCAGGCCGCCGAAGCCATTTCCCGTTTTCTTAACAACTGATATTAGCGCCTCGCTTCATTATCCGGAAGCGGGGCGCCGCTGATATGAGGACGCGTATGCAAAAGAAGGTTCTTTCCACCGGACAGATCCGGCATCTGCCGCACCTGGGACAGCGCATTGTCAAGACCAGTCTGGCGGTCTTTATCTGCCTGATCATCTACTATCTGCGGGGCTACTATGGGGAAACCATGCAGACCGAGTCCATTATTACGGCCATCATCTGCCTGCAGCCCTATGTCCGTGATACCCGGGAATATTCCCTGAACCGGCTGGCCGGCACCTTTATCGGAGCGGGTCTGGGTCTCCTGTTTCTGCTTCTCATGCTGGTGTTCCCCATTCTGGGCAAACGGCCCGCCATCCTGTACACCCTCATGTCCCTGGGCGTCCTGATCTCCCTGTATGCCTGTGTGCTGATTCGCATGCCGGATACGGCCAGTCTGGCAGCCATCGTCTTTCTCTGTGTCGTGATCACGTTTCCGGATATTGAGGATCCGCTCCGGCAGGCCGCCATCCGCCTGATTGATGTTTTTATCGGCACAACCGTTGCCATCTGCATCAACATTTTCCGGTTTCCCCGCAGGAAAAACAAAAACCGGCTGTTTTTCCTCCATTCCCATGATCTGGTGCCGGACCATGTGTCCCACATCTCCGGCACTACCCTTTATCAGCTGAATAAGCTCTATGATGACGGCGCAAAAATCTGCCTCATGTCCCACCATGCCCCTGCCTTTTTCCTCATGCAGATGAATCCAACCAGGGTCAGCATGCCCCTCATCGTCATGAACGGCGCGGCCGTCTACGATACCGAGAAAAGTGAATATCTCTGGAAAAAGACCATTCCGGTGGAACATTCCGCAGCGCTTCTCTCCTACCTGGATCATCTCGGAACCAGTTATTTCATCTACACCATTCACCGCAACAAAACCTATATGTATCACCGGGGAACCCCCGGCCCGAATGATCTCCTGCTCCTGAGTCGCATGCGCCGTTCCCTGTACCGCTATTACCTGGATGAGGAGAATTTTGATCCTGCCGAAATTGTCTGCGTCAAGATCGTCTATACGCTGGATCAGGAAAATCCGGGGCTGCACGCGGAAATGGATTCCATCATTCTGCGCAATCATCTCCGGGTTGAGAATATCCGTCAGGTCAGCGTTCCAAACGCCTACGGCCTGTATCTCTATTCAGATGAGGCCACACTCCCCAATGCCCAGCAGTTTCTGCTTGAGCATCTGAAAACAGAAGGACAGCAGGTGGATCCGGTGGAACTGACACTGGATCACGGCTGTCAGTCCGCTGCCGATTCCATCCATCTCCTGCACCATGTCAGCCGGATGTACGAACCCCTTACACTGTTTTCACATCTCGATTCGGCGGCTTCTTCTCCAGCAGTACCAGATAAACATCCGGGATCCCGTTGAATTCCGTCGGGATGATCCCGGCCTCCCTGTACCCCAGATGGGCATAGATTGCCCGGGCCTGCACATTTCTCGCATTGGTATCCATCCGCAGCGCACGGCTCCCGTCCTGACTTGCCATCTGTTCATATGCCCTGATCATTGCCCGTCCGTATCCCTTTCCGGATTCTTTCGGATCCACCACCAGGGTATGCAATACCAGCACCTCCTCCGGCTCCGCCGGGATGGTCCAGGTGCCCGATTCATAGCCGGGCGGCTGAATGCGGTTGATGATGGCCGCAGCCACCACGTTCCCGTTTTCCCGTACCACATACAGATCGCCGCGGTCATAGGCCGCCCGCGCGGTTTCAGCCGTCGGATAAACGCCCCGTATCAAGCCCGTCGTCATCTGCCCGGCCGCTTCCTCATCGTGAATTGCCTCATAGATTTCACCGATCCGTGCCAGATCGGAAAAATCCGCCTTTTCGATCATGACCGTTTCCTCCCGTCGTCCTCGTCTGATGTTGAACCTGTGCGCTTTCAGCCCTGTTTGTGGACTTACTCATACTTTAGCAGACCGTTCACCGGTTTGCAATGTTTCCTTCACTTTGCCGAAATAATCGTTCAATGAAAGATCAGGTGATTGCATGATTTCCCCCATCCGAACCCAGCAGATGTTGCTTGACCTGGTAAATCAGGTAGGCATCCTTCCCTTTTTCAAAAACCGGATCCCCGGCTGGTCTCTTGAGGAACACATTGACCCCTCAGTCTGGTTCACCAGTCAGGAAGGCCCCTGGGAATGGAAAGGCCGCATGGCAGCGGATAAAAGCTGTGTGTACAGCAAGGTGGTCCGAAACGGAAATGCATGGATCAGCCTGGATCTGTTCCCGGATCTGGCCAATTACCGGCGGGACGGGTATGACTATGAAGGACTGTGTGAGGATGGCCTGATCCCCTACCGCGACCGGCTTCTCATGGACTATCTCCTTGCCCACGGGCCCATTCTTTCAAAAGCCGCCCGGACCGGTTCCGGTATCTCCAAAGGATATGACACCAGCCTCACCCGTCTTGAGATGCAGACCCTGATCATCAACCAGAATTTCGTCTACAATCTGGATAAAAACGGCAGGCCGTATGGCTGGGGCAACGCCCTTCTCACGACACCGGAGCACTGGTTTGGTGAATCCTTTCTGGAGCAGATCGACGGCCGGACTCCCTCGGAATCCCTTGAATTCATCTGCAGCAGACTGACCGAGGCCATGCCGGAAATTTCCGCAGAGCAGTTTCGGCAGCTGCTCAGGTAACGCCTGTTTAATCGAACAATCCGCAAATGTCTGCACTTTTCTCTCGTTACTTGTACTGAAATTTCCGGAAACACGGTCAGTTTCCAACAACTTTATCCTGCTTTCAGCCTGATGATAAAAGGAGCATTCGCATGAAACGAAATGAAGCAAAACAGAAAGCCGCAGAACTCCTCGCCAAGATGACCCCTGAGGAAAAGATTGCACAGATGGTCCAGGTCCCCTATAAGATGTTGGGACGCGAGGAATCCATCAAATGGGCTGAAAGGGGTGCAGGCTCTTTTCTTCATGTTCTGGGCGATGATGCCCGGGAAATTCAGAGCGTCGCACGGAAGACCCGTCTCGGCATCCCGGTTCTGTTCGGCATTGACGCCATTCACGGTCACGGACTTAATGACCATGCCACCATTTTCCCCTCGCAGCTAAGTGCCGCCTGCAGCTGGGATCCGGAACAGCTTGAAAAGATCGGAGCAATCACCGCGCGTGAAGTGGCCACGGACGGACTCCACTGGACCTTTTCCCCCGTTCTCTGCCTTGGCCGTGATACCCGCTGGGGTCGAGTGGATGAAACTTTCGGCGAGGACCCGTTCCTGGCCGGCATCCTGGGTGCCGCCATCATTCGCGGCTATCAGGGCGAGGACCTTTCGGATAATGAACACATTCTCGCCTGTGCCAAGCATTACCTGGGCTACGGCGAAGCCGTCGGTGCCAGGGATGCCTGTGATACCGAATGTACCATGCGAAAGATTCGAGAGGTTTTCCTGCCGCCCTTTGCCCGGGCGGTTGAAGCGGGATGCGCCACCATCATGACGGCCTATGGTTCCATCGACGGAACCCCGCTCACGATTCATCGTCCGCTTCTTCACGATGTCCTCCGGGATGAGCTGGGCTTTGACGGGTTTGTTGTCACCGACTGGGATAACGCCCGCAGTCTCGTCACCCGTCAGCAGGTCATGGAAAACCTGGAAGAGGCTGCCGTTGCCGCCGCTGCTGCCGGAAATGACATGATCATGACCACTCTTGAATTCTATGACGCCATACTTAAGGCAGTTGCCCGGGATCCTGCGCAGCTCCGCGCCGTAGATGACGCGGTGCTGCATATCCTGACCATCAAGTACGAGATGGGCCTGTTTGAGCAGCCGGAGAAAAAAGGACGCCCCGGCTGCATCGGCTGCCAGGAACATACCGACGCCGCCCTTGAGGCTGCCCGCCGCACCATCACCCTCCTCAAAAACGAGGACATGCTCCCGCTTTCCCGCGAAATTCGCACGGTTGCCGTCATCGGTCCGAATGCGGATGACATCCAGGCACAATACGGCGACTGGACCTATTTCTCTCACCCGATGCCGGATAAAGATCATCCGCCGGTCCGTCCGTTTGTCACCTTCCGGGAAGGAATGGAGCAGCTGGGTGACCGGCACGGGGTCCGCATCCTTTACGCCAGGGGCTGCGGCCATCTCACTTCCCCGGAGGACCAGCTGGAGGAAGCCGTTCAGCTAAGTGCACAGGCAGATGCCATCTTTTTTGCCTGCGGCGACATGATTGACCAGATCGGAGAATCCAAGGACCGGGCTGATTTGTCCCTCTCCGGCCGGCAGGATGAACTCTTTGCCCGGCTCGCGGCCCTGGGCAAACCCATCTGCACCGTCCTGATTTCCTCCAAGCCCCTCTGTATT
Source organism: Clostridia bacterium (assembly GCA_017626895.1). Classification (GTDB taxonomy): domain Bacteria; phylum Bacillota; class Clostridia; order Christensenellales; family Aristaeellaceae; genus Ventricola. The sequence goes on along the minus strand of JAGAHV010000290.1, from coordinate 9,263 downwards.
CCTCTGGAAGCGGACAGGTCCAGCGCAGTCATCTGTGCCTTCAACGGCGGCATGTTCGGCGGCAAGGCCATTGCCGAAGCGATATTCGGCGAGTTCAACCCCTCCGGCCATCTCCCGATCTCCTTCCCGCGGCACTCCGGGCAGGTTCCTGTCTACTACAATTTCCTCCCCGGATGGCATAACGGAAAATACTGTGATCTCCCTGCCGCCCCGCTTTATGCCTTTGGCGAGGGACTCAGCTACACCACGTTCCGTCTTGAAAATCTCCGTGCCGATCCCGAAACCCTTCAGGTCCATTTCCGGCTTTCCAATACCGGTTCCCGGACCGGCACCGCACTGGTGCAGATTTACCAGCAGGACCTCGTTTCCTCTGTTCTGACGCCGGTCAAACGGCTCATCGCCTTCACGCATTGTTTCCTTGAACCCGGACAGACCGAGGAGATGAGCATTTCTCTCGCCCGGGAAGATTTTGCCCTGATCAATGCCGCCGGCAAATCCGTCGTCGAGCCCGGACAGTTCCGCATTCTGGCCGGCTTCAGTTCAAAGGACGAGGATCTCAGGGAGACCATGATTCGCCTTTCCTGATCCGCACCGGGAATCAAAAAATGGCTTCACAGTTTCCTGTGAAGCCATTTCATTTTTGAATGATTCAGGCATTCAGCCTGCGAAGCAAAAACCTGAGTTAATTCCTCCAGCGGATAGATCAGTTGCCAAACAGGCTCTTCTCTTCCTCGTTGTCATCCGTCATGTTCAGGAAATTGCTATTGTTAACCTGATTGAGATCCTGCGGCTTCGGAGCACGGGTCGGCTTCGGAACGCGGGTCGGGATGGGCGTGGCGGTCGGAGCAGGAGTTCCAACAACCTGAGCACCGGTAATCTGGGTGCTGGTCCGAATGATAACCGGCTGGTCCACATTGATGAACAGGATGGCGGTCTTTCCGACCTTCATCTCCAGCTCATTGCCATAGGGATCGAAGAAGATCATACGGGATGTAAGGGAGTTATACTCGTTTGCCTTCCGGGGATTATCCGACTGCACCCAGGTGCCGCGGACATACTTGCCGTTCTGGAAGATCTCGCAGGGACCCTGACCGAAAGTCTGGATCATGACACGGCTGGCGTTATTGGTCTGGCTTGTAATGGACGTACGGATAATAATGACGTTCGCGAACTCACAGGTAACACCGTTCAGTGCATCATAGTATTCTGCACCGTTGGCCGTACGGGCATATTTGCCTGTCATGGGATTGAATTCAAAACCGGTGACATAAGCGGGATTCGTGGTCTTGTAGTTAACCGTAATTCCGGTAACATCTGCACCATAGGTCAGGCCGACCGGTGAGAATTTGAAGGGATGCTTCATCGGCTCTCCACTGCCGAAGAGGCCCTCAACCATCCGCATATCAACCTGCACGTTGTGCGGGTTCTTGTGGTTTCCGTCGGTCTCACGATGGAAGAACGAGCTGTAGTTCTTTTCTATTCCCTCAATATACGGGAACACCCAGCGGCCCTTCTGACGGGCATTATCATGCAGCATGGTTGCGAAATCAACAACGTCGACTGCCGGGTTTGCCTCGGCGCCAAAACTGCTCTGCCATCCATAGAATACCCAGCCGCCATTCCACATTTCACGAAGTTTCGCCATAATGACACGTCCGGAACGGACCGGGCCGGCATAGGTCGGCTTCTCGCCCATGTAAAGAGCGATCATACGGGTAGAACCGTCCATCTGAATCGGGAACTCATAGAGGATATCCGCATAGGAAGTTCCCCAATGAGGAAGAGCCTCAGGATGGTTGTCCGTGCTGACGAGAACAGGATGATACAGACCAACCCAGTTCTCACCGGTCAGCGGGTTGATTCCCGGGATATCCGGATTCTCGCCCGGTATGTTCACGGTGATGTTCTGTGAAACACCCAGTCCCTTAGCCGGAAGCTCGACATACATCTCAGCGCTTGCGCAGACCGCAACAAGCAGCATGGCCATCAGAATCAGACAGAGCTTTTTACCAAATTGCAAAATCAAACACCTCCAAAACTGTTCGAATGACAATTAGCGCATTCCTTATAATATTAAGGATTCTTTTGTGCTTCGTCAATCATTTTTTGAATCTTTTTCAGAAAAAAAATTTATTTCGTGCAGGGGTTTCTTCATACCGGTTTTTAATCCCGTATGTAAAACGAACACAGGCACGGTTTTTATCCCACATCTTTATTTTTTGCCGCCTCAGGCAGGTTCAGATGTGGCTCGCCCGCTTAACTTGCGTTCCATGGGGACCTGGGGTAAAATAGGCAGGATCCTGCCGCACAGCGACAGGACGGCAAATCCCGGGCCATGCCCGGGCGAAAGGTCAGGATTGAGGAGGAGCATTCAGGATGTGCGCACATTATTTCATCCGGCTGGAAGAACATGATAATCAGTCCATTTCAGAGGAAGTCCGCCGCCGATACGGTCCGCTTCTCCCCTCTCCGCCCGGGGAATCCGTCTCCCCCACCCAGCTGGCACCGGTACGCTGCCGGGACAGGAAAGGCGGACAGGGTTATTTCATGATGCGCTTTGGCATGAAAGCCGGGGAGCACCTGGTCATTAATGCCCGGTCCGAATCGCTCCGGGAAAAAACGCTGTTTCGTCCTCTCCTGAAGGAGAGGCGGTGCCTGATTCCCGCAAGCGCCTATACCGAATGGAAACACGCAGGAAAAGAGCGGATTCCGTATCAGTTTGAATCGCCGCAGCTTCCCCTGATGTTTTTTGCAGGGCTTTATCGCCTGACACCAGGAAACCGGTTTGCCGACTTCGTCATCCTGACCCGGGAGGCAGCCCCCGACTTTTCTGAGATTCACCCGCGTATGCCCGTGATTCTGAGTCCGGAGGTTCATCTGGACTGGCTCAATCCGGAGAAAACCGCAGAGTCTCTGCTCTCCGCCTGTCTCACGGACCTCCGCTGGTCCACCCCGCAGCTCTCTTTCCTCTCATAACCCCCAAAAAGCATCCCCACAACGCCTCCTGATTCTCAGAAATGCGTCCGGGGATGTTTGTCTGTTCCTTAATCGTTCAGATCATCCAGAGAGGGAACATCCGCCTCTTCAGCCGAAAGGTCTTCCTGCTCCAGTGCTCCGACAGACACATGTCCGCCGTCACCATACAGATATTTCTGATCAAGGTACTCAATGGCACTGCGCAGTTTGGTACGCAGCAGTGAGCCGCCCTCCTGTGCCACCTCAACGACTTTTCCAACATCCAGGTCCGGTTTCCAGTCATAGGCCTTGGCATGGAAATCGATGATCCGGCTGATGACCTCCGCGATCTCATCCCGGGTCAGCGGATTCAGCTGCTCCGCCGAAACAATCGCATCCAGAACCGTTTTGCCCGGCTCCATGTCATTCGGGAAGATCGCCTCAAGGTTTTCATACTCATGCTTCTTCTCGATAACGTCATCCTGATACATGGAACTGACCGCAAACATCGTATACGTGGCATGAAGTGAGGTGGGTTTCAGAAAACGGTACATGTTCCGGTAGGCATTCTGACGTGCCTTTTTTCCGGTGCGTCCGATCAGCTCAACCTCGTCAATCAGGATGACCCAGCCGTTATACCCCATGGCCGTGAACAGCCTTGAGAGGAAGCTGAAATAGTCCATGCAGTGCTTGGTCTTGCTGAACGGCACATTCATCTTGGCCGCCTTTCCGGCAATACGCCGGTAAATCCGCTTCAGATCGGGCGGGCTGATGAAATCCCCTTCGAGATCTGCCTGCAGTCTGAACTGCTCCTCCTGATCATCCGTCTTCAGGAAGCACTGGAAGAGATAATACAGTTTATCCGTTTCCAGCTCCTTGGCGGCGTACAGCAGCATTTCGGATGCCAGCGGGCTGCTGGCCCCGATGCCCCACAGCTTGTGAAGGAAGCCAGGCTGCTCATGCTTGGGTAAATAGGTATTCTGGACAATGTTGCGGTAAATGACCGGCAGTTTGTCAAACGGCGCTTCCTTGCTGATGGGCATGTAGGAAACCACCATGTCGTTTTCCTGCGCCATGGTCATGGCCGTGTTCAGCAGATGCGTTTTCCCTTCGCCGTATTTGCCGGTATAGAGAAACGAATCAGACTTTCCGTTGATGGCCACCTCATCCAGTGCATCTGAAATCCGCCGGATGAGCTTGGGACGGGCTTCGGCAAAGTATTTTCCGACAGCCCTTGACGGAACACCGGAACGCAGTGCCTCAATGATCCGCATGGCATTCATATCAGGCATCTGCATTCACCTCCTCAATCTTTTCCTCCGGGATGCCCTCAATGACCGCCCTGTTCACCAGCCGCGCCAGTCCGACGGTTCCGGATCCGGCCTGATGAATCAGCTTTTCCGCATCCTCGCCGGTCATGGAATGGCCCTCACACTGATGCTGTTCCAGATAATTTCTGAGCTTTTCCGCCATTTTAAGGACCGTCTGCACATCATACTGCTGTCTGGCCAGATCATCCAGGTTGGCAATGTCCGCAAAGCTGTTGAACCGCTCGGACAGAATCTCATTCTGAATCCGCATCATCAGGGCGGAGTACGACATGATTCCGACCTTGGGCGTATCCAGCAGATCCCGGTCAAAGGCAAAGATAAACATGACATTGTGCAAGGTGTCGATGTCATCAATCAGCAGACGGATGCTCTCATAGGTATCCTGCCGGCGGACCGCCGAATAATGCAGTTCCTGCATGCCGGAACGGTTCAGCATCACATCCATCTGATCCACCGTTACCAGCAGTCCCGGGCTCCCGCCAAGCCGGATGACCTCCGAGAGCGAGCGCAGCATATGACGCGCATTGTACTTGTTCAGCTTGTCCGGCGAAAGTCCCAGTGACCGCAGCAGGGCGGTTTTAATGCCGGGTTCCCCGTGCAGATACCCCAGGAGCAGATCCCGGTTGGCATCCTCAAGTACGGGATGGCCGAGAATGCCGCCGGTGATCAGCGAACAGCTCAGGGCAAAGTTATTGTCCAGAAGCGGATTGTCAAGGAACATGGTTTTGAGCTGCACACGAAGTTCACGGCGCTGGATGGCATCGGCCATCCCCTGCTGGGAAAGGTAGTCAATGAACGTCATTCCCTCCGGAATCTCGGCGGGATCATAGCCCATGTTCCGGACAACCGTATTCGCACAGGACCGAAGGACATCCATGATGGAAACCTGCCTAAGCACTTCCAGATAGATGATTGAAAAATCATGCAGCCATGTTTTCGCCGCAGAAATCGAAACAACCTTATAGCCTTTTTCCCGGGCATTTTCCTCCATCACGCGCAGAAAGTGTGTCTTTCCGCAGCCGGTCCGCCCGGTGACAAACTTGATTTTGCTGCCGCCCTCCCGGATATACTGATCCAGATAATGCCTGGACCAGAAATCCGACAGGAACTGAACCCCTTCCGACAGAGCCAGACAGGTTGCCGCATCCGGCGCAAATCCATTAATCAGGTTCTGGAGATTCTCGTTTCCCAGAACCTCCTGGTCAACCCCTGTTTCCATTATGCTTTATCTCCGATTTTCAGTATTTTCCGCTGTCTTTGATCAGTCTTCCTTATAGAAGCGAATGGAATACTGATAGCTCTCCTTGCCCTTGGAATCCAGCAGACGGATGCAGTACTTCGCCTCACGGCTGGGACCGGGCTGCATTCTGCGGTGATCATCGCCCAGGTAGATCGGGTTCTTGGCATCCTCTTCCATAAAGCGGGAGAGATCATAGGCAAAGCTGTTGAGATCATAGACCTTCTTCAGGCGGCTCATGGGTGCCATGAGGCTGTGAATCTCCTTAAGCGGCATATCCGGTTCTTTTTCCGGGTCCTTCTTCTTCTTGATTACCAGCAGATCATAGGCGGCCATCAGCTCTTTGCCGAACGCTTCCGCATTGAAATTGGCCTTGCTCAGCTTGTCCTGTGACTCACGGACAAGTGCCACCATTTTCTTCGGGCGCAGGCAGTTGACTTTCTTATTGTTGAGATAGACCGCCTGCTCGGCAGGAACCACTTTCACCTTGAACGGGAACATCTCAAAGTTCGGTGCCTGTCCGATGACGTCGACATTTTCCTTCTTGCAGTACTCAAGCATCTGATCCGAATATCCGCCCTCGGTCATATAAGCCTCACCGTCAAACTCACTGACCATTTTCTGCAGTGAAGCATTGATCTCGGTGAGAGAATTCAGTTTGTCGGCATAGCTGCCCAGATCCTTGGCCAGGGCTTTCAGATCGCCGTTCTCCGCGTCTTTTCCAATGGTGGTCAGGAACTTCTTCTGTGAGTCCTGAAGATCCTTCGTCTTTTTAATCAGTTCCTGCATGCTTTTCAGCAATACTTCATAATCCATAGTGGTACTCCTGTCTTATTTACTCAGTTCAAAAAACCAGATGTATTATAACGGATAGACGCATACATTGCAACTGAGAACGCCCCACTTTCTCTGCCAATCTGCCAGAAAGCTCAAGAATTCCCCTTGTTTTCGAGCACATTTCTCGTTTTCGCCAGGTCCCTTCTCCCGTATTTTTCGATCTGCAAGATCTGCGTAGACTTTTGCAGCACATAAATCTCCAGGCTCTTTTCCTGTTCATATCTTTTCCCAAGCCCTGTCATTCCAGCACCTCATTAATTCTGTCTTCCTGCTTTATGGTAATGAAGTGTCCGCCGGCTGCACCCATGGCTAAAAAGGTTCAGCATGGAGGTGGCTGCGGGAAAGGCGCCGAAAGTCATTTATATGGCTGCATGTCTCCTGACAGGCTCTCCATTTGATCGTAATGCGAATCTTGAGAGCCTGAAATCAGAAAATCTTACGCAGGATGATTTGAAAGCGATGAGCGCTTTTCGCAAGCTGGCAATCTTCTCAAAATGCTTTTCTTTTCCGTTTTCCTGTGATAAACTGCCCATATAAACAAACGATCAAGCGGCAGAGAAGGTGCAAGATGGCGGTAGAACTGTACAGATGGCAAAAGGAATGCCTTAAGGTCTGGAAGGAAAACAATCATCGGGGAATTATCAATGTGATCACCGGTGCCGGAAAGACCGTTTTTGCCATGGCATGTATTCAGTCAGTTCTGGATGACATGAGCCGGGAAAAGGACACGCCGGTTCCGTATGAAGACCTCCCGCTTCGCGTCATGGTTATCGTCCCCACCATTCCGCTGGCTCTCCAGTGGGGAACGGTTCTGCGCCGCTGGTTTCCAAAGCTTACGCATGGTTCAAAATCCCTCGGGTATTATTACGGCGAGGTCAAGAGCAGCCCTGAGTGCCGGTTCATGGTTTATGTCATCAACTCCGCCCGCTACTCCCTGGCCAGACAAGCCCACCATGCGCTTAAGGCCGGCAACCGGGTTCTGCTGATCGCCGATGAATGCCACCACTACGGCAGTGAGGAAAACCGGAAAGTCTTCGACTTTATCCGTGAAAATCCGGATCATGGCGGACGCCTTTACACCATCGGGCTCTCGGCTACCCCGCAGAACGTGAACTTTGAATCCGTCCTCGTCCCAGCCCTGGGGCCGCAGATTTATGAATACAGTTTTCATGAGGCACTGCGTGATAAGAACATTACGCCCTTTGCCCTGCTCCAGGTCGGCGTCACCTTTACCCCCGAGGAAAATGCCGAGTATCAGCGCGTCTCCCGTATTATCCGAAATCTCTGGCTGAATCTGGTGGACCTGTATCCGGAGCTCTCCTCCATGGACCCGCCCAGAATCCAGCAGTTCCTGCGGAATCTCATCACACGCAAGGGTGAAGGATACGAAAGTGCCGATCAGTATCTCAACAACATTTTCATCCGTGCCGGCATTACGCGGATGGCCGAGGCACGTACCACCTGTGCCCTGGATCTTTGCCGGCGCATGCCGCTCAGTTCCCGCATTCTCGTCTTCTGTGAACGGATCGACCAGGCGGAAAAACTGACCGAACGATTTCAGGAATTCTATGGTTCCTCCGTTCAGTGTTACCACTCCAAAATCGACCGGGAACAGCGTGCCCGGATTCTGAGCGCCTTCCGGGAGGGTGAGATTCATATCATCGTCTGCTGTCACGCCCTGGACGAGGGACTGGATGTGCCGGATGCCTCCATCGGGATTGTCATGGCCAGCACCTCCACCTCCCGTCAGCGGATTCAGCGGCTCGGCCGAATCCTCCGCAAAAGTGAGGGAAAACCCCTGGCGACCCTTTACTACATCTATGTGCGCAATTCCACGGATCCCCCCGTCTATCTGTCCAAAAACAGTCCGGCCCGCGTCTCCGATATCCGCTTCCTGATGGAAGAGAAGAACTATATCCATGATGCCTATGAAAACCTGGCGCACCGCGTCTTTGAGGAAATGGTGGTCAGTCCGAATACCAACGCCGAACAGATTCAGGAAGTCCGTGTCTGCATTGACGAAGGGCTCCTGCTGCCTGACTGGATGCTCGATCCCGCCGATTACGCCCCCATTATTCAGCGGACACAGGGCCGCCATATGAAAAACTACTGGATTATCATGAAAAAGATCGCGGTCAAAGCTCAGGAAAGATCTGCCATGAGAGAGGAGCAATGACCCTTTCCCCATGGAACGGCAGAGGCTTCCATGAAAGACAGTTCCCATACAAAAAAGACCGGTCCGTACTGGACCGATCTTTCTGTATGCTTCAGGTGACCATGTGAACGACGGAACCTTTGGGCGTCTTGGACACGTAAATCTGCTTGTCAATCCGCTCCTCAAGGCTCTGCACGTGGGAGATGATGCCCACCAGCCGTTTTCCGCCGGCCAGATCCGAAAGGACCTGGAGGGAATTGCGCAGCGCGTTGTCATCCAGGGTGCCAAACCCTTCGTCGATAAACATCGCATCCATGCGAATCGCCCCGCTCTGCGCCTGAACGACGTCTGAAAGCCCCAGGGCCAGTGCAAGACTTGCCAGGAAGGATTCCCCGCCGGACAGCGTGCTGACATCCCGCCACTGACTGGTGCTCCGGTCCAGGACATCCAGATCCAGACCGCTCTGATGCACCCGGTCACGGGCCACTTCCTTGCAGCGCAGGGTGAACAGCCCGTCCGTCAGGATGGTCAGCCGCTTGTTGGCGGCTGCCACCACCTGCTTGAAATAATACTGCTGGACATAGGCCTCAAACGTCAGTTTGCCCCGGTTTGCACCGCCTGAGATTCCGGCACAGCAATTGTACAGATCCCGGACAACCGCCCAGTTCTCCTCCCGGCGCTTCTTCTGTTTCAGCGCCGTCTGGATTTCCTTCAGGGCGTCCTCATGAATGGTCAGCTTCTTTGCCAG
>JAGAHV010000289.1:0-9051 GCA_017626895.1 Clostridia bacterium | reverse complement strand
TCGAAAAGTCTTTTTATAGAATAGTATTGCAAGACAAATCAGTATAATACCAGCCATTTCTAAAGAAAGCAGATGATTATAGATCAACCCGAGCATGCCAAAGGTTAACGGCAGTATACTAAAGTAATAATGAGGATGATTTACGTCTGTTGTGTAGATTATCCATATAGAAAGGGCGATAAGTGGGAAAAAGATAAATGAACAATTCTAAATTTTGATACGTTTTATACGTTGAATTGAAGAAAGTTCATTAAATAAAAGGGCTCCTTAAGATATTATCTGTAAATTATACGTTTAACACTTGCATGCTTGCCGAATATAGAGTATAATTTCCGTTGAATAATTCAACAGGAGATGATCAAATGGCAGGTCGAAAACCCGATCCCATGTCCCCTTATCGTGTTTATATGCACACTCTGAATGGTAAATATGCCTATGCTGCTATCCAAGTCCGCACCGAAAAAGACGGGAATCAAACTAAACCTAAAATCATTCACCTTGGAAGACTCGAAAATGTGAATGGCAAGATCGTATTTAAGCCGAATTCCGAATACAAACTTATGCCAGTAACAGAAAGGCTCAAACTCATTTTCCCTGCTGAGTGGGATATTTCAGCGGCAGAAGTGATGAACAATATGAAGTATGTGCAACAAGAACAGCAAGTCAAGCAGTCATCAGTAAAGGTCGATACAAGCGAAGAACATTCTGAGGTCACTGATCTTGTACAAAACGACTCTTCATCAGAGCTAGCAAAACCCAGCGACACTACGTTGGATCAGTTTAACAACAAACTTTATGGATCATTTTGGCTCCTGGAGATGATTTCTGAGAATTCCGGAGTCTATGAAGACCTGATGAAAACCTTCGATGGAAACATTCCACAAGTACACGAAATCATGTCACTCGCCTTTTTCCCATACTTGTCCGGCAAAAGCTACAGTCGATTTGCAAAGTGGCAGAATTCACATCAAACTCTTCTGGATTATCCGTTGAAGTCTCCGGCCATCACGAGACTAACACAAAGCATAACGGATAATCATCGAATGAAGATGATTCAACTTCGTCTGGCGCGACAGCCGAAAAATGCGAAACTGGATTGTGATTCAACCACAAGGTCTGGTTGGGGGAAATGCCTCGTTGATCTGTATTGGGGAACGAACAAGGACAATCCGAAACTGCAGAATACTGTAGAAGCATATGTTTACTCGTTAACCACGCATGAACCTGTATATTATCGCAGTTTTTCAGGAAGCACAATTGATATATCAACAATTCGTACAATCTTAAGCGATCTTCTTGCTTTAGGAATTAAAGACGTAATTCTCATTGCAGACAGAGGATATCCTTCAGAAGAGAATTTAGCGGCATTGGTAGAGGCAAGTATCCCTTTCCTTATGTGTTCAAAGATAGGAAGTAAGCCTATCGCCCCTCTTCTTCTTGATATAAAGTACGATAACTCTGGTCTTCCTGAAGATATGGAATATGATTCTAATCGACGCCTTTACTATACTCAGGTCGATGTTCCTCCTTATAAATCGGAAATGGCTGATGGAACAGAAGTCAATATGGAGAGTGTCAAAGCTAATCTGTTTCTGAATTCCCGCAGAAGAACAGACGAACTTGAAGTTCTGAGAACGAAAATAAAAGAAGAAAAAGCTATTTTGGATAAAGCTGTTAAAGATCAGGAGATTCCTGCTGACATCAAGAAGTATAATGCGATGTTTGATTACTTCAAGGTATCGCTGACTGTTGATGAAAAAGGAAATGCTAACGGCATTGTATTTTCTAGATGTGAAGAAAAGATAAAGAAAGAACAGTCTCAATGTGGCTATTTCGGTTCACTCTTATTCAACGTGAATGTCAATGCCAAACAGTCTTTGGATATTTACAAATCCAGGGATGAGCACGAAAAGAACTTTGATCAATTAAAAAACCAGATGCTCTATTACAATCAAAGGAACTCCTCGGAAGATGGCAGGAATGGGCGCTCATTCATTTCATTTGTAGGGTTGATTCCTATTTCAAAGTTGCGATATGCCTGGAAGACGCAGATGATGAACGAGTATGAATCGTCGCTTGATATGTTGGATGAGATGGAATCGATCCGATATAGTGAATATACCGATGGCACATCAAGCATGACAACATTCACGACAAAGCAGGTCAATATCTGTACTGCATGCGGTGTTAAGCCTCCGAAAGAATGTATGCCTGCTACAGTTCGAAAAAAAATGGAGCGGCAAGAGAACCCTAAAAAGCGTGGCCGTAAGGCTAAGAGTGAAAGCTAAGTATATTTCTATTCAACGTATAAAAGTGATCAAAATTCAGAATAATAATGGATCAGTGGTTATTAAAAAAGTGACGGCTGTGTTTGGAAGTACGACGGATGAGGGAGGCGGGGCGCTGCGGGTTATTGGAACGCCTCAAGTTGTGAATAATACTCGGTTCATCGACAATAACAATACATCGACTGGCGGTGTGGTCTATGTCGAGGGTGAAAATGTAACCATTAACGAGAATGAGTGTATCAATAACAACGGCTCTTATCAGGTGATCGATCAGGATTTTGAAGAAGTCCTCGGGAATGTAACAGGGAGAAATACAACTTTATACAATCATGTTGGCTGGAATAACATCACACAAATTGTGGGTAATGAGGAAGGAGGTATTATACGTGAATTGGTTGGAGGGGAGGCATTTGCGGGCAATCGTACGGTCCATCTCCAGATAATAGATCGCATCAATCCAGGTGAAACGGCCGTGATTTTGTTCAATCAGACCGTCACTGCGAGAGATGCGAATAACAAAATCAACAATACGATGTACGTGATTGTGCCTGATTCGAGAGGCGATATTTTTCAGCGTTTCGAGTTTAACCAGACGATCTGGACATCAGATCCGGTCACAATCACCTTTGATGATTCATTCACTGTCACAAACAAGACGATTCACAGGGGATCACCCATCGGGTCTTTGCCAGTCCCGGAAAAGGAAGGGTATATCTTAGATGGCTGGTATACGGAAAGCGGGGTAAAAGTCAGTCCGAAAACCGTAATAAATGCCTCGATGAAACTTTACGCCCGTTGGGTGGAAAAGGAGAAACCGGCGGTTGTGAGCGTTCCGCAGACCGGAGATCAGTGGAATGTATGGCTGTATGCCGGCATAGGAATTGTCGCCGTGATCGGGCTTGTTGTGCTGATTCTGAGACGACGAAAATAGCAGCAAAGACGGATAAGAAACAAGCGCCCTGACAGGTCAGGGCGCTTGTTTCTGCTGAAATTCGTTTTGGACAAGGCTGTGTCCGCCGGAGAGCGGGGCATGAGGAAACCGGCAGTTTGTCAGGGCTGAGCATCGGAGGATTGTGGTGCCGAATGATCAGACGACGGTTCATTCAGGAGAACGGCGGCGGACAGGGGATGCAGCAGAACCTGTTCAAGGGGGGCATCCCGGCCCACAAAAACAGGGACGGAAACGGTATCAATGACGGTTCTGTTCAGGGTGAGACGGCCGGAAAGAAGGCATAAACAGGGCCTGTTCGGCAGGGAAACATGGATCAGCCGGTTCTCGGAAACCAGAGAGGCCACAGGGAGGGTTTCCTCGTAAAGGGATGACGTTATATCATCCATACGGGTCAGGCAGAGGGATGCTTCGCCATCTGTGGCACTGCTTTCCGGCAAATAGACGCGAACGGAAAAGGCCAGATCCGAGGCGGTGAAGCAGGCACACCGAAGAGGGGCAAGGCTGAGGCGGCCGGGACGGAACACGTCGGCCAGAATGTCAGTCACGGCGGGATCATCCCATTCGGCAGCAGCACACAGCGCACCTGAGCCCAGCCCCTGGCGGACCAGTTCGGCGTGCAAACGGATATGGAGGAGATGCAGCCGGGCCAGATGAGCCGGCAGGCCTGAGGCCTGGCCAAGGGCTTTCCGGCCGAAAATCGCCTCCAGCAGTTCCGGGACGGATTGTCCCGGGGGAACCGGCCGCGGGCTGAGCAAAAGGCCGCACAACTGCCAGGCGGAGGCGGCACCGGAGCTGAGCGGGGCAGGGGAGGAATCCAGGCGGATGTTGGGATGGACTCTGTATTCGGGCGGAATGCCGGGGGCATCCGGCGGCAGAATCAGCGCAATGCCTGCCGCGGTGAGCGCTTCCACGCAGCCGCGGGAGAGCGGCAGGGCGGAATAGAGGGGCGGCTTCCCGATTCGCTCCAGCAGCCGGGTGAGGTCCGGCGGATACAGAACGGCATCCGCGGCCGGAATGAGGAGGACAAAATCACACCGGCGGGGACCATGGCCGGCCGGGATGGTAAAGCTGTCCGCCACATCGGTTCCATCCATGAGCTGAAACCGATAGTACATCGTTTCATTTCGTTTCAGGGGCAGCGTAAAGGAAAGAGACCGGGAACCGGGTTCCGGGAAAGAAACCGGTTCATCCGGCACACTTCCGGTCTCATTCAGCGCGGAAAGGCGGAGATGAAACGTGCCGGGGCGGTAGGCAGTGACAAGGCAGGTACAGGTGATTTCCCCACGGCTTCGTTCGGCAGCGGTCAGCTGAATCCTGGCGCCTTGTACCGTTCGCAGAACGAAGAGGTCGCAGACCCCGGCCGGCCGGAACGGCTCAAAGTGCAGTTCAAGGGCATTGTGTCGGTCCGGTGCCAGCAGATCGGTCAGTTCCACCTCTTTCTGGCAGGCCATCGGCTCCTGAGCGCCGCTTTCAGGGAATGAGCAGAAGGAATGAAAGGACTGCCCGTTCAGGGATAAATGGCCCCGCCCCATCAGGGGCGGGATGGTCAGGAAGACATGTTCACCGGGCGCAAAATGCGGCAGGGAACAGGTAATGGTCAGATCTGCCGCGGGTTCCTTTGGCAGGAGGGCAGGAATGGAAAAGGTCTGGTTTTCCGGCGGGTCCTGCAAAACCGGGGAAAGTTCCGCCTCGTCCCCTTCCCAGAGAGAGGAGAAGGACAGCAGATCTTCCATGCCGGGCAGAGGCAGGCCGGAATGACTGTCGGTGCAGGGCATCTGCCAGCTGGCGAGAGGAAGGAGTTTTCCGGTCACTTTGCCTGACCCTCCAGCCGGAGGGTGCGATCTGTCATGAGCAGGGCACAGATGGTCTTGGAATCCGTGATTTCCCCGCTGTCGATTTTCGCCAGTGCTTCACTGAGGGGGAGACGGACGAGATTGAGGAATTCGTCCGGATCCGGATGGGTTTCCCCTTCACTGAGCCCGCGGGCCAGATAAATAAAGATGCGCTCGGTACAAAAACCGGGAGTGGTATGGATGCTGGTCAGCAGGAGCATGTCGGAGGCGGTGAGACCGGTTTCCTCTTTGAGCTCGCGGATGGCACAGTGCAGCGGCGGTTCATCCTTTGCATCCAGTTTTCCGGCGGGAACCTCCAGGGTAATTTCATCAATGGCGACGCGGTGCTGGCGGACCAGCATGACCGTGCCGTCCTCAAAAAGGGGAACGACGGCGGCAGCGCCGTTATGCAGAACGATTTCACGGACGGCATTCATGCCGTTCGGGCAGCGGACCTGCCAGCGCTCGGCGTGGATGATGACGCCTTTATAGATGTCCTCAGAGGCAAACGGGACTTCACGGAGTTCAGTATCGTTCATAACTGGTGGATGACAGAGTGGGTGATTCTGTCAAATCTCCTTTCTGTTTTTCAGTGGTGGCCATTTGGCCGCTTACGCGGCAGCCTGGATCTGATCATCTGCCGCTTCGCGGCAGGGGGCAGCATCTTTTGCTGATTTTTTTTCATTATAGCTTTTTTGAGGAAAAATGCATAGAGACAAATTTGATCATGCCCTGTCCTGCGGCGGGAAAATGCGGGAAACGGGATAATTCGAAAGAGATGTTTCGTTAATTGTTTGAGTATAGTTGACAGAGGTCCGGCGGCGTTTTAAAATGTCCGGGATTTCTGTCTTTCTGTTCAAGGTAACGGCCAAATCTGAATGTGGGAGGTTAAGGTAAGTGGCCGCAGGGATTTTGTCATTGTCGGAACAGAGGCCCAATTAACACGTTCAAATCACAAAGTGAGACAAAATACGGTGGTCTGCTTTTGGATTGTTCCTGGCAAAGGACACGGTAAACGGAAAAACAGTTTGGATATTTCCAACAGAAAGGAGATCTGTCCTATGGGAACCTATCTGAATCCGGGAAACAGTGGATTTGCTGAAATACTGAACTCACACTACGTGGATAAAACCGGGTTGATTCGGCTGATTAATTCGACCATTGGAACGAAGCAAAAACTGACCTGTATCAGCAGACCCCGAAGATTTGGAAAATCCTATGCGGCACAGATGCTGTGCGCCTATTATGATAAGACCTGTGATTCACAGGAGCTGTTCGATGGGTGCTGTATTTCTGAGGATGAATCATACAGACAGCACATGAATAAGTATCATGTGATAAGCCTTGATATTACCTGATTTATATCAAATGCGAATGAAAAGAACTTCGCTAGGGGAAATACCGGAGAAGATTGACGCCGCTCTTCTGAAAGAAATTCATAGGATGTTTCCGGAGTTCAATGAGATAACCGATCTGAATGAATGTCTGATTGAACTTGTGCGAAAAACCGGAACAAAGATCATATTTGTTATTGACGAGTGGGATTCAATCATTAGAGAAGCCCAAAAAGATGAGGAAACACAGGAGAGCTATCTGAATCTGTTAAGAGGCTGGTTTAAGAATAACAATTTTACATCGGAAGCAGTGGCTGCTGCTTACATGACGGGAATATTGCCAATAAAAAGGATGGTTCGCAGTCGGCAATCTCTGATTTTATTGAGTACTCTGTTCTTAACCCGGGAGCGTATGCCGAGTTTGTCGGATTCACGGAAGAGGAGGTAAAAAAGATTTGTGAAATCTCAACTCAGCCGTTTGATGAGATGAAACGCTGGTATGACGGATATACAGTCGGAAAGATAACCTCTGTCTATAATCCGTATTCCGTTATGTACGCAGCAAGCATGGGAAAATTCAGATCATACTGGAAAGAGACTTCCGCCGCGGATACGCTGATGACCTATATTGATATGGATCAGGATGATCTCCAGGATACGATTGCAAGGCTGATCGCCGGGGAAAGCGTTGTGATCGATACAGGCACCTTCCAGAATGACACAGAGACGTTTACCTGCAGGGATGATGTACTCACCCTGCTGACGCATCTGGGTTATCTGACCTATGAAGAGAAACCGGATTCCTATGATGATGAGACGGTTGCTGGACTTGTCAGGATACCGAATGAGGAAGTCAGATCTGAATTTGATAAGATCCTCCGCAGGTCGAAGCATAAAAGCCTGATCGAGTTGGTGAAGAAATCCGACCAGCTTTTGAAAGACACGCTGGAAGGAAAGAATGATGCGGTTGCAAAGGCCATCGCGGAGGTCCATGATTCCGAATATGCGCCGACCTATTACAGCAATGAACAAAGTCTGCGGTATGTGGTGAAAATGGCCTATCTCTCCTGCGTGGATCAATATGCCAAGCTGGAAGAACTGCCAAGTGGCCACGGGATAGCCGATATCGTATTTTTGCCAAAACGCAGATCGACCCTTCCCGCAATGATCGTGGAGCTGAAGTGGAACAAAGAGGCTGAGGGAGCCATAAAGCAGATCAAAGACAGGAACTATCCGAAGATTCTGACAAATTACGGGGGAAGGATCGTTCTGGTAGGGATTAACTATCATGAGGACACAAAATCTCACGAGTGCCTGATAGAGGAGTACAGGAAGGCAGATCTGGATACTGCCGGAAGATGAATATTCTCTTATCACACCGAATAGAGGCTATATAAAGGAGGAACAAGCTAGTGAGTAAGACCGGATTTCGAGAGATACTCTGTGTTTTTCTTCTGTTTGTGCTGCTGGCTTTTGCCGGTATCGCAGAATCCTTCAATGCGCAGATCGTGCTGAGGGATGCAGAGGGAAACGAGTATGGAACAATTGATCTGATTCCGGTAACCACCTCCGGAGGAGAGACCGGATACTGGTTCAATCTCTTTGGAATGGATGAACAGAAAGTGCAGGCGCTGCAAAGCGGAAACAGCGTGATCCGTGCATATCGCCCGGATACGGGCGAACAGCTGCCGGATGTGCCGATCGCTGCGGATGCAGGGATTGCCACGCTGTTTGAAGGGGAGACGGTGCACAGAAGCGACGTCGGGGATCCGACGAATGAGGCACTTCGGTTCCCGATCCTGTCAAGTTATCAGGATGCGCCGGCAGATCAGGCAGCGCTGGATGGCGTGATGCAGCAGCTGGGCTTCACGGTGCAGGAATATACGGAACCGGTGAATCCGCCCCAGGAGCCGGAAGAGGTGCCGCCGGAAATTACGGTGCCTCAGTTCATGGCTCCCAACTATGATGGTGTCGAAATCCGGCAGAGCCCGAACGGAGAGGTGGCCGGAACGGTCAATGCAACGGACGTGCTTACCGGATACGACTATGAGCTGGATGCTCAGGGCGGTGTCTGGTTTAATGTACAGTCTTATGCAACGGACGTTCAGGGTTATGTGAACAGTGAGGTGGTCTCGCCGCTGGATGAGGCAGGTGCCACTGGCCGGATGCAGGCAATACAGGACGCCCTGACACAGACCAGTCAGCCGCCGGAACAGAACGATGAACAGCCGCCGGAACAGAACGATGAACAGCCGCCGGAACAGACCAATACACAGCCGCAGACCATTACGGTGCCTCAGTTCATGGCACCCGGCTGGGATGGTGTTGAGCTCCGGCAAAGCCCGAACGGAGAGGCGGCCGGAACGGTCAATACATCAGATGTGCTTACCGGATATGACTATGAGCTGGATGCGCAGGGCGGTGTCTGGTTTAATGTACAGTCGTATGCAACGGGTGCGGCGGGTTATGTGAGCAGTGCGGCGGTCACGCCGCTGGATGAGGCGAATGCCAATGACCGGATGCGGGCAATACAGGAGGCCCAGGCACAGGCCAATCAGCCGCCGGAACAGACCAATGTACAGCCGCAGACCATTACGGTGCCCGCCTATATGGCACCCGCCTGGGATGGTGTGGAGATCCGGCAG
>JAGAHV010000288.1:0-17735 GCA_017626895.1 Clostridia bacterium | reverse complement strand
TGCAGAGATAACCGATTGTATACAACCAAAAGCGGCAGAAGCATCAATGCTGATCTTAACGGAAGTGCAAATATCGGACGTAAAGCATTCCCTGAACAATTTACGGCAGAAAACTGTGACATTTTGTCAAGGCCTGTTATTGTTCGGCATCCTGATCACTATCTGTCAAAGTATTCAAAACACAGCCCCAACGGGGATATCGGCTCTGTGATGGAGCCTGTAGTGTTACCTTATAGGTAACCTACTGGTAGTTGATCAAAAGATAATACCTTTTGACCGGCGCATCATGTACAGGGGTTTCCTGAAAATGCAGGGAGATGGAGGAAATCGTGCTTGAAAGGGTGAAAAAAAGACGTTACAATACAGGACAGGCAGAATGCCCGAAACAAAGATGAACCGAAAAACCACAGGGAGAAACAGAATGAACACGGAAACAGAAAGACTTTACTTCGCATCCGACTATATGGAGGGAGCTCATCCCGCTATTATGCAGAAGCTTTTGGAAACCAATCTCGAAAAGACGGTTGGATACGGATTGGATTTCTATTCTGAATCAGCCCGCGCAAAGATCCGGGAGGCCTGTCAGGCGCCGGAGGCAATGGTCCATTTTCTGGTCGGCGGGACACAGACCAATGCAACCGTGATTGATGCCCTGCTGAAAAGCTATCAGGGGGTTATCTCGGCCAGAACCGGGCATGTCAGCGTGCATGAGGCAGGGGCCATTGAATTTGGCGGCCACAAGGTGCTGACCATAGAGGAAAAGGAAGGAAAAGTGACGGCTGAAGGCGTTAAGCAGTGCCTGATGGAGTACTGGAAGGATGACAATCACGAGCATATGGTGATGCCGGGGATGGTCTATCTGTCCCAGCCGACGGAATACGGAACCATCTATTCGCTGGATGAACTGAAGGACATCAGCAGCGTCTGCCGTGAAAACGGCGTGTACCTGTATGTGGATGGCGCCCGGCTGGCGTATGCGCTGGCCGCTCCCGGAAATGATGTGACGCTTCCGGATCTGGCCAGGTACTGTGATGCATTTTATATCGGCGGAACCAAATGCGGCGCGCTGTTTGGCGAGGCCGTGGTGTTCCCGAATCCGACAACGGTGCCGCACTTTTTTACCATTGTGAAGCAGCATGGTGCCCTCCTGGCCAAAGGCCGGATTGCAGGCATTCAGTTTGATACGCTCTTTACCGATGGTCTTTACGATAAAATCGGAGAGAATGCGATACGGATGGCTGACCAGGTGCGTGCGGTCCTTCGTGCCAAAGGATATGAGCAGGGAATTGAAAACCCGACCAATCAGGTATTTCTGATTGTGGAGAATGACCGGCAGGCGCAGCTTGCCCGGCAGGTGGAACTGGCATTTATGGAGCGGGTGGATGCGCAGCATGTGATGATGCGGATTGCCACCAGCTGGGCCACTTCGCAGGCAGATATTGACCGGCTGATTGCGCTCCTGTAATCCACGGACAACGATCGTGCAGGAACAGGGTGCAATTCTCAGCCGATGCGTACAGACAGAGTCGGATGGAGGCGGGAAAATGGGACTGTTCAAAAAAACACGGCCGGCGTCCGTTTCCTATGATCCGGAAACGCAGGAACCGGTGATTCGAAAGAGCATTTGTACCGGGGAAATGACAGCGGGTTTCCTTGACCGGAATACCGGAGCCTTTCAGGACCTGATGCGTTTGGATGGAGAGGCGGCGGTCAGGGAATTCTGCAAAAACGTTGGGATTGACCATGCCCGGGTGATTTACTGACCGGGGCGAGTGACGGCAGAAAAACGACTGTTAATTATTTGACAAAAAGCCGTGAATGATGATACACTTATAAAGGACCAGAATGGGCCGGTTAAATGCGGCTTTACCCGGATTTCCGGGAACGGTGAATTAAGATAGTATATTGGAGGAATGTACCATGGCCAAGAAAACAATTGACGACATTCAGGTCGCCGGCAAAAAAGTACTGGTACGCTGTGACTTCAACGTCCCCATGAAGGATGGAAAGATCACCAACGACAAGCGTATTGTCGCAGCTCTTCCGACAATCCGGAAGCTGATTGCGGATGGCGGAAAGGTGATCCTGTGCAGCCATCTCGGCAAACCGAAGAATGGACCGGAAGAGAAGTTCTCTCTTGCGCCTGTTGCCGATCGTCTCTCTGAGTACCTTGGAAAGACGGTTGTTTTCGCAAATGATGATACGGTTGTGGGCGAGAATGCCAAAGCGGCCGTTGCTGCCATGAAGGATGGCGACGTCGTTCTTCTGCAGAACACCCGTTTCCGCAAAGAGGAAACCAAGAACGTGGAGGATTTCTCCCGTGAGCTGGCTTCTCTGGCGGACTGCTATGTGGATGATGCATTCGGCTCCTGCCATCGTGCACACTGCTCGACCGAGGGTGTGACCAAGTTCCTCTCTCCCTGTGTTGCCGGCTACCTGATCGGCAAGGAACTCAGCATCATGGGCAAGGCACTTGAGAACCCGGATCGTCCGTTTGTTGCGGTTCTGGGCGGCGCGAAGATCGTTGACAAGCTGAACGTTATCGACAACATGCTCGAGAAGGTCGACACCCTGATCATTGGCGGCGGCATGGCCTTTACCTTCCTCAAGGCGAAGGGATACGGCATCGGCGGCAGCCTGCTGGATGAGACCAAGATCGACTACTGCAAGGACATGATGGCCAAGGCAGAGGCCAAGGGCGTCAAGCTGCTCCTGCCGGTGGACACCGTCTGTGTCAAAGCTTTCCCGGATCCCATTGATGCAAAGATTGATGTCTGCGTCGTGGATGCGGACAAGATCCCGGATGATATGCAGGGCTGCGACATCGGACCCAAGACCCGCGAACTCTTTGCCGATGCGGTGAAGAGTGCCAAGACGGTGATCTGGAACGGACCGATGGGCGTCTTCGAGAACCCGACTCTGGCAGCCGGAACCCTGGCAGTGGCTCAGGCGCTGGCGGACAGCGATGCCGTAACCATCATTGGCGGCGGCGATTCTGCGGCAGCTGTTGAGCAGATGGGCCTTGGCGACAAGATGACCCATATCTCTACCGGCGGCGGAGCTTCCCTTGAGTACCTCGAGGGCAAGGTGCTTCCGGGCGTTGCCTGTCTTGACGAGAAGTAAAAAAATTGTCCCGGACGGTCATGCCGGCCGGGACTTTGTTGATATGGAGGATATTACCATGCGTAAAGCGATCATTGCCGGAAACTGGAAAATGAACAAGACGCCTGAGCAGGCGAAAGAGCTGGTATCCGCTCTGGTTCCGCTCGTCAAAGATGCCGAGTGTGACGTGGTTGTCTGCACACCGGCGGTCGATTTTGCAGCTGTTTCCGAGGTCATCAAGGGAACCAACATCAAGCTGGGTGCCGAGAACGTTCACTGGAAAGAGTCCGGTGCATTCACCGGTGAGCTGAGCGCCGATATGCTCAAGGCCTGCGGCGTTGAGTATGTCATTATCGGCCACAGCGAGCGCCGTCAGTATTTCGGCGAGACGGATGCGACCGTGAACCTTCGCGTCAAGGCCGCCCTGGCTGCAGGCCTGATCCCCATCATCTGCGTGGGCGAGAAGAAGGAAGAACGCGAGGCCGGCTATACCAATCCGCTGGTCAGCTATCAGACCCTGATTGCACTCACCGGACTCACTGCCGAGCAGGTAGCCGGCGTGGTGATTGCCTATGAGCCGGTCTGGGCAATTGGTACCGGCCTGACTGCTACCGATGAGCAGGCCAATGAGACCATCGGCGTGATTCGTGAGGCGATCCGCTCGGCTTACGGCGATGCAGCCGACAAGGTCCGCATCCAGTATGGCGGATCCATGAACCCGAAGAACTGCAAGGGCCTCATGGCTCAGCCGGAGATCGACGGCGGCCTGATCGGCGGCGCGTCCCTCAAGGCAGAGGACTTCTCCAAGGTTGTACATTACAACGCGTAAATCTGTCACTAAGACTGCAGGATTTTCCTGCAGTCTTTTTTATGTCATCACGTCGGATAAAGCAGGAGCGGACGGAGCAGGCACAATGCGGTCCGGCTCGATGTGGCAGGGGAGAACGAGTACCTTTACGCCGGCTCCCCGGGCGGCCTCAAGGGCTTCCCCAAATGCGGGATGCGTTTCCATGTTCGGGCGGACCTCCGTGATGCCGTCCATCTGAACGACAAAAACCAGCATGGCCCGAAATCCCTCCTGAACCGCATGAATCAGTTCGTGAAGATGACGGACGCCGCGCTCGGTCGGGGCATACGGGAAATACCCGATGCCCTCCCGCTCCAGCGTACATCCCTTGACCTCCATCAGGGTGTCCGCTCCGTTAAGCGTAAAGCGGAAATCCAGACGGGACTGGCCGAAGGGATATTCCGGGTGGAGATTGCTGACCTCCTGTGCCATGAGCCATTCACGTACGACCGCATTCGGCGCCTGAGAATCAATGTTGACCAGGAGGCCGCTTTGTTTCCGGACCGCGATGAGATCAAAGCGTGTCTTTCGGCCGTCGGTTCCGGGCTCTGAGAGAACCACTTCACTGCCGGGCAGAAGCAGTTCCCGGCAGCGGCCGGTGTTTTTGACATGGACGGTTTCAATGTTCCCGCCGTACTTGACGTGGGCGATAAACCGGTTGGGACGGTCAATGAATGAGGCACGGACAATGCCCGGATACTGCATGATTTTTCCTCCTTTTGCAGGCTTCAGTGTTGGTCTTTAGCCGGACCTGCCTTGTTCTGGTCCAGATTTGACTTAACTGTCGCCGCTCGACAGCGCCACATTTTTCATTCCCTGCACAGGAAAGATTGTACAGGCGAAGCGCCAAGCGGACAAGGGGAAAATGAATGAACATTCATGTCGGAATTTGGAACAGAGGAAACTAAGGCTTGCCTTTCGGCAGCTGCGATGATAAAATCATTATTACGATAAGACATTTATCAGCATGAAAAATATGAGAGAATCAATTGTCATGGCCCACGAAAAGTGAGAATACCGTGTTTTGGGGAAATCTTTTGCCTGCTGCCGACTTTCCGTTCCTGGAATTCTCTTCATGTTTCGTGTGCTTCATGTTCATGTTCACCAATTTTGAATCTATGCTGTCCGGATGTGCAGACAAGCGACTTTGTAGTATAATAAGCATTGCAGGGTGCAACAGAAGTGGTTTGGCGGAAGAAAGAAGACGATGTACAAAATGGTGCGGATGTCATCAACGGTTGAGGAATAGGAATGGATCAGAAAATGGTGGAAAGGAGACTGGCAATTGAAGAAATTCAATACGACAGCGGTATGTATTCCAGATAAGCATTATATGGTTGATCTCTCCGAGAGAGTGAAAGAGATAAAAAAGCTGGTTGATGCTGGAAAGTATTTTACGATCAATCGGGCGAGACAGTATGGAAAAACAACGACACTGAATGCACTGGATGATTCATTATCAGCTGAGTATGATATGATCAGCTTGGATTTTCAGGATATGACAGATGCTGATTTCAGCAATGAAGCGGAGTTTACTAAGGGCTTATCACAAATGCTGTGCGATACAAGAGACAGCATTGATATTCCTCTTCCTGATAAGTACTATAGTCAGCTTCAAAACCTTGCTGAAAGAACAGACAATGTAAAACTGGGCGATATATTCAGGATTTTTGACAGATGGTGCAAGGACAACTTAAAACCTGTCGTGTTGATGATTGACGAGGTAGATACGGCCACTAACAATCAGGTTTTTCTGGACTTTCTTGGAAAACTCAGATCCAATTATCTGAAAAGAGAGAAGAAACCAACCTACAAAACCTTCCAATCCGTCATTCTCGCAGGAGTGACTGATGTCAAACATTTGAAAAGCAAAATTCGACCTGAAGGCGAGCATAAAGAAAACAGCCCCTGGAATATCGCTGCCGACTTTACGATCGATATGAGTCTCTCCGAAGCAGGAATTGAGGGCATGTTGAAGGAGTACGAAGCTGACCATCATACAGGGATGAACACTGCAGTCATTGCAAAGCAGATCAGGGAATACACAAACGGGTACCCGTTCTTGGTCAGCAGAATCTGTCAGCTTCTTGACGAGAGGATGGTTCCGGACACTTTTGCAAATCTGAGAGATACATGGACGTTAAATGGCGTGGAAGCGGCAGTCAGGATGATTCTCGATGAAGAGAACACACTTTTTGATTCTCTCATGGGAAAGCTTCGGACAATGCACAATTTGTGTGGTCAGCTGAGGGAAATCCTTTTTCAGGGGGAAACCATCCCGAACCTTCCGGATAATGATGAGCAGAAGCAGCTTCGCATGTACGGCTTTATTGTGAACAACCACAATACGGTAGCGGTTGCGAACAGGATTTTCGAAATGAGACTATATAACTTTTTCATTGGAGAGAGTCGTTTTGCGGAAGAGCTTCGCGGCAATGCGCTGGATCATAAGCCTGAATTCATAAAAGATGGTGAATTAAATATTCCTCTTATTATGGACTGCTTTATTGAGACACAAAAATACATCCGAAATCTTGACGATGAACAGGCGGAGAAAAAGTTCCTGGAGAAAGATGGCAGGGAAAAGTTCCTGACCTATCTGTCACCCATTATTAACGGTGTCGGAACGTTCAGCGTTGAAGAACAGACCAGAGACAGAAAAAGAACCGATGTTGTCATCCATTATCGAGGAAAGCGATACATCATTGAGATGAAGATATGGCACGGGGAGAGCCGCAATGAGGACGGCGAAAAGCAGATCATCGGTTATTTAGATTGTTTTGGCTTAAAAACAGGCTATATGCTCAGCTTCAGTTTCAACAAGAACAAAGAACCAGGTGTTCATGAGGTTCGTATCGGAGACAAGCTTCTGTTTGAAGGAGTTGTGTGATCTGTGCAGCAGGATTCGGAGAAAGGTTTGGCGGCTGATGCAGAATGTAAAGGCATAGACTGAAAAGTGCTGCGACCCAGGAATAGTGCGCAGTTACCGAAAAAAACAACTGTGGACGAGAATGTTGTGACAGATCCTGCGTGGTATAGGGGGCAATTTCGCTATAGGGACAGGCTGTTGTCGAATGGCCGGTATTTTTGTGGTGGGAAGTGACATGAATGCATAATACGGAAAAGGATGCTGCCCTGAGGGCCGAGAAGCAGAAAAAGGCGATGGAGACGGCTTTCCGGCTCTTTACGGAAAAGAGCATTGATGCGGTGTCCATGAATGACATTGCCCGCGAAAGCGGTGTGGGAATTGCGACGCTGTACCGGTACTATGAAAACAAGGTCCAGTTTGTGACGGCCATCAGTGTATGGAAGTGGGAAGAATATCAAAAGGTGGACCGGCCGCCGCTCAAATATGGCGATAACGGACCGACGGGTGCGGAAATCATTACCTACTTCCTCGACTCTTTCCTGGATCTGTATCGCAACCATAAAGACCTGCTGCGCTTTAACCAGAACTTTAACATTTTCATCCGCGGGGAGAATGCGGACGGGGAAGCTGTTGCCTCTTATTCACGGATGATTGACAGACTGGCTGTACTGTTTCAGCAGGCCTGGGAGCGGGGAGCCAGGGACGGAACGCTTTGTACGGATACACCGTGGAAACAGGCATTCTCCGCCATTCTGCACCTTATGCTGGCCGCTGTTACGCGCTATGCCGTCGGCCTGGTGTATCAGACGGCGGACAGTTCTGAAACGGAAAGCGAACTTGTCCTGTTGAGAAACATGCTGCTCCAGCAATATGTCCGCGGATCATAATGAGGATGCCGGAGTCCGGAAAACGGGCTGAAGATGGAGGAGACCTATGGGAATGCTGGTCAGCGCGATTGTTCCCGTATATAACGTCGCCCCGTGGCTGAGAGAAGCTGTGGACAGCCTGGTTCAGCAGACATATGAACCGGTTGAAATCATCCTCGTGGATGACGGATCAACGGATGAATCCGGCCGGATCTGTGATGAATACGCACAGCGCTGGCCTGAACGCATTCAGACAGTTCACCAGGAGAATCGCGGCCTCAGCGGTGCCAGAAATACAGGCCTGGACCGGATGCATGGGGAAGCGGTGGTGTTTCTGGACCCGGATGATGCGTTTGATGTGAAAATGATTGAGCGGATGATGAATGCCCAGGAGCGATATCAGGCGGAGGTGGTTATCTGCGGACATGCGGTATATCGCAGTGCGCAGAGACAAAAAATGGCGGAGAAACGCAGAGGACAGGTGTCTGCCCCGGCTCGGGAAAATTTGCTGATGAGCAGGGAAGCGCTGCAGGCGCTTGTCGATGGGAAAATCAGTCATGCTGCCTGGGATAAGCTTTATCTGCGGCGGATCTGGGAAAACCTGCGCTATCCGGAAAACCGGGTCTACGAGGACGTGAGTACGACCTATCAGGTTCTTTCGGCGGCCGGGAACATTGCCGTGATTCCGGATGTGCTGGTCATGCATCGTGTCCGGGCGGGGAGTATCACGCAGACAAAGTCAATGCAGAATTTCCGTGACTGGATGACTGCGGTGAAAGAGTATGAGGCATTTGTTCGTGACCATGTTCCGGCGCTGTTTGATGAACAGCAGTTCATTAAAATACAGGAAAAGGATTTCAGGGGAATGGTCCATCAGTGGGCAGCCATTTCCAGGGCGGATCAGGGGAAGGCGGCAGATGTCCGGGCGGAAATTCTGCGGGATGGCGGCCGGTTTATGCACAGACCCGTGAATTTTCGGACGTGGACTGCCTACCAGATGATTCGGTTTTGTCCCCGGATGATCCCGCTTGTTCTGCCGGTTTACCGTTTTTTCAGGCTGCTGCTGGCAAAGGTTATCGGGCGATGAACACACAGATGAAAAATACGCTTTGCTCACTGCTGCAGCACCTCTGCACCATTTTGTGCGGCCTGATACTGCCCCGGGAAATTCTCATCCACTATGGGTCCGACATGAACGGACTGGTTCTTTCCATCACCCGTTTTCTGTCCTATACCGCTCTGCTGGAACTGGGAATCGGCGCGGTGATTCCGGCAGCGCTGTATTCGCCGCTGGCGGTCCGGGATTTTGAAAAAGTCAGTGCAATCCTGTCATCCGGATATCGGGTATTCCGCCGGATTGCGGGAATCTGTCTGGTCTATATCTGTCTGCTTCTGGGCGTTTTCCCGCAGCTTTCAGGGGCAGCCGTTTCTGCGGGAATGATTCTTGTGCTGGGAGCGGGAACCGTGCTGCATTACCTGGTAGGCATTCCGGAGTCCCTGCTGATTCTGTCGGACCAGAGGGGCTATGTTCTGTACCTGATGGGGACTGTTTCGGTTCTTGTGAGCACGGCTCTACAGATGATGCTGATCCGTTCAGGACATTCGCTGCTGATGGTCAAATTTGCTGCGATGCTGGTGAATATCGGGATGATCGCGGGGATTGTTCTGTATGCCCATGGTCATTATCCGCTCCGGCCTGTTGCCGGAGCAGTAGGGGAGCCTATTCCACAGAAATGGAATGGGATTGCCCAGCATGTGGCATATTTTGTTCTGGAGAATGCCGACATTTTTCTGCTGACCCTGTTTGCCTCTTTTCGCGAGGTGTCCGTCTATTCGGTCTATTTCATGGTGATCTCGGGAATCAGGCGGATCTTTCAGTCTGTGACCGGAAGCATTCAGCCGAAACTGGGTGAACTGATTTCGGCGGGGGAACCGGACAGGCTGAACCGCTTTTTGCCGCCTTTGAACTTGTCAACCATTTCTTTACGGCGGCTGTTTTCGGCGGCTTGTTTTTCTTTCTGCTGCCATTCGTGCGTGTCTATACCGAAGGGGTGACGGATGCTGATTATATCCGGCCTGTTTTCGCCGCGCTGCTGACAGCTGCGTATGCGTTTCAGTGTTTCCGGGATCCGTATGACAAACTGATTCTTGCCGGCGGACACTTTAAACAGACGCAGAACAATTACATTGTGGACACGGTCCTTAATCTGGGAATCTCTCTGGCGGGAGTTCGGGTGTGGGGGCTTGAAGGGGGTGCCGCAGGCACGCTTGTGGCCATGGCCTACCAGACGCTCTACATGTCTTTGTATGATACACGGAAGATTCTGAAACGCCCGTTGAGGAGCCTGGGACGATTGATCTTCATGGCGGCTGTTCTCTTTCTGCTGATGATGGTGGCCGGCCGGTGCAGCGTACCGGAAGCAGAAAGTCTGGTGCGTATGGTTCTTGGGTGCTTTAAGTGATGACACAAACCCGTGACAATTGGTCACGGGTTTGTGTCGTTCGCTTGGCTGCCTTTCATGCCAGAGGCCGAATCTTTATGAGGAAAGTGATGGAAGAAAGTTGCACGAAACAGGGTTTGATGTTAGAATAGCTTGACTACATATGGTCATTGAATGAAAGTTTTGCTGTTTGGAGGCAATAATGGGTTTTTTATCGAAATTATTTGATCCGACGGCCGGCGAGCTGAAACGGCTTGGCAAGATCGTGGATCGTATTGATTCTTTTGAGGAGGCACACAGGAAGCTGACGGATGATGAGCTTCGCGGCAAAACGCAGGAGTTCCGGGACCGCCTGGCCAAAGGCGAGACACTGGATGACCTGCTGCCGGAGGCGTTCTCGGTCGTCAGGGAGGCGACGAGTCGGGTCATGGGCAAGCGCCAGTTCCGCGTGCAGATGATGGGCGGCATTGTGCTGCATCAGGGACGGATTGCCGAGATGAAGACCGGTGAGGGCAAGACCCTGACGGCCACCATGCCGGCATACCTGAATGCGCTGTCCGGAAAAGGCGTTCATGTGGTCACGGTAAATGACTATCTGGCAAAGTTCCAGGGCGAGGATATCGGCCGGATTTTCCGTTTTCTTGGAATGAGCGTCGGCGTGATTGTGCATGACCTGGATCAGGACCAGCGCAAGGCGGCCTATGCCTGTGATGTCACCTATGGAACCAACAATGAAATGGGATTTGACTATCTGCGCGACAACATGGTCATTTACAAAAAGAACATGGTGCAGCGCGGACATCATTTTGCCATTGTGGATGAGGTCGACTCCATTCTCATCGATGAGGCCCGTACGCCGCTGATTATCTCCGGTGTCGGCGAAAAGTCCACTGACCTGTATGAGCAGGCAGACCGCTTCGTTTCCACCCTCAGGGAGGGCGTGGAACCGGAGGAGAGCCGCTGGGAGGAGAATCCGCTTTCCGAAGAGGAAAAGGCGGCCATGCGCAAGGACTATGTGAAGGATGAGAAAAAGAAGACCTGCAACCTCTCCGAGGAAGGGATCCGGAAGGCGGAGCAGTACTTCAAGGTGGAGAACCTGTCGGATGTGGCCAACACCGATCTGATGCATCATATCAACGCGGCCCTGCGTGCCCATGCCATGATGAAGCGGGATGTCGACTATGTGGTGCAGGATAACCAGGTCATCATCGTGGATGAGTTTACCGGCCGTCTGATGCACGGACGCCGTTACAGCGACGGACTCCATCAGGCCATTGAGGCAAAAGAGCATGTCAATGTGCAGCATGAGAGCAGGACGCTGGCAACCATTACGTTCCAGAACTATTTCCGCATGTACGACAAGCTGTCGGGCATGACCGGTACGGCCAAGACAGAGGAAGAGGAATTCAAGGGCATCTACAGCCTGGATGTTGTCCAGATTCCGACCAATATGCCCATGATCCGCAAAGACCTGAATGATCTGGTCTATACGACCCGCAAGGGCAAGTACGGACAGGTGCTGGATGAGATTGAGCGCCGGCATAACGAGACCGGGCAGCCCATTCTGGTGGGCACGGTGTCCGTTGAGGTCAGTGAGACCCTGAGCCGGCTCCTGCAGATGCGCGGCATCCGGCATGAGGTGCTCAATGCCAAACACCATCAGCGTGAGGCGGAGATCGTGGCACAGGCCGGCCGGTATGGCGCGGTGACCATTGCCACCAACATGGCCGGCCGCGGAACGGATATTCTGCTGGGCGGCAACCCGGAGTTCATGGCCCATCAGGCGATGCGCCAGAAAGGGTATGAGGACGAGATCATCGATGAGGCCACCGGCTTCAATGAGAACGTTTCCGAGGAGATCCTGGCAGCCCGGGAGGAGTACAACACCCTCTACAAAAATTTCAAGAAGACGACGGATGAGGAGCATGAGCGCGTTGTGGCGGCGGGCGGACTGCATATCATCGGCACGGAGCGGCATGAATCCCGCCGGATTGACAATCAGCTTCGCGGCCGTTCAGGCCGTCAGGGCGATCCGGGCTCCTCGCAGTTCTTCCTGTCGATGGAAGATGATCTGCTGCGGCTTTTTGGCTCCGACCGGATGAGCGGACTGGTCAACCGGCTGGGCGTGGCGGAGGATGAACCGATTCAGGCGAAGATCCTGACCGGCCAGATTGAAAATGCCCAGAAGCGGATTGAAGGACGGAACTATGAGATCCGGAAAAATGTCCTTCAGTACGATGATGTCATGAACGAGCAGCGCAAGGAAATTTACGCGCAGCGCCGGCAGGTGCTGGATGGCGAGAACATGCGTGAATCCATTCTCAAGATGACCGACTTGATCATCGATGAGGCAATGGATACGTTCTGCGGCGCCGGGGATGTGGCCATGGACTGGGACATGAAGGGGCTGTCAGAGTATATGGTCTCTGTGTGTCTTGACAAGGCCTATATGGATGAAAACCTTGAACGGTTTGCCGGAATGGACCGGACGGACATCGCCAAGACGCTCAAGGAAAAGGCCCATGAGGTCTATGCCGAGCGTGAGGAGGCGATCGGCCAGCTTGGACTTGACATGCGCGAGGTGGAGCGCGTCATCCTGCTTGGAAATGTCGACCGCCAGTGGATGGCCCATATTGATGACATGGATCAGCTCAGGGATGGCATTGGCCTGCGTGCCTTTGCCAACCGGAACCCGATTCAGGAATATCAGATTGAGGGCTATGCCATGTTTGATGAGATGGTCCATCGGATTCGTGAGTCGACGGTGCGCCAGATGTTCCGCGCCAGGTTTGTGGGGCGGCAGGAACGTCAGGAGGTGGCCCGGCCGCAGGAGACGAACCTGGAGCAGGCGAAAAATGCCGGCGGAAAGGCAGCGCCCAAGCGGGTTGACAAGCGGGTCGGGCGGAACGATCCCTGCCCCTGCGGCAGCGGGAAAAAGTATAAGAATTGCTGCGGCCGGAACCTGTAGTCCTGGCCGCAGCATGGAACATCCGGATTTTCCGGAGCGAATGACAGATGAAAAAGGAAGTGATTCAACGTGATCGAACTGGAACTCTATCGCCAGCAGCTGGCAAAAATCCGCGAAAGCATCGTTGAGGCAGGTGAGTCACTTTAACATCGCCGGACTGAGAGAGCAGCTGCTCGAGATGCACGAAACCATGAACGAACCGGACTTCTGGAATGATCTTGAGCGTTCCACGCAGATCAGCAAGAAGGTCCGTACGGCAGAGGCAAAGATCGAGCATTGGGAGCGGCTGGGAAAACGGGCAGACGATGTTGATGCGACAATGGAACTGGCGGAGGAGATGGACGATGAGAGTCTTGTCGCCGAGGCCGGTGAGGAAATCCGCAAACTGTCGGAGGACCTTGAAACCCTGAAACTGGAGACGCTTCTGCGGGGCGACTATGATTCCTGCAATGCCTATCTGTCCCTGCACGCCGGTGCCGGCGGAACCGAGGCACAGGACTGGACACAGATGCTGTACCGGATGTATACCCGTTACTGTGAACGGCACGGGTACAGCGTCAAGGTGCTGGACCTGCTTGACGGGGATGAGGCGGGAATCAAGAGCGTGACCTTTGAGGTAACGGGTGAAAATGTGTATGGATTCCTGCGTGGGGAGAAGGGCGTGCACCGGCTGGTGCGCATCAGCCCCTTTGATGCCAATGCGCGGCGCCATACCAGCTTCTCTTCCCTGGATGTTTCCCCGATTATCGAGGATGACATGGAAGAGCTCAACATGGAAGATGTGCGGATCGATACCTACCGCGCCTCCGGTGCAGGCGGACAGCATGTTAACCGGACGGACTCGGCGGTCCGCATGACGCATATTCCCACCGGCATTGTGGTGCAGTGCCAGAATGAACGTTCACAGGTGCAGAACCGTGAGGTAGCCCTGCGCATGCTGAAAAGTAAACTGGTTGAACTGCACGAGCGGGAGCGGGAACAGAAGATGGCGGACATCAAGGGTGAGATGAAGAAGATCGAATGGGGATCCCAGATCCGGTCCTATGTCTTCCATCCGTATTCCATGGTAAAAGACCACAGAACCAACTATGAGACCAGCAATGTGGATGGGGTCATGGATGGTGAACTGGACGGCTTTATTACCGCCTATCTGCAGATGCAGTAAATGTTTGGACGGGCATTTGCCCGTCCTTTTTGGAGAAAACGATGAACAGCAAGTCCATACTCATGGGGGCGGGAACGGCGCTGGCGGTGATTCTGGTCGTTCTTGGCGCCTTTCTCAATGCGATCCATGCGGAAGCCGTGCGGATTGAATTGTATGACACGGATTCCCGGGCGGCAGTGGCCCGGATGCACGGGGGCGATCCGGTCCGGGACGCGGCTGCGGTGGAGGCCTATATCGGAATGAATGCGGAGGAGCAGCACCGGTTTGCCGAAACGGTGGCAAAATATATGCGCGGAACCGGCGAAACCCTTCCGGAACAGCTGAATGAAAAGGAACAGATTCATTTTGCGGATGTGCGGAACCTGATTCAGCTGGCCCGGCGCGTCAGCTCCATCTTTGTGGGGGTGGCCGTCCTGCTGACGATCTTTGGCTGCTGGCTTTCGGTCCATCCCGGGGTCTACAGCGGCAGGGCAGTGGCCCTGGGCACGGCACTGGGACTGGTTCTGCTGGCACTTTTCGGCCTGTGGACGGCGACACACTTTGAAACGGCATTTTACAGGATGCATGAGCTGGTCTTTCCCAATGATCTGTGGCTGATGAATCCCGAAACGGATATCTGCATCCGGATGATGCCCGCCGAGCTGTTTGAAGGGGCGGCGGCCCGCTGCCTGGTCGGGACGGTCTGGCAGAGCGCATTAATTGCGGTACTGCTTTTAATACTGAGTAAACATATGAGGAGACTGATACAAAAATGGGTGAACGCACCGATTCCTGGGTAATGCGGATGACAGAAAAGGCCGCTTCGCTGAAAGCGGCAGGGCATGCCACGATTCTGGCCATTGAATCCAGCTGTGATGAAACCGCCGCGGCGGTTGTCCGGGATGGGAGGCAGGTCCTCTCCTCCGTCATTGCCTCCCAGATTCCTTTGCATGCCATGTACGGGGGTGTTGTCCCGGAGATTGCCTCAAGAAAACATGTGGAAAGTGTCGATCCGGTGGTCCGGGAGGCGCTGGCAAAGGCCGAACTGTCTCTTGACCAGGTGGATGCGGTGGCGGTCACGTATGGACCGGGACTAGTGGGGGCGCTGCTGGTCGGGGTATCCTTTGCCAAGGCGCTGGCTTATGCTGCGGAGAAACCGCTGATTCCGGTCAATCACATTGAGGGACACGTCAGTGCCAACTACATTGCCACGCCGGATCTGACTCCGCCCTTTGTCTGCCTGATTGCCTCCGGCGGCCATTCCCACATCGTGCGGGTGGAGGACTACGGGAAATACACCCTGCTGGGACAGACCATGGATGATGCAGCCGGGGAGGCCTTTGACAAGGCGGCACGGGTTTTGAATCTGCCCTATCCGGGCGGTCCACTGCTGGACAAACTCTCCAAAGAGGGAAATCCCATGGCGCTGAAGATGCCCCATGTCAAGATCAGCGGACGCTATGATTACAGCTTTTCCGGGCTTAAGACCGCCCTGATCAACCAGGTGCATGCGCTCCGGCAGAGAGGCGAGGATGTGCCGGCGGCGGATATTGCCGCCAGCTTCCAGCACGCGGTGGTGGAGCTGCTCAGCGACAAGGCCATTCTGGCAGCAACGGATACCGGTGCCCGGACGGTGGCCCTGGCCGGCGGTGTGGCCAGCAATACGGGCCTGCGTGAAGCCATGGAAGCTAAATGTGCCCGGCATGGTCTGCGTCTCGTCATGCCGCCGCCCATTCTCTGCACGGACAACGCCGCGATGATTGGCAGTGCGGCTTTTTACCGGCTGATGCAGGGCGAGGTGGCAGGACTGGAACTGAATGCCTGTCCGTCCCTGCGGCTGGTATAACGTTTCGTGAAAAAGTGCAGAATATCTGTGAAAGTATACATAAAGTGTCACAAATGTTACATTTGTAATAATTTGGGTAAAAAGTTATCCACAGGTTTGGATTGTTTGAAAGGCGCTTTTGTGGATAACTTTCCCTTTTTACCCGACTTTTCCCACATTGTCATGGGGGAAAAGGGAAAAAATCTGTGGAAAACCCTGTTAATAAGTGGATAAACCCGGTGGATAAACTTCGGATAACCTGGGAAAAACCAAAATGGAATGTAACAATTCCGTAACAAATTGTATAATATGATGCGTGGGCCTGTGCCGGGAAAGGGCGCGGCGGAGAACAAAGAGACGGGGATAAACCGGAAAGGACAGAGGAAACGATGGAGAGGAAGATTCAGCATTTTACCATCGGCAGTTATGCCCGGATGGGGACGCCGGGCATCTTCAGCGCACAGCTTGACAGAGAGGCTGGAACGCTTTCGGTGATGCCGCTTTGTTCGGAGGTGGAAAATCCGTCCTGGCTCACACGGCATGCAAACGGAAACGTCCTGTATGTGACGGAAGAACTGGAAAAGGATGGCCGACTGGCGGTTCTTGAGCGATCCGGCAATACCTGGCAGGTCCGGCAGCGTTTCCCGGCCGGCGATGCGCCCTGTCACATTACGGTGGACGCGGCGGGCGAAACCCTGTTTGTCAGCAACTATCTCTCGGGCTCGCTGGGCGTGTACCGGCTCGATTCAGATGGCCGTGTTCAGGGGCAGACTCAGCTGATTCAGCACAGCGGACACGGGCCGAATCCGGATCGGCAGGAAAACGCGCATGTCCATTCCACCTTGTGCACGGGTGACCGGGTGTTTGCGGCAGACCTTGGCCTGGATCTGGTGGTGGAATACCATCTGAACCGGGTAGAGGGAACCCTTGAACAGGTGCGTCAGATGTCGGTTTCTCCAGGCGCCGGTCCCCGGCATATGGTTCAGATTGACGGGCATCCGGAAATGCTGTATGTGGCCGGTGAACTGGACGGGAACCTGTACAGGCTGGATCTTTTGTCCGGATCGGTCGCGGAGAAACGGCGCATCGTCCCTGGGGATTACCGGGCAGAGCTGCGCGTCAGTTCGGTCAAGGTCACCGGGCAGACACTGTATATCGGCTGCCGGGACCTGAACATGGTGGCGCAGTTTGAGCTTTGTCCGGATGGGACAACCGGCTGCTGCGCGCTGTACAGGCACCGGCAGGAAACCCCGCGGGATGTCTGGATGGATGAGCAGTACTGCATCACCGCGGATGAGGGATCCGGGGGACTGACGCTTTTGTCAAGGACGGGGATGGAACTGACCCAGCGGGCGTTTATTCAGACGGTGGGCGCACATCCGGCCTGTATCATCCCGGCAAGATAGTGCCGGGCAGGGGCAGCTTTGCGGCCAATGGGAAAAACGGACAGAGAGGTGCAGAAAGTGAACGAAGATCGGATAAAGGACGCTATTGTGATTCCGGCGTCAGAGGCGGAATATTCCCGCGGAGTGGGGGTGGACCTTGAAAACCGCCTGGAAGTTACGCGGGTCAATGCGGACGGGATGATTGTCAGCCTGGCTCCCGGCGGCTTTGTCACGTTCCGGATGCCGGAGGAAGTGAATGGCCGGTATGATGTGTCTGTGCGGGTTTCG
>JAGAHV010000287.1:0-25253 GCA_017626895.1 Clostridia bacterium | reverse complement strand
CGACAGCGACGCCGAGCCCGACGCCCACGTTCAAACCGACAGCGACGCCGAGCCCGACGCCCACGTTTAAACCGACGGCGACGCCGAGCCCGACGCCTACGGTCAAACCGACGGCGACGCCGAGCCCGACGCCTACGGTCAAGCCTACGGCAACACCGAGTCCGACACCAACGGTCAAGCCGACGGCAACGCCGAGCCCGACACCAACGGTCAAGCCGACGGCAACGCCGAGCCCGACGCCTACGGTCAAGCCGACGGCGACGCCGAAACCCACACCAACAGTCAAACCGACGGCGACGCCGAAACCCACACCGACCGTTAAACCGACAGCAACACCAGGTCTGACAAAGACAGGAAAGCTGGCGGCAACACCGGAAAAAGCGGTTGAATCGGTTCAGTCATTGCCTTCATCAGGCATAGCGGCTCTCGATCCTGTCAAAGGCCTTTCTGCAGCAGAGGTCAAGGAGACAGAGATCACGCTTGCATGGGAAAGTGTGGAAGGTGCAGAGTTCTATGAGGCAAGCATAAAAGAGAGCGAAGATAAAGAAGATGGATGGGATACAATCCGGGTCAGATATCCGGAAGTCACATTCTCCGGACTGACGAAAAATACAAAGTATGATTTCAAGGTTTGTGCATGCGCCGGTGAGCGTTACTCACGTGAAGCATTCTTACTGAACTGCAGCACGGGTGGCGCGGAGACAGACAGCAAAGATGGAAACGCATCATCCTCAGCAAAGCACGGGCGTCTCGAGGATCTGCCGGTAACCATTGTCACAACGAGATCAAAGATTCTGCTGCGGCCTGAACCGAATGAAAACGGGAAAAATGGTCCGGATAATGTGGGCCCGGATGAAATACTCAGTATTTTCGGCGTATATAAGGATCCAAGGTCCGGTGCGTGGTATGTTCGTATCAGTCAGAAGGCTCTCCAGCTGACAAACAAGAATGAATCTGCCGGGATCAAGTTTGTCCAGGGATACGTTCCGATCAAATATACGGATCTGAAGGATCTGAGTGAAGACGAATTAAAACGCATTCATGAAGAGGCCATTGCAGTTGGGGCATCGGAAACGGAAATCCTGGATGATGTTTACAACGGAGATAAGCCGCTTCCGGCTATCGCAAAGATAATAGGACGTGATATCAACCTGAGAACACAGCCGGGAAGCGCCGGAGAGAAATCCAAAGCGGTTGTAAAAGGCGGCACGGATGTAGATGTGCTGGAGCTTGTTCTTGGAGATGATGATCAGTATTACATTTCTGTTCGTGCAAGTATCGTAACGAATCCGAATATGGAGGACGAAAAAACGGTAACGGCAACAGGGTATATCCTCGTCAAATATACCGACCTCGTGGACCGTGTAAAGCTCTGAGACTCTTTGACGGACGGCGATGATTCGACAAATACACCGCAATATGACACAAAGCTCCCTTTATGGGAGCTTTGTGTGTTTTATGGATGTCGCTTTATTGACGTTGCCACTGGATTTCGTGCCTATGTGCAAATTGCTGCGACCCCACCGACAAAATATGATGCGGAGGAGAAGGAAGCAGAAAATCTCAGGAGGCAGGGACTGGATGGATGAATAAGCGTTACAAATGCGTCCCACTGACAGAATACCTCCGCGTTCCATCCGGACAACCTTGCACGGAATGGAGCACGGAGGGTTTCTCTTGCACACAGAAAGGCGTGTGAAGAGAGCGCTGACGTGGATCGCCAAAACAGATCTGCATGAATATCGACATGGGGATTGAAGCAGAACCGGATGGTTTCATTTTCTGACGGATTCCTGCAGGGTATTCATTTTCCAGCTGTCAAGAGGCGGTCTGGCCTGAGTGATTCCGGATTCGGACAGAAGGAGAATGGCAGGCATCTCTCTGCTGAGAAACAGGGCAGGCGCCTCCGTGACGGAATACGCACCGCAGTCATGGAAGGCGAGTATATCGCCGATTTCGAGGTTTCTGGTGTTGTATGAACGCACGAGAATATCGGCCGTGGTACAAAGTGATCCGCACAGCATCCAGGATGTCTCAATTTCCTGTGCATCGGGTTCTCTTGCGGGAATCCGCGTGATTTCAGGAATCCGCATTCCCATACTCCCACCGTAATAGTTGAGGTGATGAATTCCGCCATCCAGGATCGCGTAGGCCTGTCCCTTATTGATTTTGGTATCCTGGACGGTGGTGAGGAACGTTCCGCAGGACGAGGCAAAGAAACGGCCCATCTCGATCGTCAGCTGAACCTGTTCTGCCAGATGAGCAAGGTCCGGAGCGAGTTCACGGACAGGGGCCAGGGTATCGCTTCTGTCCTCGGTGATGAAGTAGGGATAATAAAGACCTGTACCGTATTCGATTTTCCGGACCGTGAAGCCAAAGGTTTCCCGGAGATGTGTACAGATGTCAGAAAGATACAGGAGCTCTTTCCGCTGGTCCTGCAGCTTCTTTCGCTGTGTGCCGGAGAAATAATGAATGCCTTCAATCTGAAGGTGCGGGAACTGTGCCCGGCTGGCAATCACGTGCTCGAGATCCGATAGATCCATGCCAAACT
The DNA here is from genome assembly GCA_017626895.1 of Clostridia bacterium. Classification (GTDB taxonomy): domain Bacteria; phylum Bacillota; class Clostridia; order Christensenellales; family Aristaeellaceae; genus Ventricola. The sequence continues at coordinate 22,702 of JAGAHV010000287.1, read as the reverse complement.
GAGAACCGGCCGTGAGGCGGAGGAGGACCGGAAGGGTCAGTCCGTGCCTGGCGGCTGCCGCTTCAAGGAGTGTTACATGAAGGCGGGATTCGCAGGTGAACAGGCGTACGCCGTATTCAATGGCGCGTTCAATGTCCGGGGCGGTTTTGCTGACGCCGGACAGAAGGATGTGCGAGGGGGCGATGCCGTTATGGATACAGATTTCCAGCTCACCCGGAGAGCAGACCTCAAGCAGCCCGATGGAGTCGTCCATGGAGGAGACCAGAAACGGGTTGGCCTTAATGGAATAGCACAGCCCGACAGAGGCCGGAAGGATGTTCCGAATGGCGCTGACCCGGCTTTTAAGTTCGGACAGATCAAAAACATAGGCGGGGGTACCGTAAGTTTGGGCAATCTGCTGCAGCACTGCCGTGTTCATCCGCGTTTGCCTCCCTTTTTCTCGAGATAGGACTGCATCAGCGCCTGACGGTCGATCTTTCCGTTTTTATTGAGCGGCATGCTTTCGACGAAAACGTAAATGTTCGGAATCATGTACTCAGGCAGTGAAACGCGCAGCGCTTCCGAAATGGCGGCTTTATCCTGAACGGCACTGGTAATAAAGGCAAGAATTTTGCTTTTTTCGTGATAATACAGACAGACGGCACGATCAATGCCATCGACTGCCGAAAGCTGCGTTTCAATCTCGCCCAGCTCAATGCGGTGGCCCATGTGTTTTACCTGGAAGTCCTTCCGGCTGGTGTAGACGATTTCGCCTCTTTCGTTGATTCTGGCCAGATCGCCGGTCCGGTAGATGATCTCGTTCCAGGCCGTGTTCAGCGGATTCTGGACAAAGGCGGCGGCCGTGCGCTCCGGATTGCGCAGATAACCCAGACCGACACAGGAACCGGAGACGCAGATCTCGCCGGATGCACCGGATTCGGTTACCTCATGATCCTGTTCATCCAGCAGGAATACATGCTCATTCGGGAAGGGGATGCCAATGGGCAGCGCCTCATTTTCAGCAAATTCACGGTCGACAATATAGTACGTGCAGTTGCAGGTGATCTCTGTGGGACCGTACAGGTTGACGTAGGTACACTCCGGCAGTGCGCGCTTCAGTTTGTTCAGGTGCTTGATGGGCATGGATTCCCCTGAGAAGAGGATCATCCGGAGGCTGTCGGGTGTCCGGTACTGGAGAGCGTTCATGGTGGTCAGGAAGCAGAGAGCACTGACGGCCCAGACCATGACGGTGACATGATGATCACACAGGTAGTCCATGAGGACAACCGGCTGGGTGAAATAGGGGGTGGGGACGATCAGAACCTGGGCACCGGTCATGATGCCGCTGTAAATATCCTTGACGGAGACATCAAAGTCAAAAGGTGCCTGGTTGGCCAGAACATCCTCATGGGTTATGCCAAAGATGCGGGTAAAATCGGGAATGAAGTCAATGACATTGCGGTGAGAGATGACGACTCCCTTTGGTGTGCCGGTAGAGCCGGAGGTGAAATTGACGTACAGGGGATCAATATCCAGCATGCCGGCGCGTCTTTGTGCCAGCTGTTCGGGATTTTCCCGGGCGGCCAGAAGGTCGTCGATCAGCAGCACCGGACCGACGTAACCGAATTCACGCAGCGCGTTCAGGTGCTCTGAATCCGTGACAACCAGCGGTGTCTGCGTGGTTTCGATAATGGAAAGAATCCTGGGACCCGGATGCCGGAGGTTCAGCTGGGAGTACGCACAGCCGGCATACACGGCGCCGAAAAAGCCGCAGATCGTCCTGACGGATTTATCCATGTAGAAACAGATGATGGAGCGGGGATGGGCATGGGGAATCAGTCCTGATGCAATCCGTCTGACCTGACTGAGCAGGTCACGAAATGAGATCGACTGCTGAGGATCTGTAAAGGCGGCCTGTTCAGGAAAAAGGGATGCAGTGGCATCCAGATAATCAGGAATAAGGCGTTTCAAGAGTGTGCTCCTTTCTGGGCCTCAATGTTAATACTCGAAGGTACGCATTCTTCTGGCAAAATCGAAGTCTGCCGGGTAATCGAAATAGGTATCCGGATCCTGCTCCTCGCCCTTAATCCGAGCGTATACCCGAAGATTCCCGGTGCCGGGATAAGCGGTATGCAGGACGGGGTCCTCACCGTAATCCCGCAGGAGGGTTTCGTTTCCGTCTGCATCCAGATAGACAAAACGGTATTCCGGACTGGAATGCCAGTCAATGTTGCAGTCTGCTTTGAAGGTGTCCTTTCCGGCAGGCCACAGCCAGGTGTTGGTGATGCCGTGCAGGGAATCCAGATACTGCCAGTCATTTCCGTAGAAGAGACCGGATACATCCTCGCCGTTTTGCACGGCGTTGAATACACGGCAGAAAGTCTTTGTAAAGAGGTCAGAGCCCTCGCCGGACATGTGATAGACGTCAAAGAAATACTCATCCAGACAGGGCATAAGTTCGGGCCTGGCGTACTGGAAGTTAAAGCAGGGAATGCTTTCCTCCTGACAGAACCGCATGAGAGACTGACAGTAGGGGAGATACGAGGGGGTGGCCAGCGTGTGGCTAGTATGCTCGGGCGTGATGATGATCATCAGCCTGGCGCCATATTCCTCTTCCACTGTTTTCCGGTACATCCGCAGAAGGGTTACGGTATCCTCCAGAAGCGGATAATAGTTTCCGACATTGTCCTCGCGGTACATGAGAACGCGCAGGTCGCTGTTCAGACTCTCCGGGTCCGGTGCATGGCGCACATAACCGGAGCCCATATAGGTTTCCTTCGGATTGAGACAGTCGGCATACTTTATCATGGCACCGGCTGCATCCCGTTTGGTATGCAGGGTTTTCAGAATGCCGCGGATGGACTTGGGGAACATCTTGCGCGGGATAAACGCACGGTCAATATAGGCGTGGTCAATCCTGGAGGCGTTCAGATAGTATTCAAGGAGAGTGTCCGTGCCAGTGAGAAAAGGGGCCATCCGGCATTCAGCCTCAATGGATTCCTTGGCGGTGTTCAGTGCATACGGCTCAAGAACCAGCACGATCCACTTCGGATGACTGGTTTTATACATCTCCCGCGTCATGGCCAGATCGCCCGGAATCAGGGCGCTGTGGATGGCACAGTTGAAGGCGGTGAGCCCGGTTTCCTGTTTCACGATCTCCGGATTCATATGGTAAAGCACAACGGATGAACCGACAAAGGCGAGCTCAATGTCATCCCGTGCCAGCATTTCCCGGACGGTAGAACCGGAAATCAGGTCGGTTTCAATCAGGTTGTGATTGGCAAAGTACAAAAAGAGCAGAAAACAGACAAGGAATAGAAAGGCGCGGATGAATCCTTTTCGATTGCGTGTCTTTCTGTCCGCTTCAGTTGACGGTTTGTTCACGGATTCCTCCAAAGAAAAAATAATCAGATGATTCGGGAAAGTCATTTGAAACCGGCGGCAGACCGGGATTGTCCTGCAGACGTGCGTAGACGCGAAGATGCGCGGGCACATCCGAACGATTCAGAACGAGCATGCCGTTTGGCTGGTATTCCGTAAGGAAAGATTCGCTGCCGTCACTGCTGACGGCGGCAAAGGCATATAACGGGGTGACACCGGGCAGGTGGTTGGCATTAGCCAGAAACAGGACCTGATCCTCCCGCAGCTCCGGCAGGTCTTCGGGCGTCTGTTCCCAGGAATAATTCCACTGTCCCTCATAGCGGTCAATCCAGACGTTGGGAAGCGGATTCAGGCTCAGAAGAAAGGACCACTTATCCGGATAAAACAGCGGCGAGATGTCCTGCCCCTCTGAGAGAAGGCGCAGGCAGCGGCCCAGGGCATGTGAGAACAGGTCCACGCCGTCTCCGCCGAAATGATACGGATCATAGTAGTAGGGATCGAGAGATGGGAGAAGGTCGGGGCCTGCCATGCCGAAGTTGATAAACGGGATATTTTCCTCCGCGCAGAAGCGCTCAAGGCTCAGACTGTAACCGAGGATTCCGGGGGAGGACAGGTAGGCGGCGCTGATGTTCGGAAAGAGCAGAATCAGCAGACGGGAGCCGTGCATCCTTGTCAGGTCTCTGTACTGTTTCAGGAGGGAAACAGTTTCCGGCCGGATGGAATAGTCACTGACGACCGGTTCACGGCGGAATGCCTGGCGCAGGACTTTCCCGGGACAGGGCTCTGTCGAAAAGCGGACAAATCCCGACTTTTCATAGTGACCGGCCCGGTCTTTCTGACTGATAGGTGCCGGGTCGATCCTCTGAGGGCAAAAATGCATGGTCAGCGTCCGGAACATTTCCGTTACGGACCGTATGGAAAAGGTGCGGTAGAGAAAGAGCCGGTCCAGATACCGGTGATCCTGCTGAACCAGCGTCCGGTAATAGCGCAGACGCGTATCCATTCCCCGCAGATAGGGCATGAGGATGTTTTCAGCTTCAATGTCCTCTTCGTCTGCCCCGAACAGGGAAGGCTCCAGAACCAGCACGACTGTCTCCGGCTGGCAGCTCCTGTACAGATCCTCCGTGAGAGCAATCGCTCCCGGCAGGGACAGACAGGGAATGCCGGCATTAATGGCACGCTTTCCGGTTTCCTCACGCAGAATCTCAGGGTTAATGTGGTTGCGGACGACGGAGGAACCGACAAAAACAAGCTCGGCATCCGGCGTATGGCGAAGATCCTGCAGAGTGAGCACCGCAAAGGTATCTGGACGGACAAAAATCCAGTTCCCGGCGAAAGCCAGGAGCAGGAAGAGAAGCAGAAAGACGAGCAAACGCAGAAGACGTCTTAACAGAAATACATGCATGAATCAGAAAACGGCATAGAGGAAATCGGCAGAACCGCCGCCGGTTGTCATAAAGATGGCGAGCGTGATATACATGAAAGCCATGAGAATCAGCCAGCGAAGCGGCAGGGGACGTGAGAAGATGAGCTGACGGACATTGTGTCCCCGTTCGCCGAGAATGGAAACGAGCAGGAGAATGAGGGTGGAGAAAGCCAGAACGTTGAAATCGTGGAGCTTGAGACCAAATTCAAGCAGGATGCCGGAGGAGATTTCGGACCAGTTGAAGGCGGTAAAACTCCGGATCAGCATCCGGACGGCCTCTGCCGCCGTCTCAGCCCGGTCAAAATACCAGCCGATATTCACCACGAGAAAGGTTCGGAGCACCCGAAAGACATAGAAACCTTTTGAGGCGGCGAGCACATGATTCCGTTCGTTCCATTGCTTGTAAAAAGGATCTGCCAGTGCTGTAAAGGCAAGGATGCAGCCGTTATAGAGTCCCCACAGAATATAGTTCATTTGGAGTCCGTGCCAGATGCCTACCAGGAGGAAAATAAGAATGTTTCCAAGGGCAGCCGGCAGGGTTCTTGAAAGCTGGGGATGCCGGGCCTTGAGGCGTTTTGACAGCGCGGCGACAGGCCGGCTGAGCGCAAAGGGATAAAAGACGTAATCCCGCATCCAGTTGCCGAGGCTGATGTGCCATTTGTGCCAGAAATCGGTCAGGGACACGGCAAAATACGGCCTGCGGAAATTGGGCGGCAGCTGAAAGCCAAACAGTTCACCAATGCCGATGGCAATGTCAATTCCGCCGGAAAAGTCGCAGTATTGCTGGAGAGAATAAAAGAGCACGGCGGTCACAATGACGGCGCCGCCGTAGGCGCCGGAATTGGAGAAAACGCCATCCACCAGAAGCAGGGCCCGGTCAGCGATGACCCGTTTCTTAAAGAATCCCCAGAGCATGAGCAAAAGTGCCCGCTCGTACTGGTCCAGATCAAAGGGATGCTCCCCGGCAAACTGTTTCCCGATCTGATCAAACCGGGCAATAGGGCCCTGAATGAGCTGAGGGAAAAAGGAAACGAAGAGGAGATACCGCAGAGGATTGGGCTCCGGGGCATATTTGCCGTTGTAGATGTCCATCAGGTAACCGGTGGACTGAAAGGTATAAAACGATATGCCCAGAGGAAGGAGCAGATTAAGCGGCCTGAAGGGGTGATGGGAAAGGGTGCTCAGGAATTCCAGAAAATTATTGGTGTATTTAAACAGGGCCAGCATGCCGAAATTGAGAAGAAGAACCGCGATGAGGATAACGCGCTGCTTTCCGCGGCTTTTCTGCTTGGCGGCTTTCTTCTGTTCCTGAGTGAGTTCCGCCCGGTGTACCTTCAGATAGTTTTTGTGCTGCAGCCCGATGGAGGCAATGGCCCTGGCACCGAGCCAGGTACTCATCCCGGTGATCAGCAGGAAGGGCACGGCACGGATGCCGCAGTAAGCATAATAGGCCAGGCTGGCAAGGAGCAGCAGCGTCTGGCGAAAACGTCCCGGGCACAGATAATAGACCAGGGACAGTCCGATGGAAAAGGCAATCAGGGTTGTGAGGGACATGTGCGACAAAACCTCCGCGCTATACTTGTGCCGGCAAAGGACCGGCGGGCATATGGAAAAGCTCCGGGCAGCTGACCGGAACCGATAATGAAAAATGAACTTCACTGAATAGTAGAGATTGTAACACAGTTGAGCAAGGTTGGCAATTGCAAAGCAGTAAACAGACAGCGGGGAAACGGACGGGTGAGGCACCGGCCTTGCCCAATGGTGGAACGGCCATTTCCATGAAATGCCATGAAGGAATATCGTGATATTCATTATAACCATTGGCACGACCTGTTGAGGGATGATATAATGCCAATGTCAGAGAATTTATGAATATTCAGTGAGCAGCTTTTAAAAACAAGGAGGAAGAACGCGTGATTTACAGGAATTTTCAGGACCTGAAGCTCTCGATGCTGGGGTTTGGTGCAATGCGCCTGCCGGTGCTGGGCGGAGATGACAGCCGGATTGATGAAGCTGCCGCGCTGCGCATGGTGGACACGGCCATGAAAAACGGCATAAACTACTATGATACTGCCTGGGGGTATCATGGGGAAAACTCTGAACTGGTCATGGGAAAGGCACTGGCCCGTTATCCGAGGGAAAACTTCTATGTGGCGACCAAGTTTCCCGGCTATGATGCGTCCAACTGGGGCAAGGTAAAGGAAATCTTCCCGCGCCAGCTGGAGAAACTCGGGGTAGAGTATTTCGATTTCTACCTCTTCCACAATGTGTGCGAAATGAACATAGATGCCTATCTGGATGATGAAAAATACGGGATTTACAGCTATCCGATGGAGCAGAAGCGTCAGGGACGCATCAAACACCTGGGCTTTTCCTGTCATGGCGAACTGGATGTCCTGAAACGCTTCCTTGATGCCTATGGCAAAGATATGGAGTTCTGTCAGCTGCAGCTCAACTATCTGGACTGGACATTCCAGCACGGAAAAGAGAAAGTGGAGCTTCTCCGGGAGTGGAACATTCCGGTCTGGGTAATGGAGCCCCTGCGCGGCGGCAAACTGGCAAAGCTCCAGCCGGAACATGAAGCGGCACTGAAAGCGCTGCGGCCTGATGAGGAGATTCCCGCATGGGCATTCCGCTTCCTTGAGAGCATCCCCGGCGTTACCGTGATTCTCTCCGGAATGTCCAGTCAGGAACAGCTGGAGGCAAATCTTGCCACCTTTGCCGAGGACAAACCGCTGAATGAAGCAGAGATGAAGGCGCTGATGGATATTGCCGGACAGATGCTCTCCCGAGGCACGGTTCCCTGCACGGCCTGCCACTATTGTGTCAGCCATTGCCCGATGAGTCTGGATATTCCGTATCTTCTGTCCCTGTACAATGAACATGCTTATACCGGAGGCGGATTCATCGCCCCGATGGCTCTGAGTGCCCTGCCTGATGACAAGCAGCCGCAGGCCTGCCTGCAGTGCCGGAGCTGTGAACAGGTCTGTCCGCAGCAGATTAAAATCTCCGAAGTGCTGGCGGATTTTTCCGCGAAGCTGCAATAAGGCAGAAATAAAGGACACGCCGGGCACGATCACAGCAATAGGGAAAACAGAAACATGTCTTATTTCGGTTTATCCAGGGATGAGCTACAACGTTCTTGTATGGTGCTTTACGGATTTCACAGCTGCTTTAACGGGCAAATGCGTATTCCAGATCATGAGGGGATCCTGAAGGTTAAGACTGGCGTTGTCATCACAGGAATAGGAAGTCCGATGAAAAAGGCGTAATGCCGGATTCAAAGAAAAAATGCCGGGGCAGTGGCTGAAGCCGCTGCTTCGGCATTTTCCTTTATCATGTCCATCCTTCTGCTGCGGACAAAATTGGCTTCCTGAGTCGAAATGCCTGTGGACGGAAACTGACAAAGCTGAAAAGTTGCATAACAGGGCCCTGTTCGGGTATAATCAGGGTAAAATCGGCACGGGGAATGAGTATAATCTGTTTTCAGATGGGGTGAAATGGACATATGGAGGGTCAGGGAAAGGTTGAACGACTTCGCTGTCTGGTGGACCGGATTACATATGAATCGGATACATTCAGTGTTCTGAGATGCCGGGTGAAAGGATATGCCGACACGGTAACAGTTGTGGGCAGCATGCCGGGGGTTCATGTGGGATCTATTCTGGTGGTCACCGGAACGTTTAAAATGGACCGGACCTATGGAAAACAGTTCAGTGTCATTTCATATGAGGAGGCTCTGCCGGCGACGGTCTACGGGATCCAGCGGTATCTGGGATCCGGACTGGTAAAAGGCATCGGAAAAGTGTACTCAAAAAAGATCGTGGACCGTTTCGGCGAGGACACGTTCAAAATCATCGAAGAAAGCCCGGAACGCCTGACGGAGATTCCCGGCATTGGCCGGGAGCGGGCAAAAAAAATCAGTGCCAGCTGGGTGGCACAGCGCGAAGTGAAAAACATCATGGTCTTTCTGCAGGAACATGAGGTTTCGGTTTCACATGCCGCCAAAATCTACAAGACGTACGGGAATGACAGCATAAAGGTTGTGACAGAGAATCCATACCGGCTGGCGGATGATATCTGGGGAATCGGATTTAAGACGGCCGATCAGATTGCCGCCAAAATGGGTTTCGGGAAGGAACGGTATGAGCGCCTCAGAAGCGGAATGCTCTATACGCTCAATAAGCTTTCTGAGGCGGGACACTGCTATGCAACCAAAACCCAGATGCTGGATACCGGAGCCACACTCCTGGAGGTCGAGCGAAAAGTCCTGGAGGAAACACTGGTCAAAATGATGGAGGCGGAGGATGTGCGGACGCAGGTCCTTGAACCGGATCATCCGCTGGAACCGGATGAGGCGATGCCTCTGGCCATCTGCCTGCCGGCATTTTATTACGCGGAAATCGGGATTGCGGCCAGGCTCAGGCGCATTGCGGCGTGTCCGCCTTCAGTTCGTGTTTCTGCCGGGATAGAGGGCCTGACCGGCGGAGCGGAGGGAATTCAGTATGACCAGATTCAGATGGATGCCATACGAACCGCGGTAAAAAGCAAGATCATGGTACTGACCGGCGGACCGGGCACAGGAAAGAGCACGACGACGATGGGCATTATCCGGGCGTTTCAGACATCCGGCGCCGAGATTCTCCTGGCAGCGCCTACCGGAAGAGCGGCAAAACGGCTCAGTGAGGTGACAGGGCTGGAGGCGAAAACGATTCACCGTCTGCTGGAGTTTAAACCGCCGCAGGGCTATCAGCGCAATGAGGAGCATCCGCTTGACGGAGATGTCCTGATTATCGACGAGTGTTCCATGGTGGATACGATTCTCATGAACAGCCTGCTGAAGGCGGTGCCGGACGGGATGCGCCTGATTCTGGTAGGAGATGTGGACCAGCTGCCGTCGGTGGGCGCGGGAAATGTCCTGAGGGATATTATTCTGTCTGGAATTGTCCCGGTTGTACGCCTGACACGCATCTTCCGTCAGGCAGCGCAGAGCCGGATTATTACCAATGCGCACCGAATCAATCAGGGAGAATTCCCGGAACTGTCGAACGGGAAAGGGACGGATTTCTTTTTTATTGAGGAGGAATTGCCCGAAAAGGCCGGAGGCGCCATCGTTTCACTGGTGAAAGACCGTCTCCCTGCTTTTTTTCATTTGAAGCCCAGTGAAATTCAGGTGCTGACGCCCATGCAAAGAGGCCAGGTAGGCGCTGCGGCGCTGAATGAGCTTTTGCAGAAAGCACTGAATCCGCTCAGGGAAGGCGGGGAGGAAGTGCGGCGCGGCGGTGTTGCATTCCGGCTGTATGACAAAGTCATGCAGATTCGAAACAATTATGACAAGGAAGTTTTTAACGGGGATATCGGCCGGATCGTGGGGATGCACCCGGAGGAGGATTCGGTGGAAATCGCCTTTGACGGACGCACGGTGATCTACGATGTTTCCGAACTGGATGAGGTCGTCCTGGCCTATGCGACGACCGTGCATAAGGCACAGGGGGCCGAGTATCCGGTGGTGGTCATGCCGGTGATGATGACCCATTATGTCATGTTGCAGCGAAATCTTCTCTATACGGGCGTGACAAGGGCAAAACGCGGTCTGGTACTGGTAGGAACCAAGAAAGCGATTGCGTACTGTGTTGGACATGTGACGGTAGACAGCCGCAATACCCTGCTCATGCAGCGCCTGGCGGGGACGCTGCCAAAGACACCTGAAAAGCAAGACGGGAAGGCATAGCCTTTCCCGTCTCATGGATCGACGATGCCCCGTGTGCGCCGGCGCTCACGGAGCTTGAGTTCCTGGCCCTGGTCTGAGGGAATGTAGTAGCGATGGCCCCGGACTTCCTCGGGCATATAGTCCTGTCTGACAAAATGCCCCGGGAAATCATGCGGATATAGATAGCCTTTTCCTGAACCGATGCGTTCATGCCCCTGATAATGCGTGTCCCGCAGATGCGCCGGAACGGGCTGAAAACCGCCTTTTTCCGCGTCAGCCATGGCATCCGAAACCGCGCGGATGACGCTGTCTGATTTTGGGCTTTCGCAGACCGCAATGATGGCCTGCGCGATACTGATGCGTGCCTCCGGCATGCCGACGGTTTCAAGTGCGGTTGAGGCGGCGCTGGCCTGCAGCATGGCCAGCGGATTGGCAAGCCCGACGTCCTCACTGGCGTGGACAATGATCCGCCGGACGATGAGCCGGGGATCGACACCGGCATAGATGAGCCGCGCAAACCACGCCAGGGCAGCGTCTGAATCGCTACCGCGCAGGCTCTTGCAGAAGGCGGAGAGCATGTCGTAATAAAGGGATTCATCGCAGCGGAGAACCGGTTTCTGGATGGATTCCTCTGCCACGTCCAGCGTGATGTGAATCAGGCCGTCTTTGTCCGGTTCGGTACTGAGGACCGCCAGCTCGAGTGCGCCAAGGGCATTGCGGACATCTCCGCCTGCGATGCGGGCGATGTGGTCAAGGGCCTCGGGATCTGCCCGGATGGACATGGTGCCATATCCGTTTATCGGGTCTTTGAGTGCCCGGTTCAGGGCGGTGAGGAGATCAGCCGGGGTGAGTGCCCGGAATTCAAAGAGCCTGCACCGGCTTACAATGGCAGGGGTCATGGCGATCAGGGGATTTTCGGTCGTGGAACCGATGAACCGGATTTTTCCCTGCTCTATGGCCGGCAGAATGCTGTCACTCTGGGCCTTGTTCCACCGGTGACATTCATCCAGAAGGAGATAGGTGGGGGTTCCGTAAAGGGAAAGCCGCTGCTCAGCCTCGGAGATGACCTTGCGGACATCAGCCACGCCGCTGGTGACGGCGTTGAGACGCGCAAATGCGGCGTTGCTGGTATTGGCAATGATATAGGCCAGAGTTGTTTTGCCGCATCCGGGCGGGCCGTAGAAAATGGAGGAGGTCATGCGGTCGGCTTCAATGGCACGGCGGAGAAGACGGCCGGGGCCGACAATATGAGTCTGGCCGATGAATTCATCCAGAGATTTGGGACGCATGCGATCTGCCAGCGGACTGGCACTACGTTCATTGGCGGTAAAAAAACTGTCCATGCTGTACCTCCGCTGCAGCCGGAAAGAAAGCCAGCTGCAGATAATGCTGAATAGAGGAAAATACGCAGCCTGAAGGCTGAAAAATCAGACGGGTGATGAAAATAAAGACAGATGGGGTGATCCTGTCACGCAGCGTCAGGAAGTCAAATCTGAGTATGTACAACGCTGCTCAGGCAAATAAAACGACATTGAGTCCAGAAAGGAAGAGATCAATGATGAAACTTGCAGTCCTGTGCCTGTGCCTTCTTTTGCTGCTGCCCGTGTTTGGTGCGGCAGATACGGGAAAGCACGGAGATATCGGTATTGTATCAAATGTAAATGAATATGTCACGCTGAGAGAAGTGCCAAGGCGAAAGGGAACGGAAGTGGCCCGGATTCCGCTGGGCGGGAAGGTCGTGTATCTGAGCGAAACAGAAGGGGACTTTTCCGAGGTGTCCTATAAGGGGATGATCGGGTATGTGCTCAATGAATACCTGAAACGGCAGGAGCCCGAAAAAGGGACGGCGGTTACGCCGGATAACGCCATGACCATTAAACTCAATCTGTTCCTGACAGCGTTTTCGGAACAGGGATTTGCCCGCAATGCTGCGTTTATGCTGGAGGAATGCCGTGACCGTGAAATGGTCGATTTTGCCGTGGATACCCTGTTCAGCAGGAACGCTGAATCGGGGGAGTGGGGCGATTACAATTCACGGACAGACGGGCAGGAAGTTCCGGCAATTGTGGACCGGTATTTTGGCGTCAGTGTCAACCTGTCGGATACACGTTACCATACCCGTGAGGGATACTATTACAGCCAGGAAACCGGCGGGAGAGTGTCCGGCGGTTTTGCCATTATCGACGGGGTGGAAAGACTGGAAAACGGGCTGTACCGGGTCACCTTTACGGTTTACGGTGCCGGAGAGGACTGGAAGCCGGAGGCAGTTTGTACCCTGAGCCCGAATCGCGCGGAGTCGATGTACAAAGATGCGGTTAATCAGCATGGAAGCGCAGTCATTAACATGAATGGGACGCCGGAGAATGAGGAAAACTGGAAACTGACTTTTTATGTATTAGTACCGTGATGGGGAGGCTGAACCGGCCCGCACTCCTTGGCACAATCATGTAAAAAATGGCGTTTGTGTTTTGGGAAACTTCAGGAAACGATCTTGATAATTTAGAATTAAAATGCGATAATTAACACAAAAATGATTTGCTAATGAGCAGGCTTATTGGCGTTATCCGGGGAAAATGAACCTGGCCTGGGCAGCCAGGCGGATGCCACTGCCCGGATGCAGGTTAAAACGATTCAGGGACTGTCGGAAAGAAGCAGAGAGTGACTAAATAAGGTTTTTGCCAGGGTTTCGGAGAAAAAGGAAAGACAGGAATCTGTTTGGAAAAGGCTTCTGTTTCAGTATGTGCCGACCGATTGAAAAATCGGGATGGCGGTTTGGGGAGGATCAAAATGATCAGATGGCTGATTTACGGCATGGTTTATGCCGGCAGTGCCCTGATGGTATATAATATCTATGGATTTATCCGGTTTGTCCGTTATGTGAGAGAACGGGGAAACTGGGATAAAAAGAGTGCCCTGCTGAATGTTCCGGTGATCCTTTTGTGCCTGTTTCTCATGGGTTATCTGGGTGTCGGCCTGTTTGGAAAGCCGGATCTGCTGGTTGCGGGCATCCTCTTTGGAGGCAGTATTTTTGTCTTTGTCATGTATCTGCTGCTCAGCAGAATCACAGCGCAGATTATCAAGAATGAGCATCTTGAGGCTGAGCTGAAGACCGCGGAGGAGAGCAACCGGGTAAAAAATGAATTTCTTGCGACGATCAGCCATGAAATGCGAACGCCTCTGAATGTCATTCTTGGAATGGATGAGCTTGCACAGATGAATCCGGACAATCCGCCGGAAACGCAGAAACAGCTGGCTAAAATCGGAAGCAGCGGCCGTTATCTGCTGAACTTCGTCAACAATGTGCTGGACATCCAGAATATGGAAACCGGTCAGCTGCCCGTTCGCGAGGAGGACTTTTTGCTGAGCAAGGTACTTAAAGGACTCAGCGCGATTGCCGGTGAACTGGCCGGAGAAAAAGGCATCGGATGTGAGTTCCGGATAGCAGACGGGATACCGGATAAACTGCGCGGCGACGGACGGATGCTGGAACAGGTCCTGATGAATCTGATCGACAATGCCGTGAAGTTTACGGAAACGGGCAGGGTTGAGGTTGAGGTAAGTGTCCTGCCCTCGGATTCGGAACGGTGTTTGCTGCAGTTCATCGTCCGGGATACCGGAATCGGCATGAGCCAGGATTTTATTGATAAGGCTTTTGAACCGCTGGTCCGCGAAGATGGAAGTTCAACGACCAGGTACAGGGGAATCGGTCTGGGACTGACGGTAACCCTTGAAAAAGTCAAACTGCTTGGCGGCGGCATCCGTGTGGACAGTGAGAAGGGAAAAGGAACCGAGTTTACGGTGATCATTCCCATGAAACGCAGGGAAGAGAACGAAAAGGAACAGGAAGTGTCGCTTGAAAACCGCCGGATCCTGATTGTCGAGGATACCCCGGAAAATGCGGAAATTACCGCAGACCTTCTTGAACTGGAGGGCGCGGAGACGGAACATGCGGAAAACGGACAGATTGCACTGGATATGTACAGTGCATCCAAGGCCGGATATTATGACGCCATCCTGATGGATCTGCGAATGCCGGTTATGGACGGGCTTGAAGCGACCAGACAGATACGCGCACTGAACCGTCCGGAGGCAAAAACCATTCCAATCATTGCGCTGACGGCCAACGCATTTGATTCAGATGTGCGTGAGTCATTTGAGGCCGGAATGAATGAACATCTGATAAAACCTGTTGATGCGGATTTGCTTTATGTCACATTGAAAAAATTGGTTCGGAGGAAATAATCAGTCGTATGATTAATTCGAAACAGATACAGCGCCCGCAGATGATTCTGGTAGTGGATGATCAGGAGATCAATCGCGATCTGTTATGTGATATTCTTGAGGGAAAAAATTATGAGCTGATCTATGCTGAAAACGGAAAAGAAGCGCTGGAACAAATGCGGGCAAATATAGACGAACTGTCGATTGTTCTGCTTGATCTTCGGATGCCCGTCATGAACGGGATGGAAGTTCTTGAAATTGTCCGCAATGATGAGCAGCTTCGCCGAATTCCGATTATTGTCCTGACGGCAGATAAAAATGCCGAGCTCCAGGCCCTTCAGATGGGAGCGTCGGACTTTATTACCAAACCGTTTGATATGCGTGAGGTGATTCAGGCAAGAGTCAGCCGGATTATTGAACTGAGTGAGGGACGGCAGCTGATTTCGGCAGCTGAACATGATGAGCTGACCATGCTTTATAATCGAAACTTCTTTCTTGAATATGCCAACCGTCTGTTTCATTATCATTCGGAAATGCATCTGGACGCGATTGTCATTAATATTGAACAGTTCCATTCCATCAATGCGCTGAACGGGCGGGAATTTGGCAATAATGTGCTGCGGATTCTCGGAAATGAAATCAGATCCTTCCTGGCGGAAACGGATGGAATCGCCAGCCGGATTGACGGTGACCGGTTTGACCTGTACTGTGTAACGAACGGGGATTATCAGGCGATTCTGGACAGATTTCAGAAAAAAGTCAGCCAGTATTCAAACAGTGTCAATATCCGTCTGCGCATGGGGGTCAGGCCGTGGAAAGAAAAGGTGGACCCGCAGATCCTGTTTGACCAGGCCAGGGCTGCCTGCAATATGGTCCGCGGGAATTATCAGAATTCCCTGATGATCTATGATGAGGACCTGCGAATGAAGGAGATGCTGAAACAGCGTCTTCTCAATGATTTGCAGACAGCGGTGGACGAGCGGCAGTTCCGGGTATTGTATCAGCCCAAGTATGATGTCCAGGTGGATCCGCCGCGGCTGACCAGTGCGGAGGCACTGATTCGCTGGCAGCATCCGGATCTCGGGATGATTTCCCCCGGTGATTTTATTCCCCTGTTTGAGGGAAACGGACTCATCTGTATGGTCGACAACTATGTCTGGAAAGAGGCGGCAAGACAGATTTCCCGCTGGAAGGAAAAGTACGGCTTTTCTATGCCGGTCTCTGTCAATCTCTCCCGTGCGGATGTTTTTACCGCCGGGCTGGTGGAGAAGCTGACGGAACTGATTAAGGCCAACGGGCTTGAGTTCGGCGATCTGAAACTGGAGGTAACCGAGTCTGCCTATACGGACAATGCGCATCGGGTGCTGGAGGTGGTCTCGCACCTGCGGCAGATGGGCTTTGAAATTGAAATGGATGACTTCGGATCCGGCTACTCTTCTTTGAATATGCTTTCAGATATGCCCATTGATGTGCTTAAGATGGATATGAAGTTCGTCCGGAATATTGAAAACAGCGAGACGGATTTTCGTCTGGTGGAACTGATTCTGGATATTGCCAAATATCTGAACCTGACCGTCGTGGCGGAGGGAGTAGAGACGAAGGGACAACTTGAACTGCTGCAAAATGCAGGATGCAATATTGTCCAGGGGTATTATTTCTCGCGTCCGCTTTCGCCGGAGGAGTTTGAGAAACTGATTCAACGTGAAATTGCAATTGAGAGGGGAACGAAACAATGACACTACAGGAACTGTATGCACAGATTGATGGAAATTATGAGCAGGCGATCCGGGTGCTGCGGGTCGAAAAACTGATGGACAAGCACATCCGCAAACTGACCAAAAACGGTGTGGTGGAAAAACTGCTTGAGGCGGCCGGGGGAATGGATCCGGTGCAGATGTTTGAAACGGCGCATGCCATGAAAGGTGTCTGCGGAAACCTCGGACTTTCCCGGCTCTCTGAAATGGCGTCGGATATTGCCGAGGAATTCCGGCCGGGAAATGCCCGGAAAATGACGGATGAAGCGGTGCGAGCAGAAGTTGAGGAAATTCGGTCACTGTACGGAAAGACGGCAGAGGGAATCCGCCGGTATGAGGAAGGGTAAGCATTACAAAATCAGATACTTCAGATGATCCGGAATCCGGGAGTGAACATGCCGCTTTGCGGGGAACATGTGAAATCTGAGCATTCGAAAAGGTCGATACCGGAATAACATTTTGCGGCAAATGAATGAGAAAGAGAGCGTAGAAAATGTATCAGTCTCCTGAATCAAAAAATGATTCGGCCGGAAGACAGGCATACCTGGGCCAGCTTGGGGCATGGGCACTTGCATTTGGCTGCAGTGTCGGATGGAGCTCCTTTGTCATGCCCGGGACGACCTTTCTGCCGATTGCAGGCCCGGTGGGATCTGCCATTGGTCTGGTCGCCGGCGGTCTGGTCATGCTGATTCTGGCGTTGAATTATCATTATCTGATGAACAGATACCCGGACGGCGGCGGAACGTATATCTATACGCGCGCCTGTTTCGGGTATGATCATGGATTTGTCAGCGCTTGGTTTCTCCTGTTGACCTATATGGCCATTCTCTGGGCCAATGCCACGGCTTTGCCGCTGATTGCAAGGACAATTTTCGGGGGACTGTTCCAGTTCGGCTTTGACTATGAGATTGCAGGCTTCCATATCTATATGGGGGAGATTATGCTGGCATCCGTTTCCGTGGTGGTTGCCGGTCTGATCTGCTTTAACCGGAAACGGTCCGGAATCGTGCAGAGCATCATGGCCATTGTCCTGCTTTTGGGCGTTTTCCTCTGTTTCGCGGCAGCGCTTCTCCAACATTCAGGAGATGTGAATCTGTTCAAACCGGCTTTCTCGCCCAGACATGATGGACTGAGCGCATCGTTCATTATTTTTGCACTGGCACCATGGGCATATGTCGGTTTTGAATCCATCTCCCATTCAGCGCATGAATCTAAGTTTTCACTGAAAAAGACATTTGTCATCATGTTTCTGGCACTCATGGCGGGTGCTGCGGCCTATGCGATGCTGGCACTTCTGGCGGCAACGACCTTGCCGGAGGGGTGCAGCAGCTGGGTTGAGTATATTCAGAATCTGGAACACTACAGCGGTCTGGCGTCCCAGCCGACGTTCTTTGCGGCGAATAAGGCACTGGGTTCTTTTGGAACGGTCGCTCTCGGACTGGCGGCACTTTGCGGCATTTTTACCGGACTGATTGGCAACTACATTGCCCTCAGCCGCCTCCTGTGCGCACTGGCGGATGACGGAATGCTGCCGGAGTGGATCGGGAAAAAGGATGCGCAATATGTACCGAAAAACGCGATCCTGTTTATCATGGCCGTCTCTGTCATCCTCCCGTTCTTCGGCAGGACGGCGATCAGCTGGATTGTGGATGTGACGACCGTCGGGGCAACCATTGCCTATGTCTTTGCCTCGGCAGCGGCACTCAAGGTGGACAGAAAGGAGAATAACCGGTTTTATCTGGTCAGCAGTATTGCAGGAATTATTGTATCGCTGCTGTTTGCACTGGAGTTCCTTATTCCTAACCTGACCGATATCAAGACGCTTTCGACTGAATCGTACCTGATACTTGCTGCCTGGGGGATTCTTGGATTCATCTGCTTCCAGTTTCTGCTGTCCCGGGACAGGAAGCGCCGTATGGGCCGTTCAATCGTGGCATGGGTCGTCCTCCTAGCGCTCATTATCTTTACCTCCAGTGTATGGATGCTTCAGACGACGGAGAGGTCCATCGAAAGGTCGGTTGTCCGCATTCAGAGCTATTATATGGAGCGGCTGAGTGAGGCAGGAGTGGATATCGCATCCGGTGCCACAAGGCCGGTTGCCTCCTATCTGCAGGATGAACTGGACAAGGTAGGCAACAGCCTCGGGCGAACCAGTATGATTCAGATGGCGCTGGTAGTGGCCTCACTGCTGATTCTCCTCAGTATCTATGCCCAGATTCAGAAGCGTGAACGTCAGACGGAGGTGGAAAAGGCGCTGGCAGAGGAAAGCAGCAAAGCCAAAACGAGCTTCCTCTCCAACATGAGTCACGAGATCCGCACTCCGATGAACGCCATCATCGGCCTTGACAACATCGCTCTTCGTGATCCGGAACTGACGCCCCGAACCCGGGAACAGCTGGAGAAGATTGGCGCCAGTGCCAAACATCTGCTGGGCCTGATCAATGACATTCTGGACATGAGCCGGATTGAATCGGGACGGATGGTTCTTAAGAATGAAGAATTCTCTTTCCGGGAGTTCCTGGATCAGATCAATATCATGATTAACGGACAGTGCCTGGACAAGGGGCTGCAGTATGAGTGTCAGATCGTCGGAAATGTGAGCGATTATTATTACGGCGATGATATGAAGCTCAAGCAGGTGCTGATCAATATTCTCGGAAACTCTGTCAAATTTACCAATGCACCGGGAAGCGTCACGCTGACTGTCGAGCAGATTTCAAGTTTCGAGGGAACGAATGTCCTGCGGTTCACCATGAAAGATACGGGAATCGGAATGGACAAGGAATACATTCCCAAGATCTTTGAAGCGTTCTCACAAGAAGATGCGACGACCACCAACCGTTATGGCGGCAGCGGTCTGGGAATGGCGATTACCAAGAACTTTGTCGAGATGATGAATGGCAAGATTCACGTAGAGAGTGAAAAGGGAGTCGGTTCCACCTTTACGGTGACGGTTTCCCTGAAATCATCCGACAGAAGCGCCAGCAAGGAACAGGATATTAAGCTGCCGACTGATCTCCGGGTCATCGTTGTGGATGATGACGTGATTGCCTGTGAGCACAGTGAGCTTGTACTGCGTTCCGCTGGCATTGAAGCGGAGATGACAACGAAACCCGCAGGGGCGCTTGCCATGATTCGTACTGCTTATGAACAGGGATGTCCGTATCATCTGATTCTGACGGATTACAAAATGCCGGAAATGAGCGGAATTGACCTGATTCATGCGGTCCGTGCATTTGATCATGATGAGACAGCGGTCATCATGCTGACAGGATACAGCCAGGAGGCGATAGAGAAGGAAGCGGAAGAGGAGAAGATTGACAGTATTCTATCAAAGCCGCTCTTCACTGACAGCCTTCTCAGGACGATTCACTATGTCCTGGAGAAACGAAAAGGCAGTGCATCTGCTCCGGAAGAGCAGGCTCCTGAGACCCCGGAATCCGGAATGCTTGCCGGCTGCCGGGTGCTGATGGCCGAGGATGTGGAGCAGAACGCGGAAATTCTGGCAGATCTTCTGGATCTTGAGGACATCGAATCGGAGCATGCCGAAAATGGTGAAATTGCTGTCCGGATGTTCAGCGAGCATCCGGCAGGGTATTACGATGCCATCCTGATGGATGTCCGCATGCCGGTCATGGACGGGCTCATGGCCACGAAACAAATTCGCGCCATGGAGCGGGAAGATGCCAAAACCATCCCGATTATCGCCATGACCGCCAATGTCTTTGATGAGGACGTGGAACGTTCCATGCAGGCAGGGATGAATGTACACCTTTCCAAGCCAATTGAGCCGGAACGTCTCTATGAGACGATGACAAAACTGATTCATAAACGGCCGGAATAACACTTTGCTTTGTTTCGGAGTGCTGTTGGCAGAATCAGCCAATGGAAAAAACGCTGTTCCTTTTTTAGGAACAGCGTTTTCCTGTTGCAGGCATTCAGTCAGGGCCGTCTTGAACGCAGGTAAACCAGAATCCAGCGGTGACTGTGTAAGAATCTGTTTACCGGTTTTACTTAAAATATACAATTATTTTTTGATATTTTGCGGCTGACAGGGTATAATGTTGAAAAGAATCAGGCACTTTTCTCAGACGGAACATACAGGCTGCCGGGCATTGTGCAGCGATGTGGATTCCGGGACAGCGGAGGACGCCGGGGTGAATCAGAATATCTGCAGCGCCTTTGCGTAAATGCTGGAAATAGTGGAGAGGACAGGTTATTACCATAGATTGTTTGGTTGATGAGGGGGCGTTTGGCTCTTTCAAGGATAGAAAGGAGTTATTGGGATGTCTATTCTGCAGCAACGAACTATCGCCGCACTGCTGACATCGTTGGTGGTGGCCACAGGACCGTGTCTGGCTGAAAGTCCGGCAATGCCGGGGACTGTAACGGTTGAGGAGAGGCTGGATCTTTCCGAAACAGGGGAGAACCTGACCCTGGGGCAGGTGCGGGCTGTTCGGACGTATAAAGGAAAGGTACTCACCTCCATGTCCTATGTAGATGAATCCGGACAGCTGTGCGCTCCGAGCAGTCGGGGATACGCCATTGCCCGATACACCTACTACGACAACAAATGGCTGAAGACGACGGAGTTTTTTGATGCCCAGGGGCAGCCGGTCAACTGCAGCGAAGGGTATCAGAAGATCGAAAACATCTATACCCCAAACGGGATGAGGACAAGGCGCGTTTATAAAAATGCCCAGGGGGAGGAGACCATCGGTCCCGAGGGCTATTCCCGGATGGAGGCTCAGTATACCAACAGACGTATGATCCACCAGGCATTTTATAATCCCGACGGGGAACTGGTGAATGTGCCGTATGCCCGCTTTGATTCCGTTGAGGAGAAAGGACCCTTTAAAAAGAGCGGTTCCCATTCACTGAAAGCACAGTATACGCTGGCTGACGGATCTCTGTATTATAACGCGGCAACCGGGTATGCCCGGGTGGAAAACACCTACCTGAACCGTCAGCACAGGACGAGAACGGCCTACTTTGGCGCGGATGGGAAACCGATCGTCAATCCTGTTGCCGGATTTTCTGTCGAGGAGAGAGTGATTGGACAGGATTACCAGCTGGCAGGCGTGCGCTATTATGATGAAAACGGGAATCCCATGATTGGTCCCGATGGCTACAGCACCATTCTGTATTTCAAACATAAAGAGAGATACTGTCTGGTGGACGGGAAAATCGTCTCGCCTTTTGTGCCGGACATGATGCCTGACTCAGGGGAAGTCCAGTGGAAATTTGCGCAACATTCGACGGAGTTTTATCTGGATGAAAACGGTTACCCTCTGGCCAACGAGGACGGGTACTGCGGCCGTTCCGTGATCAATTTTAAAACAGGGAGACCCTCTCATATATGGTATCTCGGAAAAGTCGGGGAACCGGTTATGACGGCCATGGGCTATGCCATGGTGAGAAATTCCTATACCTCGAAAAACCTGCTGATACGTTCTGAATATTTTGATGAACAGGGCAAGCCGATTGATACGGCCGAGGGGTATCAGCGCGTGGAGAGCAGGTACAGTCTCAGAAAGCTTGAGCAGGAGATGTACTATGACAAGAATGGAAACCTGGTCAATTGTACGGATGGCTATGCTGAGAAACTCAATGCCTATGACAAGCGCAATAACCTGGTGCGGCAGGAAACCCTGGATATAGAGGGAAATCGTGTCGGTACCTGTACGGTCTATGTGAAAGATCCGGATGATCATGCGCTCTCGGAAATGACACTGGATGATCAGGACCGAGAGAAACGCAATAAGAACGGTTACAGTGAAATCCGGTATGAATGGAACGGAGTGAAGAATTCACAGGCCTATTATTTCCAGGGGGCACCCGTTATGGATGTCAACGGGGTACATGAAATACGCTATGGGTATACGGTCACCGGCAAGGTGGCGGAGGAGGCGTATTACGATATCGACGGACAGCCCTGTGAAAACGTGAGGGGCGTATCCCGCATTGTGAATGAATACAATGAGGACGATGACCTGATCGCCACGTATAATTATGACATTTCGGGGAACCTGACACAGATGGGGAGGGAATATGCGTATTCCCGAAAAAAATACAATGATGCGCATACTGAGGAACTGTAAAATATTAAATTGAACAAATATCTTGACAAACGTTCATTTTTGATATATGCAAGCAATCTGTGGCACCTATATACGAACGTTTATTCCGGAAGCATAATTAATGTACGGGTATTTCTAGGCTGTTGAAATT
>JAGAHV010000286.1:0-12464 GCA_017626895.1 Clostridia bacterium | reverse complement strand
GTGCGACGGTGGTCAGGCGGATCATGGGCAGGGCAGCGGCATCTATGCCGTCATAGCCGACCACGGAGACCTGTTCCGGAATCCGGATGCCGGCCTCCGTCAGGGCTCCCATGGCGCCAATGGCCAGCATGTCCTTGCAGGCGTAAATGGCGGTGAAGCGGATGCCGGAGGAAAGGAGCTTCCGGGTCAGCTGATAGCCGGCCTGGGAGAGATCCGGCTCATCCGGAGGGATGGGGAAAATCCGCGGCTCCTGCCCCAAGTCCTGCATGATTTGCCGGTAAACGAAGATGCGGCGGCTGCGGGAACCGGAGGTTTTTGAGTCGCACAGCATGACAATTTCCCGGTGCCCCAGATGAGTGAGGTGCCGCAGGGCCAGTTCCGTGCCGGCGGCTGTATCCGTGCAGACATAGTTTACCTCACTGCTTCGCACCTTGCTGCCCAGGAAGACGACAGGCACCTTGTTCCGGGTCTTTCGTCGGATCATGTCCGGATCCTCCGCGACCGGAACGAGGATGATGCCCATGGCCTTGGTGTCCAGCAGATTCCGGATGGATTCCTGCTCAAGGCCGGAATCGTTGCCGGTATCATACAGGATCGGGTGCAGTCCGCGGTGTCTGGCGGCAACCGTCAGGGATTTGTACATTTCACCGTAGATGGAGGAAACGTCACGAATGACAATGCCGACGAAATTCGTGGTTTTCCGGGCGAGATTCCGGGCCAGAAGATTGGGGGAATAGCCCAAGGCCTCGGCCTGTTCCCGGACGAGTTTTTTGGTGGCCGGGCTGATATCGGGGTAATCGTTCAGGGCCTTGGACACGGCGGATTCGGAGAGCCCCAGTTCCTTTGCCAGGGCCGCTAATGTCATGGTTTTACGCATCTTCAGATCCTTTACTAAAGCGCTTTAGTAAAGGATAGCATATCAATTTCCAGATTGCAATACGTTCCCGGAAGTTTTTTGTCTGATTTGACGGTTTTCTCTTGCTGATAGTCGATATTTCCGGTTGATGGTGTGTGCAATTTCATCAGGAAGCGGACGGAGATCTATACAGGTCAACATCCTGCCGTTCCCATCTTTGCCAATCGCCACCAGTCCCAGTTCTGTCAGACACTTATTCTCAGTGCCATTTTCAGTGCCATTTTTTCCCTGTGTCCGTCCTTCTGCCATTACCTGTGCAAATTCTGCGTTGATATAGACTGTTACTGCCGTGTATCCATCCTTATTTCGAACACAAGCGCAGGAGATCCATACGGCGTAGATCTTTTTTAACACGCCTGATTCCTGAACCATACGAATGGATCGGTTCAAGATTAAAGAACATTTTCTTCAGTAATACTGGTAGCACTTTGCGACTTCCCATGGTATGCTATGGGCAAACAGACTGCCTGTTCGTACAGGCCAGCGAATGAGCGGCAAAATGTCCGGACGAAGCCGCAAAGACAGATGAACAAACGCGAGGAGGAGATGTGAGATGGGAAAAAATCAGGCGGGATTAAGTGGCTCGGCGAGCCAAATACCTCAGACATGGGAAAGTGAGCATGCGGCAATTGCCCGGGAGGCGGCAGAGGAGGGAATTGTCCTCCTGAAAAATGAGGGCGTACTGCCATTGGAGCCCGGCAGCCGCGTGGCGCTGTTTGGGGCGGGGGCGTCCCATACGGTCAAGGGCGGAACCGGATCCGGAGATGTAAATGAACGGCACAGCACGACGATTGAAGAAGGAATGCGGAAACTGGGCTTTGTGATTGCCAGTGATTCGTGGCTGCGCGGATATGACCGGCTGTATGAGGCAGAACGGCTCAGGTGGCGTGACCGGATCTATGAGAAAATGAACGGGGAAAACATTCCCTTTTTCAGAGCGTACAGCTCGACCCCTTTCAGGCTCCCGGCCGGTGAGCCGATCCCTGAAACGGATACGGACACGGCGGTGTACGTGATCAGCCGGATTGCAGGCGAGGGGGCAGACCGTCATTTGCCCGGGGATTATCTGCTCAGCGCAGAGGAGGAGGCGGCCCTTGAGGCCGTTTGCCGGGCGTATGAAAAAGTCATCGTGATCATCAATGCCGGCGGGGTGATGGATCTCTCCTTCCTGGACAGATATCCCGCCATCCGGGGACTGCTGATTGTCTCCCAGCCGGGAATGGCAGGCGGGGAAGCGGTGGCGGCGGTGCTCAGCGGGCAGGTCTGTCCCAGCGGGCACCTGACGGATACCTGGGCCTTTCACTACACGGATTATCCGTCATCGGCCGGTTTTCTGCGCGAGGACGGGACGAGGCAGGTCTGGTATACTGAGGGGATCTACGTGGGTTACCGCTATTTTGATACCTTCGGCATTCCGGTTCGTTATGGTTTCGGGGAAGGACTTTCCTATACGGACTTTGAGCTGGGTGTCCCGGAAATCACGGTTTCGCCGGAGGGACGGGTATTGGTCCGGACCGGGGTGAAAAATACCGGGGCCGTGGCTGGCAGGGCAGTGGTGCAGCTGTACGCTCAGCTTCCTTTTGGGAAACTGGAGAAGGAGGCGCGGCGGCTGGCGGCCTTTGCCAAGTCCGGCCTGCTTCAGCCGGGAACCGGGGAGCGGCTGGAACTGTCCTTTGAGGCGGATGCACTGACCTCGTATGACCCGGCAGTACCCGGCTGGGTGCTTGAAAAAGGATTGTACGGGCTGTACCTGGGAATGTCCCTGAAGGAGAGCCGGCTTGTGGGCGCGCTCTCCCTCAGTGAGGATCTGACGATTCAGCGGACCATGCACATCTGCCCCGTACAGGAGTCCCTGGAAGAGCTGCATCCCCAGAGGGAAACGGCAAAGGCGCGCTATCTGCAGATGACAGAGGCCGCCGGGTCCATTCCCGTTTTGCCGTATCCGCATCTTTGCATGACGGAGACGGATTATACCGAGCCGACGCCGGACAGGGAAGCGGAACGGATCACGGAACAGCTGACCCAGGAGCAGCGGATTGCACTGGTCATCGGCGATCCGGGGAAAAGACAGGGGAGCGCCCTGGGGTCTGCCGGCAGTTCGGTGCCGGGATCGGCCGGGGAAACCAGCGACTGCGCGGCGGCACTGGGGGTGCCGGGCATTGTTCTGGCAGACGGACCGGCAGGCCTGCGCCTGACACAGCGCTATTTTGTCAGGGATGGAAAGATCCAGCCGGTCCCTCTGGAGATGAACATGGAAAATGGTTTCCTGTACAGAGGGGAGATGCCGGAGGGAGAGCCGCGCTATCAGTTCTGTACGGCACTGCCCGTGGGGACCATGCTGGCGCAGACATGGAATCCGGAACTGGTGCGGCGGTGCGGGGAGGCCATCGGGGCGGAAATGGTCCACTTCGGGGTGACGCTCTGGCTGGCGCCGGGCATGAATATTCACCGGGATCCGCTTTGCGGGCGGAACTTTGAATACTATGCCGAGGACCCGCTGCTGAGCGGAATCATGGCGGCAGCCATGACGCGCGGGGTACAGAAATTCCCGGGTTGCGGGACAACCATCAAGCACTTTGCCTGCAACAACCGGGAGGATGACCGGATGCATTCGGACAGCATCCTCTCCGAGCGGGCGCTTCGGGAAATCTATCTGCGTGGATTCGGAATTGCCATACGGGAGTCGCATCCCCTGTCCATCATGACCAGCTATAATCTGGTGAACGGCGTCCATGCGGCAAACAGTCATGATCTCTGTATGAAAGCGGCACGCTGTGAATTCGGATTTGACGGGGTGATCATGACCGACTGGACCACCACGAATCAGGACAGTTCCTGTACAGCCGCCGGCTGCATGCGTGCCGGAAACGATCTGGTGATGCCGGGACAGGACATGGATATGGACAATCTGCGGGAGGAACTGGAGGCGGGAACGCTTTCCATGGAGACGCTGAAGCGGGCCTGTGCACGGCTGATCCGGGTCATTCTGCACTGTCAGCGCGGATGAACCCGAGAAATCTCTAATCCAGGCCATTGACAAAGCACCTCAGGCCAATGAACAGAGTCATGGCCTGAAAAGAAGGAAGGAAAAACGATGAGTCAACAGTATTATCAGATCATTGAGGTGACGGATGCCGGTCCATATGTGACCCGGCTGCTGCTGTGTATGCCCCGTCCGGTCCGGGCGGAGGAACTGGAACCGGAGCGGTTCTCGGTCTATGTGGAGCTGAAGGACCGGGATGGGTCCAGGCTTGAGATCCCCAAGTCCTTTCTTGAGCGGGATCAGATGGTGCAGAGCTGCGCCTATCGGCCCGTACAAAGGGCATTTCCCAGTACGATGACGGGTGAGGAGGTCCCGGAGAGCCGGATTGTGGCGCTTGAGATGCCCTTTGGACCGGCGTGGGACTGTTCCTGCGCGCTGATTGCGGATCATGGGAATATAAACGGGCACAGCCGGTACATCGTGCACCATTACCGCGTGATCTGTACAGGGCCGATTGGCTCAGGCGAGGATGCGCTTTGGGGAGAGGTTTTTGGCCGCTGTGCCGGCGTGCTGAATCCGATGATTCAGGCGTTTCAGCAGGACGTGTCATCGGATCCGCAGCATCCCATCCGGTACGGCTATTTTGTCCCGCGCACGCTGGAGGCCCCCAGGGCCCTGATCATCTACCTGCACGGGGCAGGGGAGGGCGGTCAGGATCTGCCGGTGGCCTATTCCGGACACAAGGTGCCGGAACTGACCGGCGAACGGGTCCAGAAACTGTTCGGCGGTGCCTTTGTGCTGGTGCCCCAGTGCGATACCATGTGGATGGATGACGGGAGCGGGGAATACGGGGATTCCGGAGTGTCCATGTATACAGAGGCACTTCGGGGACTGATCGGGGAGTTCATGGACCGCTTCCGCTGCGCGATTGATCCGGACCGGGTGTATATCGGAGGCGATTCCAACGGCGGCTTCATGACCATGCGCATGCTGATGTCCTATCCGGACCTGTTTGCGGGCGCATTCCCCATTTGTGAGGCCATGCCGGATGAGCGGATTACGGATGAGCAGATTGAACGGCTGCGCACTGTGCCCATCTGGTTTACCCACGCGAAAAATGACCCGACGGTGAACCCGGAAACGACCGTGGTGGCCACGCATCGCCGCCTGATGGCGGCTGGTGCCGGGAACTGCCATTTCACGTTCTGGGATAACATTGTGGACAGGCACGGCCAGATCAGGGACGCGGAGGGGGAACCCTATGAATACATCGGGCACTTTGCCTGGGTTCCCGTCCTGAACGATGACTGCCGGCTGGACATGGACGGGCAGCCGGTTCTCCTTAACGGACAGCCGGTGACACTGCTTGAGTGGCTCGCCGGGCAGAAACGGCAGCATTCCTGATATGAAAAAGGCACAGAGCGCCGGCTCTGTGCCTTTGTATTGTCCATGTTCGGTGATCAGTCCATATATGCGTAGTTCCAAATGACGTCGCCGGTGGCAAGACGGATTACGTTGTGCACGTTCGGCTTGAGCATCTGAGCGGTGGTGTAGTAGTAGAGCGGGTTCACGCCGCCGGTAGCCATGAGGACTTTCTCAGCCTCAGCGGCCAGCTTGGCGCGCTCGGCAGGATCGGTAGCGGCCTTGATGGCGTCGACCAGAGCATCATAGGCATCGGCCCAGGTCTTGTCGCCGTCCATGCCCCAGTAAGCACCCATGCCGGCGTCCTTGGTAACCTCGCTGTTGCGGGTGTAATCGCCGATTTCGCGGCCAAGACGCGGATAGTTGTTGCCGGAGTTGGAGATGAAGATCTCGAGGAAGTTGACAACATCGTTGAAGTCAGCAATCCATCCCATACGTGCGGCCTCTGCGTCGCCGGCCTTCAGCTTGGTCTGCAGGGTAGCCCAGGCTTCCTGATTGACCACGCCGGTGATGCCGAAGCGGTTCCAGGTCTCCTGAACATACTGGATGATCAGGGCGTTGTTGCCGCTGTTGTTGAACGCGAACTCGATGGACGGGAAGTCGGTGAACTTGATGTCGCCGGCCTCGATGGTGCCGGTGTGCGGATAGCCGAGGTCAACCAGGGTCTGCAGGGCTTCCACCTGGTCCACGGTCAGGTCGGGGTTGACATCGGAGAGCTCGTTGGTGCCGGTGTACCAGGTGCCGTAATCAGCACTGGCGCGGACGTCGGCATTGAGACCATCGGAGAGCTCCTTGGGGAAGAAGCCGGTTGCGGCCACTTCGCCGCCCTTGGTGACATAGGTGACGATCTCGTCGCGGTTGACCAGCTGGCCAAGAGCGAAACGGGCCTTGCTCTGCTCCTGAACGGTGAGCTGCTTGGCAGCGGGGCTCAGGTCCTTGTAGACGTTGAACAGGATGTAATAGGTGCCCAGCGTCGGATAGAACTCCAGCTCGCCCGGATAGGTGGCATTCAGACGATCATACTCGGAGGAGGAGATGGACTGAATGTACTGAACGGTGTTGTTCTCATACGCGGTCAGGATAGCGGTGTTGTCCTCAGAGAGGTAGAACTCGATGCCGGCCAGCTTGACGGCGTCTGCATTCCAGTAGTAGGGGTTCTTCTCGAAAACGATGACATCATCGACCGCATACTTGGTCATCTTGAAGGCGCCGAGGCCCACATAGGTCTCAGGATTGGTCGCCCAGATGCCCTCGTTGTCTGCCAGATCCACGCGGACCGGGTAGAACGGAACGAATGCGCACAGGTCGAGGAAGTAGGCGCAGGGCTGCGGGAGATGCACGACGAAGGTGCGGGCGGCATCATCCACGTCGATGGCCAGAGTGCCGTCTTCGTTGCGGGAGATGACATCAAACAGGAAGCCATAGTCCGCACCGAGCTCGGCGGAGGCGGCGCGCTCCCAGGATGCCTTGATCTGTGAGGCGGTGGCATCGGTGCCATCGGACCACTTGAGGCCCTCACGCAGAACGAAGCTGTAGGTGAGGCCGTCTTCGGAAACTTCATAGGACTCGGCCAGTTCCGGTGCCATGACCGGTTCGCCGGCTTCATTGTACTGGAATCCGGTCAGGCCTGCAAAGGCGCTGCGGATGATGTTGGAGCCGGCAGAGGCGCTGTTCAGAGCCGGATCCATGGACAGCGGGGTGCCGCCGCCAAGGAAGAGCTTGATGACCTGGCCGCCTTCTGCGGATGCGAAGGACATGACACTCAGCATGAGAACCAGTGCCATCATGAGGACGACAAATTTCTTCATGGTTTTTCCTCCATAAGTTGTTATATTTGTTCACGCCTTTCGGCGGGGAACACGAATCAGATGTGATGACAGGCGACGAAATGACCGGGTGCCGCCTCTTTCATCGCCGGGCAGGTTTGGGCGCATTCCTCCGTTGCCCGGGAACAGCGGGTCCGGAACGGACAGCCGCTGGGCATCTTGAGGGGACTGGGAACATCTCCCTCCAGCACGATGCGCTGCTGCTTGCGGCTCTCCCGCGGATCCGGAAGGGGAACCGCGCTCATGAGCGAGATGGTATAGGGATGCAGCGGATGATGGGTCAGCTCATTGGAGGAGGCCAGCTCCATCATGTGCCCCAGATACATGACCGCAATGCGGTTTGAAATGTGCTTGACGACGCTGATGTCGTGGGCGATGAACAGGTAGGTCAGGCCCAGCCGCTGCTGGAGATCCTCAAGCATGTTGATGACCTGTGCCTGAATGGATACATCCAGAGCGGAAACCGGCTCGTCGCAGACGATGAACTCCGGCTGGGAGGCCAGGGCACGGGCGATGCCAATGCGCTGCCGCTGTCCGCCGGAAAACTCGTGGGCATAGCGGGTGGCATGCTCGGTATTGAGCCCTACCAGACTCATCAGCTCGCGAATACGGTCCTCCCGGGCTTTCTTATTCGGACAGAGATGATGCACATCAATGGGCTCCGCCACGATGTCGGCCACCGTCATGCGGGGGTTGAGCGAGGAATAGGGATCCTGGAACACCATCTGGGCGCGGCGGCGGTAATTGTGCAGTGCCCGGGCACCTTCGATCTTTGTTCCGTCAAACCAGATCTCGCCCTCCGTGGGCTCGTACAGATGCAGCATGGTCCGTCCGACCGTTGTCTTGCCGCAGCCGCTTTCGCCCACCAGGCCGAGGGTTTCCCCCTTTTCAATTTCAAAGGAAACATCGTCCACGGCTTTCAGCATGGTTTTCGTGAAGAGGCCGGTGGAAACGGGGAAATACTGCTTGAGATGACGAACCTGAACCAGCGGGGCTGTGCGATTGTCACTCACGGCCATTCACCTCCTCCTCAGCTTCCGGACGCTCTGCGTAACAGCGATTCTCCTTGACATTCATCCAGCAGGCGGACAGATGATCCCGTCCTACCCAGTATTCCTTTGGTTTTTCCTGAAGACAGATCTTCATGGCCGCATCACAGCGGGGAGCAAACGGACAGCCCTTCGGCATGTTGAGTAGGTCGATGGGGGTGCCCGTGATGGGGATCAGACGGTTTTTCTCATCGTCGTTCATGCGCGGAATGGAACGCATGAGTCCCCGGGTGTATTCGTGCATGGGATGGTAGAAAATCTCATCTGTGGTTCCCCGCTCGCAGACGCCGCCGGCGTACATGACGATGACCTCGTCGCAGATCTGGGCGATGACGCCCATGTCGTGGGTGATCATGATGATGGCCATTCCCAGCTCTTTCTGCAGGCGCAGCATGAGTTCCAGAATCTGTGCCTGAATGGTGACATCCAGGGCGGTGGTGGGCTCATCCGCAATGAGCACATCCGGTTCACAGGCCATGGCCATGGCGATCATGACGCGCTGACGCATGCCGCCGGAAAGCTCAAAGGCATACTGCTCAAGCCGCTTTTCCGGCTCCGAGATGCCGACCAGATTCAGCATTTCAACGGCACGCTGCTTGGCCTGTTCCCGGGTCCGGTCCGTATGCAGCAAGATGGCCTCCATCAGCTGGTTGCCGATGGTAAAGGTGGGATTGAGGCTGGTCATGGGGTCCTGGAAGATGATGCTGATCTTGTTTCCGCGGATTTTGCGCATTTCCTCATCCGAGA
This sequence comes from Clostridia bacterium, assembly GCA_017626895.1. Lineage (GTDB taxonomy): Bacteria > Bacillota > Clostridia > Christensenellales > Aristaeellaceae > Ventricola. The sequence goes on along the minus strand of JAGAHV010000286.1, from coordinate 3,521 downwards.
GGCCCACCAGTTCCTGGCCGTGCAGCTTAATGGAGCCGGAGACGATCCGGCCCGGATGGGTCAGGATCTGCAGGATGGAATAGGCGGTGACGGACTTGCCGCTGCCGCTTTCCCCGACGATGCCCAGCACCTTGCCCTTTTCCAGGTTAAACGACAGGCCGTTGACGGCCTTGACCTCACCGGAAGGAGTGAAAAAAGAGGTATGAAGGTCTTTCACTTCAAGCATACTCATCGTTTTGTCCTCCCTTCCTTATGAGCGCAGCTTGGGATCAAAGGCATCCCTGAGGCCGTTTCCCAGCAGATTGAAGGAGAGAACAATGAGGAAAATGGAAAGAGCAGGGAAAATCAGCTGATAGGGGTAGGAACGCAGGCCGGTCCGGGCATCCGATGCGAGGGAGCCCAGAGAGGGCATGGGAATGGAGACGCCCAGACCCAGGAAGCTGAGGAAGCTTTCGGTAAAGATGGCGCTGGGGATCTGCATGGCAGCGATGATGATGATAACCGAGACGCAGTTGGGGATCATGTGCTTGAGGATGATCCGGGCGGGAGAGGCGCCAATGGCCTTTGAAGCCAGGACATATTCCTGCTCCTTGATGGAGAGGATCTGTCCGCGCACCTGCCTGGCCATGGAGACCCAGTAGAGGAGGCCGAAGACGATGAAGATGGACACCATGCCGGCGCCGAGGCGGGAAATGAGGGGATTATTGGAGGTGGACACCCAGTCCTTGATGGCCACGGAAAGCAGGATGACGATGAGGACATCCGGCAGTGAATAAATGATATCCACGATGCGCATCATGATCATGTCCACCTTTCCGCCGAAGTAGCCGGAAATGGACCCGTAGATGATGCCGATGACAATGACGATCAGGGCGGAGAAGATGCCGACCAGAAGGGAGATCCGTGTGCCGTAGATGACGCGGATGGCGTAGTCACGGCCCAGGGCATCCGTGCCCATGATGTGCGGGAAAACCTTGAAGCCCTTGTCAATCTTGGCCTGTTCCTTGGCACTGTACTGGAACGGGGCCAGATTCTGGGCGGTAACATCCTGCTTGGTATAGGTATAGGGGTAGAAATTGGGGACGATGAAGGCGATCAGCATGATGATCACGATGACGGCCAGGGAAATCATGGCGATATGATTTTTGCGCAGGCGGCGCATGGCGTCCCGCATGAAGGAGACGGATTCACGCATGGTTACCTGCTGGGCTTTTTCCTCCTCTGTCGCCTTTTCAAACAGATTCGGGTCCACCTGCAGACTCAGCGGATTTTTAAACTTTCGATTTTCAGACATATGCTTTCCTCTATTCCATGTCTTGACTCAGGCCAGATCAATACGGGGATCGACCACTTTGTACAGGATATCGGCAATGAAGTTCATCATGATAATGATGGTGGCCAGGAAAATGGTGACGCCCATGATCATCATGTAGTCGGTGCGAAGCATGCTGTTGGTAAACAGCCGTCCAAGACCGGGAACGGAGAAGATGTTCTCAACCACCATGGAACCGGTCAGAATGTAGGCCATCATGGGGCCGGCATAGGTAATGACCGGGGTCAGCGTATTCTTGAGTGCATGCTTGAAAATGACCTTGCTGCGTTTGACGCCCTTGGCCCGGGCGGTCCGGATATAATCCTGTCCCAGCACATCCAGCATGGAGGAGCGCTGCAGGCGGGTGACGTAGGCCATGGGGTAGAGGGAGAGGGAGATGACGGGGAGGATGAGGCCGCCCGGCTGATTGCCCATGGAGGGAAGCCAGCCCAGCTGCAGGGCAAAAACAAGCAGCAATATGGTGGCCAGAACAAAACTGGGCATGGCCACCAGCGCGGTGGTAATGACCTGGATGACCTTATCCAGCAGTTTTCCCCGCTGAAGGGCGGCCATGGAACCCAGAATGACGCCGAAAACCAGGGCGATGACCCCGGCGGTCAGGCCGATTCGGGCGGAATAGGAAAAGCCGCCGATAATGAGATCAATGACCGTATTGCCCACCCAGCCGGTGGAGAGGCCGAAGTCGCCGTGGAGGATGTTCCACAGGTAGTTCATAAACTGAACCGGAACCGGTTTGTCAAACCCGTATTTGGCCTCGAGCGCGGCGATAACCGCATCACTTTTGGCTTTTTCCGAACTGAACGGGCTTGCCGGAATGGCATGCATGACAAAAAAGGTGATGGCGATGACCAGAAAGATGGTCAGCAGTGCCATCAGGAACCGTTTCAACAGGTATGTAAGAAACTTATCGTTCATCTTTACGCTCCTCAGGTACCCTTCGCTAAAAATTTCCTTTTGATTATATTGGGAAGGCAACAATTCGTCAAGTCTGAATTTTCCGTACTGCCGCAGTGACGCGGCATCATCGCAGCCGGCGGCGGTTTGCTTAAAACCCCGACAAATGGTATACTGACCGGGCTGCGCAGGTCCGGATGCTCCGGCCTTTGGCAAAACAGGACAAAACGGGAGTTACATAAAAGAAAATGACACTTTATGTCGATGCAGATGCCTGCCCGGCAATTCGAATGATTGAGGCCACTGCCGCGGCCTTCCATGTGCCGGTGGTGCTGCTTTGCGATGAGCACCATGTACTGACCTCTGACACCAGCCGCATTGTAACGGTGGCCTCGGGCAGGGACGCAGTGGACCTTGCGCTGGTGAACCGGTGCAGCCGCGGGGATCTTGTCATCACGCAGGATTATGGTGTGGCGGCACTGGCGCTGGGAAAAGGTGCGTATGCCCTCAATCCCTCCGGGAAGCAGTACACGGATGAGAATATTTCGGGGCTCCTGATGGACCGCCATCTGGCCGGAAAAGCCCGGCGAAGTGGCAAACATCTGCGGGGACCGGCCCGGCGGACGGAGGAGGATGACCGCCGTCTCCGGGAAAGTCTTGAGCGGCTGCTCCGGGAAAAGACCAGCATGGAGGAGGAAGCAGACAGATGAGATACGCAAAGACCGTCGTGATCATGGCCGTGGGAATTGGCCTGTATTATCTTCTGGGACGCTTTGCGGCCATTCCCGGACCGGTGCCGGGCACTTTTTTGACCATGCAGTTTGCCGTTCTGGCCGTACTGGCGGCCCTGTCCGGCTCGGCAGCCGGCGGCCTGACCGGCTTTTTGGGCCAGTTGCTGCTGGATCTCAGTACCGGCGGAATCCTCTTAAGCCGGGTCCTGCCCGCCGGCATATACGGGATACTGGCCGGTCAGCTCTGCGGCATGCTGGGGATCGAAAAAGGCGAACTGTCGGCCAGGGATCTCCTGATTTTCGCCGGCTTCCAGCTGGCGGCACATGCAGCCGCCTGGTTTCTGGCCGCTCCCTGCCTCGATATTTTCCTTTACGGGAAACCGCCGGAGGAGGCCTTTTGGCATGGACTGGCCACGGGCATCACGCACATGGTCACAACAGTACTGACCGGCACGGTACTTTGCCTGGTTGTGGCCACCGTGCGGCAGGGAAATCCGCCGGATGATCCTCTGTGACAGTGCCCGGTGCGTCTGGTCTGGCGCGTTGATGGCAGCGGGTTTCTG
>JAGAHV010000285.1:0-11279 GCA_017626895.1 Clostridia bacterium | reverse complement strand
TCTTTCCACAATGAGCCGCAGCCCGGTCTTTCGGCACCGTTACTATTTCGGTGCTCATCCCTGACAAATCGGCGCTGCGCGTCGAGCCCTTTCCACAATGAGCCGCAGCCCGGTCTTTCGGCACCGTTACTATTCCAGTGCTCATCCCTGACAAATCGACGCTGCGCGTCGAGCCCTTTCCTCATTCCTGTCTTTCGTCCGGGCTGTCCTGACTGATGCCCGGATTCAGCATCCGGGGCTGTGCAGGAGGGCAGCCTGCACAATTCTGCCGGGATAAAAAGAAGCTGCCGGAATCCGTTCATGTTCATCCGGCAGCTGATTGTTCAGCTTAGCAGGCATTCCTTTACAGCACTCAACTCTAGTCTTTAACCTGAGATGCTAAGAACAAATCACTATTTGAATGATTGTGCTCTGAAATGATCCTTTGACGCAAAGCCTCTCGAAAATGCATTGATTCTCTCAACGGTACAATTCCTGTATTCTGACCAGAGTCCCGGATTCAGCTGACTGCCGCTGCGCGACAGGGCCTCTTCACGTTCGTTTCATGTCCCCTTTGCACTGATACATTTCCTGATCTGCCCGCGCAAGAACACTGTCCATTCCGGTATCCTTCCGTGGATCATACAGCGCATAGCCGATGGCCGCGGAAACACGGTCCCAGGGGGCAAGCGTCCGGTCCCTCTCAAGCAGATGAATCCGCTTTTTAAACTCAGCCAGAAGGCTCTCCACGTTCTGATAATCCGATCCTTTCAGCAGAACCACGAATTCATCTCCGCCGATACGAAATACCGGTGAATGACTGAAGATCTCACAGACAATCTGGCACAGTGTCTTAATGGCAATGTTTCCTTTCTCATGACCATACGTATCATTGATCGTTTTCAGGTAATTGAGATCGATCATCACCAGACCGTATTCTGTCTTTCCCTCAGCCAGTTCCTTTTCGACTTTTTTAATCTTGTCATCATAGGCCGTCTTGTTGCGAACACCGGTCAGGGCATCCACCGTTGCCAGCTGACTCATGGCATCCGCGTGGCGCCGGGAAGTCAGCAGCTGCTGCATGGTAAACTGAAGCTTGTCCACCATCTCATTCATCTGGCTGGTGACATCGCCGATTTCATCATTGCGCAGAACCTTGGCACGGTAAGTGAGGTCTCCTTCCGAGATAATCCGCATATCCCGTCCAAGCTGTTCAATGGGCTGCGTGACAATGGAGGCAACCCGGTTGGCGATGACAACCGCCACCAGAATAATCACGGTTGCGATGCCGATGAACGTCATGTACGCATGCATGATATAGCGGTCTGAGTTCTGAATATTGTCGCGAATCGTCTGTGTGGGCACCGAGAGGCAGAGCGTCCAGCCTACACGGTCAATCGGAACACTGACATACAGCGCATCCCCGGTTTCAAGGATGCCGTCCTGTTCGGTACTCAGTTTGGCCAGTTTCTCCCGGCTGAGCCCCGTATGGTCCTCAACCGTAACCTTGTGGGCATCCGGCGAAATCAGCGCGCCATGGTTATCAAGTGCAAAGGACAGGGCGTTTTCCCCGGCATCCACAAAGAGCATTTCATCAAAGAGAGCGGTGATATCAAAGTCAGCACACACGACGCCCTCGACTTCACCCTTTTCATTCCGGAATCCGGATCCCACCGTGATGGTCAGTCCTCTTCCCTGAGAGTCCTGATACAGATCTGTATAGAAGACCCCTTTCTCCGCCATGCCCTTTTTGTACCAGTCCGACTGAAAGAAATCATACACCATTTCGTGCCCGGGTTCCGGTACAGAGAGATACGAGAAACGGTCATAGGAGGTCAGCAGTCCGCTTTTGGTGCCGGTATAGATCGTCGAAATCAGCTTCTCATTGGATCTGGCGATCGGTGAGAGAACCTGTTCCAGATTGCTGAAAAAGAGCAGTTCCTCCCGGAAATCCTCCTCCTTCATCTCATCACGGATAAATCCTCTTGTCAGTGCATAGTCATGTGTATCCACCGGCGAATAGAACATATGGCCCTGCTCAACCATATGTTCTTTGTCCTGATAGATCTCCTCTATGTAATCCTTGATAAATTCAATGTATTTTTCGTAATGTTCGAGCCTCGCATCCGCCGCGACGGCTTTCTGAAGGACAATGTTTTTCAGATTTCGCTCAAGCTGTGAGGTCAGTATTTTTTCTGTCGATTGTTTTATCCACGATATACAGACAACCCCCGTAATGCTTGCTGCAAGCAGTCCTACGAGTATTGTGCCCAGAAAGAGGACCAGTACGCGTGTTCGGATCGGTACTCTCTTTTCCAGTTTTCTGTTCATCCGTTTCACCTGTCAAATAGATTTCGGCTCTGCTGTTTCCATCAGATGGCATCCCGTTTCCGGGGCTTTGATCTGTTCAATTTCGGCCTTTGCCGCTCATTCAGCCAAAGCGTCTTCCTTAAGCCCTTAAAACGGCAGATACTGCAATGCATATGCATGCATTATATTTTATAAGAAGACGTAATCATTTTCAATAGTAATTTTATACACTTTTTAACACTTTCCCTCACTTTCCCTCAGTTTTCCCTCAATTGATGTTCCCTTTCCCCTGCCCCGTTTTCCCGCTGCGCCTGAGCATTCCTCCGTTGTGCAAAAAAGCACAAAAGAGTACGGTAAATTTCGCCATGCGTGCAGATTGACGAATCTTCAGGACACTGCTAGAATGCCAAAAGTTATAAAAAATTGATTTCGCGATATGGAGAACAAAAACTCATGACTGTTTATCATAATTCCCTGGATACCTTTTATCGTTCCCCCTTCGGTTCCCTTCCGGTCAACACACAGCTTCGCCTTCGGCTGGCTGTCGGGAACGAGCAGCTGCCTCATCACATTGACCTGCGCATCTGGGACGGCGCGGAGCACCGGTATCCCATGCGCTCCCTCGGGTTCATGCACGGGCAGCATATTTACGAGGCTGTCATTGCCACCCCGGCCACTCCGGGCCTGGTCTGGTATCGTTTCGAGCTGTTCAGCGAGGACCATTCCTGTACCTTCTACGGCGCCCCGACGGACGGAACCAGCTGCGGCGTTGGTCACCAGGGCAGCCAGGACGGATTCCAGATTACCGTTTACAGTGCGGATTTCAAGACCCCCGAATGGGTGCGGGAAGGTGTCATGTATCAGATCATGCCCGACCGCTTCTTCCACGGCGAGGGAACGGATGACCTCCTTCACGCGAAGACGGGTGTGGTAATCCATAAAGACTGGTATGAAATGCCCCGGATGTACATCGAGGACAATTCCAATTCCAACAATACCGCCAATGACTTCTTCGGCGGCAACCTGGAGGGCATCCGGCAGAAACTGCCCTATCTGCGTGACCTGGGAATCACGGTTCTTTATCTGAATCCGATCTTCAGCGCACGCAGCAACCATAAGTACGACACCAGCGACTACATGCAGATTGATCCCATGTTCGGGGATGAGGACGCTTTCCGGCAGCTCTGTCAGGATGCGCTCAGTCAGGGAATCCGCATCATCTTGGACGGCGTATTTTCCCACGTCGGGGATGACAGTCCCTATTTTAACCGCAGCGGCACTCACGGCGAAAAAGTCGGCGCCGCCCGCGATCCGGAATCCCCCTACCGGAAATGGTTCAACTTCCATCACTGGCCGGATGACTATGAATGCTGGTGGGGATTCAAAACGCTGCCCAATGTCAACGAAATGGATGAGGATTACCGCCGCTTTATCCTGAACGACAGGGACTCCGTCATCCGTCACTGGCTGCGCGCCGGCGCCTCCGGCTGGCGACTGGACGTTGCCGACGAGCTCCCCATGGCGTTCCTGCGTGAACTGCGCACGGCCGCCCGTGAAACCAAAGAGGACGCCCTCGTTCTCGGTGAGGTCTGGGAGGATGCCAGCCGCAAGGTTGCCTACAGCGAAATGCGCAGCTATGTCATCGGCGATACACTGGACAGCGTCATGAACTATCCGCTGCGTGAACTGCTCATCCGCTTCCTTCTCGGACTGCAGGGCGCCACCTCGGTTGCCCATTCCCTTTCCTGTCTGGCGCAGAACTATCCGAATCCGTTTCTCTTCTCCCTCATGAACCTGATGGGCAGCCATGACCGTCCCCGTATTCTGAACGTGCTGGCCGGCAGAGACGGAAACGACATGCCCCGCATTGAGCGCGGAGCCCTGCGCCTTACCCAGGCCGAACGGATGCTGGGCATCCTCCGGGAACACCTGATGCTTCGCTACATCATGAGCGTTCCAGGCATTCCCTGTATCTACTACGCCGATGAAACCGGCCTTGAGGGAGCCGCGGATCCTTACTGCCGCAGGACCTATCCCTGGGGAAAGGAAGATCTGTACCTCATCCAGTACTACAAGGACATGATCCGGATGCGCAAGGAGAATCAGGTGCTGCGGACCGGATACTATACCTTCTTCGCCCCCTGCGAGGATGTACTGTGCGTAACCCGCTATAATTCGGAGAATCAGGATGTATTCGGCAGCGCGGCAGAACCTGCCTGTATGCTGACGTGCATCAACCGCAGTTCACATCCCATTGACATTTTCCTCCCCAGAGAGGAACTGCATGGTGCCACCCGTTTTGTCTCCGATTCCGGTCAGTCCTATAACCTCAATGACGGCGACATCTCCTTCCCGGTTCCGGGTCTGATGGGCATGACCCTCACCGCTGTCGAATTTGAATAAGCAGGATGGCCGCAGAGGACATCTGCACATTCCCCTGACATTTTCCCGGCGGACTACAGCCGGTGCAAAAAGAGCCGATGGCATGCCATCGGCTCTTTGTTGTTTCGTGAATCATCCGGCGCGGTTTCTCATCTGGTTTGATGAACGAACTGTTCCGGATCACCGCACCCGGCCGGAACAGTTCCTCAATGGTTATGCCAGCGGAATCCCTTTTTCACTGAAGAGATCCTGAATGGTATGATACATCCAGCGCTGCACGGAATGGATATCTGCCTCATTGCACTCTGCAATAATGGATAATGTCACCGATCCTCTGCCAAGAGCAATGATTCCCTTGTAAAACGGCCCGCTGATGACCTCCTGATTGGCTTTGCCGATCTGCGGCAGCTGTTCTCGCAGCATCGCTTCGACCTCATGGAGCGGCTGAGAGGATGGAATGCTGATCTCAAGCGCACACCAGGAGGTCTTGCGCGTCAGATTGATGACGTTCTTGATATCCTGGTTGTCAATGATCTTGATATTGCCGCCCCGTCCCTCAATCTTCGTAGAGCGCACGCCGATTTCCAGCACTTCGCCGTGATACCCGCCCACATCGATGATATCCCCGACCTGGTAGGTTCCCTCGAACACAATGGACAGACCGGCAATGATGTCCGCAATCAGATCCTTCGCCCCCAGTGAAATGGCGAAGGACAGCAGGCCGAGGGAGGCCAGGAGCGCATCCGGACGGAAACCGAGATCGTACAGCGCGAAATACACGAAGGCAATCACGCCGACATACCTGACCAGGTTGCTCAGGAGCCGGCACACAGTCTCGCCTCTGGTGCCAAGGGCACCGCTGATCAGATAAAGCAGGAGCCGTATGATCTCGGAGATCACGGTAATCTCCCCGAACAGAATCAGAATACTCGTGAAGGCAAACAGGTTGACCCCCTTGCTCCATCTGCCGTTCATGATATAGGAGAGCAGGGACGTTCCATCATCCCCTGAGGAGATCATCAGGCGAACCCCCATCACAATCAGGAAGAGGATGAAAAACAGTTCCATCACCAGTTTCGCAATCATAAACGGCATCTGAATGCCGACATCATAACTGTTCAGCCGCCATCGTCTGGACGGATCAATGGAGAACTTCAGCCGCCCGCCTGAAAGCATTACCTCATCCGTCTGATCGGTCAGTATCTCGCCGGTTTTCGCCCATCTGGTAAAGAATGCCCTGTATCCGGAGCAGAGGTACACGCCCAGGATGGACAGCAGGAGCAGTGCGGCCCCTGCCGCCAGCAGGGATTGCTCTGCCACTCGCACAAAGATGCTCGACTGCTTTGCCGCGTACATGTACAGCTCGGAGCCCATCTTCTCACATTCGCCAAACCAGGATACGCCGCCCATGGTAAAAAAGTCCCGGTATCCATCTGTCAGCGCCTGTTCCGGAAGACCCATGTCCATGGCATTTTTCCCGATCAGCTGCTCATCACTGGCATGCAGGATAAGCCGTGTTTCCGGGTCCACGCTGTACGCGGTCATATCCTTTTCCACCAGAGAGGACAGAATCGAATTAATCTCCTCATCGGTCTGATAGTAGATCTTTTCCCCCGGCACGGCGGCCAGAACCGCCTTGTATTTTCCTCTTTCTCCGGCTCTTCCGTAACTTGCGCCAATCAGTACGTTGGCCTCGCCGGTCGTCTCATCCACCGCCAGATCATGGAAGATCAGCTCTGTTCCGGTCAGAAGGATCCGGAATTCAGCTGTGGCGGAAGAGGGTCCCCGCCCGAGACTGAGGCTGTCATACCTGGAATTCGACAGGATTTCATCCCCGTTTTCATCAAACAGCATGAGATAGTTTGCCCCGATGGTACTGCTCATGGCGGCAAGATCCCCGGCCGTTGCCAGTTCCGGATAATCATTAAGGATTTCTGCAATCCGGCGGACATATCCTTCATAGTTGTTCTTATGGAAGGATTCCATCAGTTCACTCTGACTTTTCTCATCTTCTATCCGGTGACGAAGGATGGCAAATGCATTGTCCACCTGCCGGCTGGTCAGATACAGGCGAAACAGGGACACCATGAGGGCCGTTATGATCAGGATCAGTGCAATTCCGACCACGACGAATGAACCGGTCCGCCGGATGACTGTCCTAGGCCCCAACTCTGCTCTCTGTCTCTCATTCAGGGTATGTTTCCTCACCAGATACCGGGTGAGAACATGCCATACCGTGATGAATATCCCGATAAGCACAAAGGCCGTCATCACGATATACGCCCGTTCATTCATGATTCCCAGGGTATCATCCAGCGGGACCAGCAGGGCCAGGATCGCCCGGCTGGACAGGATGGAACTCTCATACTCCTGCATGAACACCCCATAGGAGACATCCGCGATGGACAGTTTCCTGAAATTTTTCCTGATCTCCTCTCTTGTCGGCTCCTTCTCTGCAGGCAGCACATGGGTCAGCATTTCATCGGTGAAACCGTATTCCTCAGCCGTCAGAAAGGCCAGGAGGTTCCCCGATCTGTAAATCACCGTGCGGCCGCCGTCCACCGGCTCTGCCGCAAACAGCAAGGATTTTACATTCAGTGCCTTTTCGACGGAACTCATGTTCTCATCCAGCTGAAACAGTCTGCTCAGAGAATCAAGGAATTCATCATAACTGACCCACTCGATATAGGCAGCCCTGTCCCCTATCTTGCTGTAAAAGACATAATAATCCCCGGTGAACTCGTTATCCGGTTCTGACAGTCCGGTCTCATTTTTCCCGGGAACCGGCCCGCCGTCCTCAAAAGGTTCCATCTCGGAGGAATCGACGGAGAAAAGCATGCCGGCATCGGCGGTCATCTCCTCCGCATTGACCCGGACATGTTCCGGAAACCCCTCCGGCAGCAGACAGGTCCCCCCGGAAATCCCGATAATCGCTCCGTGGCTTGTCATGCACGGCAGTTTTTCCGGCTGTTTCTGCAGCATTGCGCCTGCGGCAAGCGCCGTCAGCTTCACGTCCGTCAGATGCTTCTTTTCTATCTCATCCGACACCGCCTGAAACATGGTCAGCTGCTTTTCCACCGCGTTATGCATGACATTCGCCAGGGCTGCCTGCGCTTCCTGATCATTGATTGTGTTCACCTGTTCATTGATGAACCGGAGAAAAACGATGAACAAAACCGCAGAAAACGCCAGGATGATCAATCCGCCGATGAGTTTCCCTCCAGAGGTATTCCCCCTCCGTTTCTCCCGATGTGTCTGTGTCTGTCCCATCTCTGCTGCCCCCTCAAGTCAAATCTCTCACTGCCTGTTCCGCATGATCTGAAAAAGCCGATGGTCAACGCGCTGCCCCATCGGCTTTGTCAGAACTCCGTTTGTCTTTTCTGTTTTGTCGGCACAAGCCCGACCGCACCGTCCGCCCCAAAAGGGCCGCCGTGCATCGAGGCCTTTTCCCGTCCTTACAGAAGGGTAATGTCTGCCTCCTCAAATGCCCTGACAGTGGCATCATCCCAGATAGAGGACTGGACCTCGCCGATGTGCGCTTTCCCCATCAGCAGCATGCACAGTCTGGACTGGCCGATGCCGCCGCCCATGGTCAGCGGCAGCTTCCCTGCAAGGAGCATCTTATGGAACGGCAGGCTCCGACGGTCATCGCATCCGGCCAGGGTCAGCTGACGGTCCAGGGATTCCGGGGATACCCGGATGCCCATGGAGGAAATCTCAATGGCGCAGTCCAGCAGCGGATACCAGAACAGAATATCGCCGTTCAGATCCCAGTCATCATAGTCCGGTGCACGTCCGTCGTGCGGCTTTCCGGAGCGCAGCTTTCCGCCGATTCCCTGAATGAAGATGGTCCCGTTCTCCCGTGCAAAGCGGTTTTCCCGCTCCTTCGGGGTCAGTTCCGGCCACATCTCCTCCAGCTCAAGGGCCGTCACAAAGGCCACATCCCGGTTCAGAAGCGGGACGCTCATCAGCTGGGGATACTTGCCGCGAACCGTCAGCTGGGTATCACAGATGCTGCTGACAATGCTCTTGACCGTCTGATGCAGCAGGTGTTCATTCCGGGTTTCCTCGGTAATGACCTTTTCCCAGTCCCACTGGTCCACATAGATGGAATGAAGGTTGTCCAGTTCCTCATCCCGGCGAATGGCGTTCATGTCCGCATAAATGCCTTTTCCCGGATGAATATCATACCGGTACAGGGCCATCCGTTTCCATTTGGCCAGGGAATGAACCACCTCACCCGACCGGCCTGCCCCGGGAATGTCAAAGCCCACCGGCCGCTCCACGCCGTTCAGGTTGTCGTTGAGACCGGACATCGGGTCCACGAAGAGCGGCGCCGACACCCGCTTCAGGTTCAGCTCGTTGGCCAGGGACTCCTGGAAAATCCGTTTAATCAGACTGATGGCCGCCTGTGTCTGATACAGCGTCAGATGCGGCTCATACCCCTTGGGGATATACGATCCATGCATAACTTAAATCCTTTCCGCAACCAGATCACCCATCCGGGTGCATCCGACTTTTTCCATTCCCTCGGACCAGATATCCGGTGTCCTGAATCCGGCATCCAGGACCGCTGAAACGGCCCGCTCCACCGCAGCCGCTTCCTCTTCCAGTCCCAGACTGTGCCGAAGGAGAAGGGCGCCCGAGAGAATGGTTCCCAACGGATTGGCAATGTCCCGTCCGGCAATGTCCGGGGCGGATCCGTGAATCGGCTCATACAGGCCGCGGGTGCCGTCGCCCAGGCTCGCCGAGGGCATCATGCCAAGGCTGCCGGCAATGGCCGCACTCTCATCCGAGAGAATGTCGCCAAACAGGTTGCCGGTAATGATGACATCGAACTGGGAGGGACGCAGAATCAGCTGCATGGCCGCATTGTCCACGTACATATAGCTGACCTCCACCTCCGGATACTCCGCGCTCAGCCGCTGGACGGTTTCCCTCCACAGCCTTGAGCACTCCAGCACATTGGCCTTATCCACCGAGCAGAGTTTTCCTCTCCGCTTTTTCGCCATCTCAAACCCGATCCGGGCCAGACGTTCCACCTCGGGAACGGAATACGCCATCTCATCCGTGGCCCGGGTCCGGTCCTCGGAGCGGGACCGCTTTCCGAAGTAGATGTCGCCGGTCAGCTCCCGCAGAATCATGATATCAATGGGATCCCGGATGATGTCCGGCCGCAGCGGACAGGCCGCCGCCAGCTGCGGATGAATCCGGCAGGGGCGCAGATTGGCATACACCTGCATGCCCTTGCGAATGGCCAGCAGGCCTTTTTCAGGCCGGATATCGGCGGGAACGCTGTCCCACTTCGGACCGCCGACGCTGCCCATGAGAACCGCGTCCGCCGCATTGCAGGCCGCCAGGGTTTCCGCGGTCAGCGGCTCCCCGTAGGCATCGATGGAGGCCCCGCCCAGGGCATGCTCCTCAAAGGTAAAGGAATGACCGTACTTTTCCGCCACGCGCCCCAGCACCTTCACGGCCTCGCGCATAATTTCCGGGCCGATATAATCCCCCGGCAGTGTCACAATCCTGGCTTCCATTTTCACGCCTTCTTTCCGCTGATCTTTGCCCGCACAAACTCCTCAATGCCGCCGCAGGCAATAATCTCCTCGATAAATGCCGGGAACGGCGTCGCCTCAAACTGCTGACCCGTGGTCCGGTCAAGGATGATTCCCCTGTCCAGATCCGCCTCGACCTCATCCCCGTCCCGGATCGCGGCTGCTGCCGCGGGGCACTCCACAATGGGCAGGCCGATGTCAATGGAGTTTCGGTAAAAGATCCGGGCAAAGCTGTCGGCAATGACCAGACGGATTCCGCTGGCCTTGATGGCAATGGGCGCGTGCTCACGGGAGGAACCGCAGCCGAAATTGCGTCCCGCCACCACGATTTTGGCCGTTTCCGCCTTGGCCTTAAAATCCGTGTCCAGATCCTCCATGCAGTGCGTGGCCAGTTCCGCCGGATCCGCTGTATTCAGATATCTGGCAGGGATGATGACATCCGTGTCCACATGATCCCCGTATTTAATGACTTTCGATGTGACTTTCATGCCATTACCTCCTCGGGCGTTGCAATGCGGCCCATAATCGCTGATGCGGCAGCCACTGCCGGGCTGGCCAGGATAATCTCGCTCTTCTTATGCCCCATGCGGCCCACAAAGTTCCGGTTCGTGGTTGACACGGCCCGCTCGCCCTCGGCCAGCACGCCGCAGAAACCACCCAGACACGGTCCGCAGGTCGGCATGGTAAAGATGGCGCCCGCATCGATAAAGATGTCCACCAGGCCCTCGGCCAGGCAGTCCTTGACCACCTGCTGCGTGCCCGGAATCACGATGCAGCGGACATTCTCCGCCACCTTGTGGCCCTTCAGGATCCTGGCCGCCATCCGCATATCCTCAATGCGTCCGTTGGTGCAGCTGCCGATGACCGCCTGATCGATGGTCATGTCCGTGCATTCCCGGGCCAGACGGGTGTTCTCCGGCAGATGCGGCAGGGCAACCGTCAGCTCCAGCTGGTCAAGGTCAATCACGACCTCCCGGGCATAGACCGCATCCGCATCCGGCTCAAAGGCCTCCCAGGGACGGGTGACCCGGTCCTTAAGGTACGCCCGGCAGA
>JAGAHV010000284.1:0-2138 GCA_017626895.1 Clostridia bacterium | reverse complement strand
TCCTGTACCCGGAGATCATCTCTCTTTCGATACAGCTGGATAACCTGGTTTTTCATTGAAAAGATGTCGCCGTCCTGCGTGAGACCGTACAGCGTGTCATCCGGTCCCAGACGCAGATTCCGCATATAGGCATTGACGATCTGGGAATCCTCAAGCATACGCAGATTCATCTCATGGTCAATGGCGGCGATGCCGTTGGTGGTGGCGACGTAAATCGTTCCGGTGCTGTCCTCGGTAATGGCCCGAATGGCGACGGACTGCAGCCCATCCTTTTTACCCCACATGCGGATTTCGCCTTTTTCCATCACGGCGACACCTGAATCGTTGGTGCCGATCCAGAGGCGGTCCCGGCTGTCGACAAACAGGCAGACGACGCTGGCAATGCCGGTAGTGGAGTCGATGCGTTCAAAGGTGTTTCCGTCATAACGGATGAGGCCGCTGTAACCGCCGATCCAGATGAATCCTTCCGATGTTTCGACAATATCATTGGCCTCGGAGGTGGGAAGGCCGTTGGTGTTGTCGTACATAACGGCCATGTATCCCTCGGATTGACCGAGAGGGTCAACGGTAATGACCGGTTCGGCGGTATCCTCGCGGTTCTCTCCGACAGCAAGGACAGAGATCATAAGCAGGCTGAGAAAAACCAGTAAAGACAGAATGTATTTCTTCATAGAACATGCTCCTGAACAGATAGAATGTACTGCGTTCTGTTCGGTTAAAAACCTATCATTTTCGCGGCCCAGGGCAGGAACGAAGCTTCGCCGGGTTATTTTCTTTTGTTGACAGCCCCTGCAGATTTGGCGGCGGTGCGGATGCCGTCGGTCATTTCCTCGGACCCGTCCTCAAAGAGCCAGAGGGCCTCAACGTCGGGAAGATTCTCGATGAATGCCCGGGAATCCTCATAAGGCATGAGGAAGGCGGCGGTGGACAGGAGGTCCGCATAGCCGGAATCGGCCGTAATGACCGTGACGGAGCGGAAATAGCTGCCGGGCATCAGGGTATCCGGATCGATCAGATGGGAATAACGGACGCCGTCCACCTCATAATAGCGCTGATAATCGCCGGAGGTGACGACGGAGCAGTCGGAGAGGTACAGGGTTTCCGCAATCTCGCTGTGCGAAAACGCATCGCCGTCCGGTGCCTGAACGCCGACGCCCCAGTTGGGCCGGCCATCAAGCGGTGCATTTCCCAGCCGGACATTTCCGCCGGCGCTGATGATGTACGAACGGACATCGGTGTTTTCAAGCATTTTTGCCACCAGTTCCGTGGCATAGCCTTTGGCCACGGCGCCAACATCCAGCTGCATCTCCGGATCGTCGAAAAAAACGGTCATGTTCTCGGAATCAAGGATCAGCCGGTCGATATCGCAGTGCTCCGCGGCGGCCTGAAGCGCCTCCATGGGCGGCAGCTGGGCCATGGCGGGATCGGCCAGACCCGCTTCGCGATAATCATGCCAGATGCCAAGGAGCTTTCCCATGGCAATATTGGTCTGCCCCTTTGTGTCGGAATAGTGATCCTGAGCAAAGCGGAGAAGCGTAAAAAGCAGCGGATCCACTTTTACGGGTTCCTTTGCGGCTTTTTCGTTCAGCGTATAGACGTTGATGATTCCCTCATCTTCATAGCTGTTGTACCGGTCATAGAGCTTGTGGAGATGCTGATAAAGGGAATGCACCTGTGCACTTGTCTTTGCAAAGACCTCCGGTGAATCGGCAAAGGCGATGAAGGTAATGACGGTATCAAAGGAATCGGTGTAGGTATCGGAATAACGCTGCGGCTGGGCAGCTCCGGGAAAGGCAAATGACAGCAGAAGGATTAGAATCACTGGAATGATCAGTCGTTTCATCGGTGTACCTCATACGTGGCAGCGGCCAGACAGCCATGCCGCCCCTTTTCAGTTTGAAACGGACGCAAAGCGTCCGTCTGAAGGCGTTTGAATCATGTTTTTCCAGGGGGATAAAGCAGAACCATTATCCCAGAAACACAGGTGAATTTTAATGAACCAATGGGCAAATGTCAAGCGGAAGGATGCGTGGATGCGGATTGAAACCGAAGGGGTGAATTGCAAAAATAACGGGTACAGATCGGGCGGCCACGTGCCTGTAAGTCTTATGAACGGTTCAAAAATTAGTGATACAACT
>JAGAHV010000283.1:0-2921 GCA_017626895.1 Clostridia bacterium | reverse complement strand
GGACACCGCAGGTGCGGCTGCTGGATCATCTGAAACCCTCGGAGGAGGAAATCCAGCGGAATTCAAGGTCGCACAGTGCCATGCTTCGCGGCTGTGAGCGCCTTGATGCCGAGTGGAATCTGGAAATTCCTGCCGGGACAGGGGCGCAGAGGCGATAAAATCCAGGGACATTCTGAAAGTGAACACGGTGATGAGCGGAAAGGAGTCTCTTGTGCCGACATTATATGTGGTAGCAACCCCAATTGGAAATCTGGGCGATCTGTCGCCGCGGGCACAGGAGATTCTCTCCTCTGTCGGGCTGATTGCGGCGGAGGATACCCGTGTCACGCGGGCGCTTCTCAGTCATTTTCAGATTCGTACGCCCTGCGTCTCAAACCATCGGCACAACGAAGAGGAGAAGGCGCAGCCCATTGTGGCACGGATGCTGGAGGAGGACATTGACTGCGCACTGGTGACGGATGCCGGAACACCGGCGATCTCGGATCCCGGGAGCTTCCTGGTGGATGAGGCACTGCGGGCGGGCATTCCCGTTGTGGCGGTTCCGGGACCGACGGCCATGGCGGCCGCACTCTCGGTTTCCGGCTTTGATACCAGAACCTTTGCGTTTTACGGGTTTTTGCCCAGAAAACGCAGTGAACTGGTGGACCAGCTGAAACAGATGCAGAAATCCGGAATCCCGATTGCTGTCGTGCATGAATCGCCTCACCGGGTAACGGAACTGGTGGAGGTCATCTGTGAGGTTTTGCCGGGCTGCCGGATCAGTGCCAGCTGCGACCTGACGAAATTCTATGAGAAGACCATCCGCGGAACGGCGCAGGAAGTGCTGACGATGCTGAAAAGCAACGAAAAGACGGAAAAAGGGGAATACTGTCTGGTTCTTGATTTTCATGAGGTGGCTCCGGCAGAGCCGGAGGTGACGATTGACCCCGGCCGGTCCGCCGAGATCCAGCTGTTTGAAAAGATGCTTGCCGGAATGGATCTGAAAAGTGCCGTGGCGGAACTTCGAAAGGGCGGAATGAAGCGGAATGCTGCCTATCAGGCGGGGGAACGGATCAAGCAGATATTCAGTGAACAATTTGAATCGGGGGAGGATGAATTGTGCCAGGAATGAGACGAAACCCCAGCCGAACGGATGTGGTGCAGGACGGTTTCAGTTTTGCCGTCAGTCATTCGCCGGCCCCGGTACCGCAGGTACCGGTTTATCCGGAAAAGCCTGCGCCAGTCCGGCTTGGACCGGTTCGTTTTGAAGCCCTTCCGGATGGAACGCTGGCGGCGGTGGGCTGCAGTGACCGTGAGATTGATGATCTGAACCTGGAATTTGAGGCAGGCGGACAGCCGATTTCCCAGATTGGCCCGCGTGCGTTTGAAAACTGTCAGCAGCTGCAGCGGGTGATCATCCCGCGGACCGTGCTGCAGATCGGTGAAATGGCGTTTGCCGGATGCAGCCGCCTGCACACCCTGACGCTGCCGGGCAGCATCCAGAAAGTGGGAACCTTGGCGTTTGCTAGATGCACCGCACTTACCCGGGTGCGCATTGAGCCCGGGGTCGCCATGCTGGGTCCCTCCTGCTTTCAGAAATGCCAGAAACTGGTGCGGGTGGATATTCCTGCCAGTGTGGAAAGCTTTGGCGGAGGGGTATTTTTCGGCTGCAGCAGGCAGATGAAGCTCTATGGCGCCGCAGGATCGCCGGCGGAACAGTACGCGCGGATGTATGGTGTTTCCTTTGATTCAGAGGACTGGAAGAGGGATGAGCAGCTGGTCCTGGAGGAAAACGAAGACGGAACACTGACGGTCATTGGGATGCGGAATCCGGGTGACCGGCGGCTTGAAATTCCGGATGAACTGTGCGGACGGAGCATCGTGGCGGTGGCACCCAGCGCCTTTTTTGGAAACATGGCCATAGAACAGGTGATCTTTGGACGGCGGATACGGATGATTGGCAGGAATGCCTTTATGGGCTGCCGGAATCTGACGCTGCTGTCTTTTGAATACGGACCGGAGCGCGTTGAGGAAAATGCCTTTGCCGGATGTGATCATCTGCGGCAGGTGATTTTCCCAACCGGCACGGGAAGCATTGGACGGCTGGCCTTTTTTGGCTGTTCGCAGCTGAACTTTGTGCGGCTGCCGCCGGTAACCCGGCTCGAATCAATGGTATTTGATGGCTGCGCGCCGGACCTGCGGGTCTACGGCGGGTTTGCCGTGCAGTAAATGGATGAAAGAGGATTGATGGAGGGAAGAGGATGAAAGACATCGGTTTTGATTCACAGAAATACATTCGTCTGCAGTCGGAGCGCATCCGGGAACGGATACGGCACTTTGGCGGGAAACTGTATCTTGAATTCGGCGGTAAGCTGTTTGATGATTTTCATGCGGCCCGGGTTCTGCCCGGTTTCCTGCCGGATATCAAGCTGCGGATGCTGATGGAAATGCGGGATCAGGCGGAGATCATCATTGCGATTAACGCAGGGGATATTGAGAAACAGAAACGCCGCGGGGATCTTGGCATTACCTACGAAACGGATGTCATTCGTCTGGTGGATGTGTTCCGGGAATTCGGCCTGTATGTGGGCAGCATCGTCCTCACGCAGTTTTCCGAGCAGCCCAGTGCACAGACGTTTGAAAAGCGGATGAAGAGCATGGGCCTGCAGGTTTACCGGCACTATCCGATTCACAACTATCCCTCCGATATCCGCACCGTGGTCAGCGATGAGGGATACGGGCGCAATGAGTACATCCGGACCAGCCGTGAGCTGATTGTGGTGACGGCGCCGGGCCCTGGAAGCGGAAAAATGGCTACCTGTCTTTCCCAGTTGTATCACGAGAACAAGCGGGGCGTCAAGGCAGGCTACGCCAAGTTTGAAACGTTCCCGATCTGGACTCTGCCGCTGAAGCATCCGGTGACTCTGGCCTATGAGGCAGCG
>JAGAHV010000031.1:0-9437 GCA_017626895.1 Clostridia bacterium | reverse complement strand
CTGAGTGTTGATTTTTATGGCAGCAACCTGAGCGATCTTTCCGAAGCAGAAGCCTGGGCTACCAAAAACATCGGCGCTGAGATCACCAAGTACGATGTTAAAGTCAATGGGATGAACGCCATTGAGTATCATTATGTCGTAACCGATAAAGAGGGAAATACCGCCTTTGCAGATGTGCTTTTCATCGAAAATGAGAACGATAAGATCATCGAATTCTGGGAAAAAACCTTTGATGAAGAAAGAACCGGAAAGCTTTCCAGCGAGATCTACCCGATTTCTCTCTTTGATGATTATATCGCTGACAACCAGAACCAGGAGGCCTCTGCCGAACAGACTGAAGCAGCACCTGCATCAGATACGGCAACGGAATCCTATTCCGGCACCTGCACGGCAGATAAAGTCAATCTCCGCGAGGAAGCAAAAGCCAATGCCCGTTCGATCGGACAGATCAACAGGGGCGAAAAACTCGTCGTTCTGGAGACCGAAGGCGAATGGACCAAGGTCAGATGTTCCAAAGGCGAGGGATACATCAAGACACAGTATATCAAGATGCAGTGATTGTCTCCTGATTCCATAAGCAGGCCTCGAATTTCTGATTTCAGGAAATCCGGAACCTGCTTTTTTTACTGAAAATGTACTGTATTCTCTTGATTTATGTCCAAATTGCCTATAATATATAGAAGACAAGCCACCACATACCTTCATCATTTTCAGTTAGGAGGAACACAAATGAAACGAATTCTTGCCAGCCTGCTCGCCATCTTTCTTCTTATGATCGCCTGTTCTGTATCGGCAGAACCTCTTCCTTCAGATTATAGAATCGTCGTCCTTCAGGACCTGGGAATTCTCTTTCCGATTTCAAATGAGATGACAGAGTTCGAATCAAGTGGCACCATTACCGACGCAGGTGAAAAATTTTACGGTTTTTCCTCACCGGATGATCAGCTGTATCTTAAGTTTTACGGAAGCAATCTGAAAGATCTTTCTGAGGCGGAAGCCTGGTTCAATGAAAACATCAGTGATCAGTTAACCAAGTACGATCTTACCCTCAATGGCATGGATTCCATCGCATACCTTTATCAATTTACCAAAGACGACGGTACTGTAACGCATATGAATGTGGTGTTCATCGAAAATGAGGATAAACGGATCGTCGAATTCTGGGAGGAAACCACTGATGAAGAGCGCAGCGGGAATTTCTTCAGCAACATCTGCCCGATCTCTATGTTAGGAGGGGCACAAACGAATGACAATCCGGATAATGAAGCCCCTGCCGAAGAGACCGAAGATTCAGCTGCCGCTGAGACAAGCTCTGCATCCGGTGTCTGCACAGCAAATCAGGTCAATCTCCGCACAGAGCCTAAGAGCAATGCCCGTTCGGTAGGCCAGATCAACAAAGGCGAACAGCTTGAAATTCTGGAAACCGAAGGCGAATGGTCCAAGGTCAAATGCTCCAAAGGTGAAGGATACATCAAGACACAGTATATCGAGATGAAATAATCTTCATAAACAGATGAATAACGGCCGACAAAGCGGCCGTTATTTTATTGTGCAGACATAAGAAGCCCTTTAAAGCGACGGCATGCACTGACATCCCCTGTAAAAGGGAATCTCTGTCATTCATGCCGGTTTTAGCCGCCGTGTCACAGGTCCGGAACAGCCTGCTTGCGCTGCTCCGGGCCTGTAATAACGCTGTATAGGGATCAGAGCCTGTTCATCTTACTTTCCCAGTATATCCAGTTTTCCGCAGGCAATGAGCCGGCCATTCAGTCTTGAGAAGAGCACGGTTCCCGGGCCGTCAAAGCGAAGATGCACTTTCTGTCCGATCTTGTACAGGACACCGCCAAAGACGACGCCGGTCAGCAGGTAATTCCCGACACGGATACGAACGGTCGTCTCCATACCGGTGGGCATCGCAGAGAAGATTTCCCCTTCAATCGGACCATCCTCACAGATATGGACAAATTCCGGACGGACACCCAGGACAAAATCATCCCTGTCCAGACCGGTCTTTTCCGGAACATCCGAAACCGTTGCAACCGGATACCGGAAGGGCACATCCTTGTTGGTCTTCTCGGCAGGACGCACCTTTGCCTCAAAGGCGCTGATCTCCTTATCCGCATCGGCAAACCACTGCCCGATCTCCACTTTCTCCCCCGGCGTGAAGACCGTTTCATACCGGTCGAGGATCTGCAGCCGGAACGTGCCGTCCTGCTGCTGTTTGCCCCGGGCATTCATGAAGTTAATGGCCGGGTTGCCGACAAAGTCGGCCACGAAGGTATTATTCGGACGGTTATAGACCGTCAGCGGCTCATCGTACTGCTGCAGGACACCATTTGAAATCAGGCAGATCCGGGTTGCCAGCGTCATTGCTTCCATCTGGTCATGGGTCACGTAGACAAACGTGCTGCCGGTGGACAGGTGCAGACGCTGCAGTTCGGACCGCATCTCAAGACGCAGCTTGGCATCCAGGTTGGACAGCGGTTCATCCATGAAGAGAACCCGCGGTCCCGGTGCCAGTGTTCTTGCAATGGCGACGCGCTGCTGCTGACCGCCGGAAAGCTCGCCCGGATAACGGTCCATAAACGGCTGAATCTTGACAATTGCACTGACTCTGGCAACGATTTTGTCAATTTCTTCCTTGGTCAGTTTCCGTACTGCGCCGCCTGCCTCCGGATTGCGCTGGATCTCCCCGTTCTCATTGACAGAGAGTCCCGCCTCCTTGATGTTGCTCAGTCCAAAGGAAATATTCTGGTACACCGTCATATTCGGCCAAAGGGCATAGTTCTGGAACAGAAATCCGACGCGCCGTTTATTGGCAGGGATATTGATTCCCTGATCGCTGTCAAACACCGTCACCCCGTCGATGGTGATCCGTCCGGAAGTCGGTGTCTCAAGGCCGGCAATCATACGCAGCGTTGTCGTCTTGCCGCAGCCTGAGGGGCCCAGCAGCGTGACAAAAGCATTATCCTCAATAATCAGGTCGAGGTCATCCACCGCGTAGAAACCGCCCCAGCGTTTGGTTACATGAGATAGTTCTATTCTTGCCATGGTTTCATCCTCATTTCTCTTAGTCGCCGCCAATGCCGGAGTCAATGCTCGCACCGGTCAGTTTATTCACCAGTGTGTTGAACACAAGGATCAGGACGATCAGTATCAGGTTAATGCCGCTGGAGAATGCGTACAGGCCCATTTCATCAAAATAGCCCAGCATGGTCGTGATGATCTTGCCCTGTCCGCAAAGCAGCATGAACAGTGTCAGTTCACGCAGACACGTCATAAACGGCAGCAGAAAGCCGCTTATGATGGACGTCTTCTGAATCGGGATGATGATCCGCGTCATCCGTTTCCACCAGGGAATATCCTGGATGATGGCCGCCTCCTCGATTTCACCGGAAAGCTGCATCATGGAATTCAGTGCACTTCGGCTGGCAAACGGGATGTACTTCACCGTTCCGGCCAGAATCAGCAGCAGGAAGGTGTTGTAGATTCCTGCACCGGAACCGAAAATGAAGAAGGCAACGCCGACCGCCAGTGAGGGCATCAGGTACGGCAAAAATGCCATGTTGTTGACATAGGAGGCCCATTTGCTGCGCCGGTTTTTGCTTACACAGTAGCCGATCAGCGTACCAATCGTTCCTGCGGCCAAGGCACAGCAGATGGCCACAAAGAATGTTCCGGCGAAAGCATTCCAGATATCCGCATTGTAGAGAATGCCCTTCTGTCCGTACATGCCGTTCTCTGTCACGTTTTCAGAAGTGAGCCACCATTTGGTGGTGGTATGTCCGGCAAATCCGTGTTTGATAAAGGAATAGTCGCCCGGATTGGGCAGGAACGTCTCTATCGCGAACAGGACAATGGGCAGGATGCCGGTAAAGAGCGTCAGCAGCAGGAACAGAACGGAAAGAACATATTTGGCTGCGCCGAGATTGACCAGACTGCTCTGTCCGGACTTGCCGGTCACCGTGGTAAAGTTCTTCCGGCCGGAGGTCGTTTTCTGATTGACGATCAGGATCAGGAAGCCGAACAGCATCATGATGGTCGCAAGAATACTGGCCTGCCCCGCCCGGTTGGAGCTCATGCCCACATATTGCGTGGACAGGGTCGACAGTTTCAGATAATGCGGAATCGGATAAGAGCCCATCGCGCTTGAGAACACCAACAGAATGGTGCTCAGAATGGCCGGTTTAACCAGCGGAAGGGTGACCCGCAGGAACGTTTTCCACCGCGGCGTATTGAGAATCGTTGCCGCTTCCTCCAGGTTGGCATCCATGTTCCGGAAGATGCCGCCAATCAGGATGTACGCAAACGGTGCATAATGAATGGACAGAACTACCGAAACCGGGAAAATCCCCTCACACCACCATTTCGGCATGTACGTTCCGAACAGCGTGACAAACAGTCCGTCATTTCCGCCCGTAATGGCATTGGAGTTAAACAGATTCTGCCACATGACCGCCAGTGTCCACTGGGGCATGATATAGGGAAAAATAAAGATTGAACTCAGGTATTTCTTGAATTTCAGGTTGGTTCTCGTGACCAGATAGGCAAAGACACCGCCGTACAGGATCGCGCCAAAACAGGCAAAGATGCTGATCAGGATGGAATTGAGGAGCGGTGTCCAGAGATAAATGGATGCGACGCTTCGCGTAACGCGTTCCCGTCCCACCCGCGTGGTAATGGTATCCCGGAAAAGATTCTGCCAGTTATAGGTTGTCAGTTTCGTGCCAAGCGCATCAAACTGTGCCTCCAGCGCTTTTTCCTGTGTATCAATGCTGCCCGGATGCAGCCGGATGGTATCCCGCAGAATCGTGAACATCGGGTAGATTGTCGTAATTGTCAGAAGGATTCCCAGTATCAGCAGAATCGCATTCTGCGGCTTCGTAATGTACGTTCTGAACCTGTTCCAGGTTCTCTGGAATCCGCTGACCCGATTGTTTGCGCCTGTGACCATTTCTTTCCTCCCTTTCGTTCAGTATGGGATGGTAAGGAAAGGGGCGGCGAGCCGGAATCTCCCAACGCGCCGCCCGCATCTGTGTTTGTTTCAGACCAGGTTCAACCGATTTTTATTTGCCGGCCACAATGCCGTCAATCCAGTCGCTCATCGTGCCAGAAACAGATGCGCAGTAAGCCGGATCCTCGACAACCAGTTTGCCGGTATTGATCCACCAGTCATAGCCGCGGTCATTCTTGGCCGGGAACTGGTCGCCGCCGTCTTTGCTGTGATCCTGCATGCAGGCAGCTACCGGTGCATAACCGCCCATGTCCTTGCCCCAGGCAGCAAAGCCTTCCTTCGTGGTGGTCATGTACGCGATCAGCGCGCAGGACGTCCACGGCAGGGGGCTGGTCTTGGTCAGCATCAGATAGTGCTTGTATGCATATCCGCCGATACCGACATAATCATCCTGATAGGCAGCAACCGTGATGTTGTTGACGGAAGAATCCGCCGTTTCCTCGACACTGCGAAGCTTGGAGTAAACCAGCAGGCCCGTCTGATCCTTTGCGGAGGTGGTCACCAGCGTGTTGCAGATAGGACCATCGTCGGTCTGCTCATTGTACTTCTCGCACCAGAGATAGACCCATGCAAGGCCATACTCAACATTGGCACCCGTCAGACCGAGATCCTCAGCGTCTGCCTTCATGCTCTCGATCAGGTCATCATCCTCGGAATTCTTGCCGTCCCATGCCTCATACGCTTCCTTGGCAATGGTGGCATATTTCTCATTGGTCATCATGTACAGGAAGTTCTTTCCGACAAGCTCGGAATTGACGCCCATGAACAGCGGAGCCTCGCCCTCGCGGACAAAATCCCACATGTTCTTATAGGTCTTTGTTCCCAGATTGTTGAACATGAATACCTTGTTGAGGGTCTGGAGAGCCAGCGGATTCTCATTGCCTTCTTTGGCAACATTCTCTGCCTCTCTCCAGTCCTTCGGCACAAAGTTCAGGAGCAGACCGGTATCCAGCATCTTGCTCTTGATCTGGTTGCCGTCCTGAATCAGGGTCATGGACATGACGTGGTTGGCGCCATTGACATCCTCGGTCAGCTGATCGAAGATCTTGTTTTCCTTGGGCTGCTGCCAGCCGCCGTCAAAGTCAAGGGTATAGCTGGGGTCAATCGCCTGGAGCGCTTCAACAAAGATAGGAAGGACGCTCTTGCCGCGGCTGGAATTTCCAACGGCGTCAAAACGCTTTCCGTTGGATTCCTCAATTGCCTTCTTGAACAGTTCTTCAAGAGACATATTCTGCGCCTGTTCAATGACCTCTTCAACAGTCTCCGCACAGGCAAAAGTAACCATGGCCATACACATGACCAGGGCCAGAATGAGAGATAGTACCTTTTTCATCTTTCAGGTCTCCTTTTCTAAATATTCCGGAAGGCAAACATCCGCCTTCGTTGGCAGTATTATAACATTTTGAAGCAGATTTTCATATACTTTATTCAAAAAAACAACATTATCTCATCCGACTGTTCGTTACTGTTCGCGGATTTTCACCCATTCAAGGATAAAGCGGCAATGAAGCCGTACACAGAGACAGAGTCGAAACGGATCTATGTCGCTCAAAATTCTCGTGAACAGTAACGACTGTTCTTGACACCCACTCAGACCTGATAGATTCATAAATATCCCGGTGATTGTGACGGATCACAATCACCGGGATCTCTGTACATCTGCAGGCGGCAGGGGGATAGATTCCCTGTTACCGTTCTGCAATCATATACGACGGCGAATATGAGCCGCTGCCGTTCATCTTGTAATAACCCCTGAATATTCTGTCGACGGCTGTTTTTACCCCTTCTTCATTCGTGCCCACCAGCATGACAAGGATATGCCTGCCGCTGTACCGCGTCATGATATCGACTCCGCGTAACGTCTGGCGTATAGATTGTTCCATACAGGCCATCGCCTTTTCAAATTCTTCAACGCCCGTATTGTTTCCGGGAATTTCATGAAGTGAAATGACTATCAGATTAAAGGAATAGGAGAACCGCTTTTTCAGATTGTCGACATAATCATACAGCTTCGTGAATTCCCTGTATTCAACGCCCATCGCACCCGTGTAATAACCGCTGTTTCTGATACCGGCGACAAGGCGATCCATATCCACCCGTTCGTTGACCGTCACATCCGATTCTTCATAGAAGCCGCAGTTATTCTTTCCATTCTGTTTGATATGGTACAGTGCCTTATCCGCCTTATTGAATACGTCTGCATACGGATCATTCGGCCTGCACATGACCATTCCGGCAGACAATGACGCAGCGCTTATCCTTGCATCTTTCTCCTTCTCAGACGCATACGCACGGATGATCCTCCTTACTCTGTCCTGCGCATCATCCCGTGAAACTTCCTTCATGAACAGGAGAAACTCATCCCCTCCGAGCCTGCAGCACAGCGCATTGTCCTTACTGTATTCTGACAGAATATCCCCCATCAGCTTTAGCGCCTTATCTCCGGCATCATGACCATTGGTGTCATTAATTCTCTTCAGGTTATCAACATCAAAGAATACAAGGCAGCCCGCATTCTCCTTCATCGCCTGGGCAATCGCAGTTTCTCCCACCGTTCTGCCCATTATCCCCGTTGTTATATCCAGGTCATCCGAAGCATTTTGTGATACAAACGTTTCCATGATTTTCTGATTTAGTACCCGAGTGGGCTCCGGATACTGTCAAAGTGCCGTCCTCCATCTGGGTACCATTTTATGAAGCAGTGCTGAGGATTCCTCAAAACCCTTATTCGTTTCCGTCTCGTCATTTTTCAGGATGCCGTCAAGAAGCCCTCTGTCCCATATGTTTAGGAAAATATCAACAAAATGCGGATCGAACTGCCTGCCTCTCCCCTCTGACAGCTCCCTGCGGATATACTCATAGTCACATGCACGCCTGTATACACGGTTTGAACTCATTGCATCAAACGCATCCGCTATTGCTGCTATCCTTGCTTCCTCGGATATGTCATTCCCCTGAAGCCCCAGTGGATATCCTTTGCCGTCATATCTTTCATGATGGCTTCTTGCCACGTCCTCAGCCATTCTGACGGTAGTCCTGTTCTTAAGGATGTTGGCTCCCATGGTTGTGTGTGATTTTATGATTCCGTACTCAACCTCCGTCAGTTTCCGCGGACAGTTGAGTATGGAATCGGGAACGCCTATCTTGCCTATGTCATGGAGCAAAGCTGCAAATTTCAGATCATCGATCCTGTCCTCATCCCAGCCGAGCTCCTGCGCTATCAGCACTGAATACTGACTGACCCGTGTGGAATGACCTATTGTGTACGGATCCTTGGCATCGATCGCATTGGCCAGGGTCTGGATCGTCTGGAAAGACATCTGTTCGATTCTCCGGGCTCGTTCCTCCGCAATCGCCGTCTGCTTCGCAACCTCCTCTGTCAGCTTCTCAGAATGATCTATTTCAAACAAAGCGAAACGGTGGTACTGTACCATCGCCATTCCGGTGAACAGCGAAAGACTGGCAAACAGGACAGGAAACCGCTCCATGAATCCCTCATTATAATAAGTGCCGAGCGTTGTCCTGAGTGGTGAATAGAATGCAATAATAAAAAGTACGACATAATAAGCCGACAGCAGGATGCCGTATTTCACGTTGACAAAATAACACATTCCTATGGGAAGAAGCAGTGTCCATAATACAGCCGAACCCTGTCCGGCACCCGTCAGCGTATAAACCGTGAACACCACGGCACAGAAGACAGTCGGAATGATGATTGCCTTATTCCTGTCCTTAAGCACCAGAACGCAATATGCACATCCTGCACCTGCGAAAAAGGTTGCCACAGAAGCAAATATCATATCTGTCTGTCCGGTTAAGATGTTCATGATGAGCAGGTAAAATCCCAGCACCACGGTAAGAACACATGCAAAGGTGAGCGCCAGCATATTGGCTTCCAGACGTTCACCGACATATATGCTCCTGTCAAGGCACTTCCATGCAGTCTTTATTGAATGAATAATAGCATTCCTGTCTTTTTTCAGTTTACTCACCTGACTTCCGATGGGTAATTCGTCGATGGTTTGTTTTCAGCCTGCGCAATGCCTCCTGCAAGTATCACCAAAGCCATGGGAATCAGCGCTGCAAGGAACTTTTTCATGGACTTTTCCTATTTTTGTTTTGATCCGGCAGCATGGAGCGGGGAATCACAGAATCAATCAGACTTCTTTGCATATTCTTTCAGCAGGTTGCCCATCATTACCAGTTTCATTTCCGGATCTCTTTCTTCCAATCATTGTCATCCACATGCTCAATGTGGAAGTAATACTATCACACTGAATGTTTCTGTGCAAGTTCTTTTCTCCAAAGAATCTGAATTCCTGACTTCCGATTTTTTTCACCTCATATCTTTGGCGTTTGTCATGTAACCAAACGCCAAAGATGCTTTCCATGATTTATATTCATTGCTCAAGAGAATGGTTAG
>JAGAHV010000282.1:0-3978 GCA_017626895.1 Clostridia bacterium | reverse complement strand
CTTATCAGCCTGCCGCTATGCGGCAGGCCCTCTTATGAACCGTTGCCCGATCTTTCGGCACCGCGACATTTCAGATGTTTAGCCTTATCAAACTGCCGCTATGCGGCAGGCCCTTTCCTCACAGCCGGTCTTTTTCCAGAGCAACCTGGCAATATCCCATTTTTGCAGATCTGTCGCTGCGCGACAGGGCCTGTTCAGATAGTACGCAGTTCACCTGCGGCGAAGGAACAGTCCTGTCACGCAGCGATTGTTTTTTTAAGACCGGGACAGGACAAAACGCTCAGGCAAATGGCAGCGTGAGGCGCTGAAAATCCTGTTCCGGATCAGATCCGCTCATTGGCGTTATCGTTCAGGTTCGTCCAGTATTACGCCGTTTTCAGCAAGCCGTTCTTTCATTCGTTTGGATTCAGACGGACGGCTCGTGGCAATGTAAATGTTGTTAAGGGCGGATCCCATGTGTTTGAGCTGTTTCAGGACGGTTTCCCGTTCCACGATACCGCTGAACAGATAACTTTCCAGCAGGTCAATGGCACGTCCGTAATGCAGGATTGCCTCCTCACTTCCGCACTTATTCCAGAGGACCCAGGCATAATTGTTGTAGACAACTGAAACGGCTTCTGCGCATTGCGGGACCTGATCCAGATGATGGTTCCGCGCAATCGTTAAGGCCCGGCGGTATTCCCGCAGGGATTCTTCCAGATCATCCTCCTCAATCATGAACGCGTGCCCTGACCGAACTTCAAACTGGGTGATCCAGTCCTCCGAAGCTGCCTGATAATGCTCAATCAATTCAAGCGCTTCCTCGATATCTTTCTTTGCCTGCTCCTCGTCGCTGTCACGCCACCGTGACTTGCGGTAATCCCTCATCACGGCCTCTACGATACAGGACGCGGCAATCCCCAGATCCTCTCCTTCCAGTTTTAGCGCCTTGTCCTTGAGGCTGACCATCCGATCCCACCAGTCCTGCGCTTCGGGATTGCCCATGTGATCCAGTGTCATGGCAATTTTAACGCATGTACAGAGATAACTGGGAAGTTTGCGTTTGGGCGCCCCCAGGCTTTCAAGTACCTGGATCGCCTCCTTGAAAAACCGGACCGCCTCCTCTTCGTGATTCATGAGATTCTGCTGAACACCTTCTTCGACCAGCAATTCAACCTTTTCCTCTCTGATCCGGTTCATGTCAAGCTGAAAGAATCCCCCGTTCTTCATGACATAGTCATGCATGATCATCTTCAGCCGGTTGAATATGACCCGATACCGGAACTGCTCACCTTTGAACTCGTTTTTATCCGTATCAATGAAATACTCCGGTTCACGCTTTTCACCAAAGTAAATCTCGTACAGATCCTGCCCCATTTCAAGCTGCATAAAGCAGCTTTCATGCGTGCAGGTATAGCGGGTTTTCCCATCCTGGTATTCGACAATCTGATAATACTCTCTGCGTTCCGGCTGTTCATCATTGAACGCCTCAATATAGATTTTCGGACCTTCTTTCCCGTGCCAGGCATTGCCGACACGCATGCCATATTCACGCGTGTCATCCAGTTTTTTCATAACTTCCAGCACTTTTTTATCCGTACGCTTTTCCAGTTCCAGAAAGAGCGGGAAAAACTCGGATTGTGCTGCCTCTTCCAGTGTTTCATATCGCTCAAGCATATCTGCCACAGGAATGCTGCTGTTCATCTCGATAAACGCATCAAAATAATCCAGCATCTCCTGAGTCGGCTTGTCCGGAATGCCCGCATTTTCCAGTCTGTCCAGCACGTCCTTATGGGCTTCATAGAACTCCTTTTCTTTTTGAGCCCGGAGCTCCATCAGCTTCTCTGCTGCCTTTCGCTGCTCTTCCGTAAAGACGATGAAACTGCACGCCTCGGACTGGTAGACGGCCTCGACCTGGTAGACGTTTCCCTCCTCGTCACGGACCTTGATCCACCCCTGGTAGTCATAATCAAACGGCGCGTTTCCGTCGTTGCGATGTCCCTCCGTAAACGAATCGATTTCCTCAAACTCCCGGCTCTTCCTTGCCGGGCCGGGTTCAATCGACTTCGGTGAGGGGGCTGTGCTGCTGATGGCGGCACTGGGCATGTCCGGGCTGATCTTAAGCAGCGGATAATTGGCCTTCTCAAGCATCTGATTGAGTTCATCGATTCCGGCACCATCCTCAATGGCCAGAATAATGATGTGGCTTCGTATATCCCCCTCGCTCAGCAGCGGCATTCCGTAACTGGATAGTGCATGCTGTGTCTGTGCCAGATTCATGCCAATGGCAAAACACATGGCGAGAATATAGTCACGTTCATCCGTGTGCTTATCGCCCCTCAGCAGCTTATACACATAGTCCTGTGAGAGTCCGGAACGCACGGCAACGTTCTTTCGCGACACCTTATGTTCCCGAATCATCTGGTCCATGAACGGAACAAACGCATTGGGGTAATTCTGCCGCTTCCGCTCTTCAACGATCGCACGGACTTCCTCCCCGCGTCCATACTTAAGGAGCCGCAATATCTCCTGCCTGTCCTGAGTCATAGATGAATTCCTCCTCCGAAACCTCCGGTTTGCCGGTTGGTCCTGATATGGACCATCCCTCATGCCGGAGGTTTACTTCTTTGTTTTGATAAACAAAGATTAGCACAGCGCACCAACCAATTGTGGACCTCAGAGGTCCAAAACGGGTCATGGCATCTCAGCACGGTCAATGCCCGGTCAGATCCGTCTCCGGCTCATGCATTGTCTCCCGCAAGCCGATTCGCCTCCCGGGGCCTGCAGAGCGGCAAAGCACCAGCCGGTCTGTCTTCGTTTCTGTGAAAGAAATGCTATCACAAAACGGCTTTCCTTTGGTCGCTTCACAAACGACATTTTCTCGGGCCGGTTTGTTCATGGGCTGCGATCCGGGGCATGCCGTTTATCGCTTTTCGTCCTTCATGCCGATTCCTTGTTCCGATTCTTCCTGCTTTTCGGTTCGGTCAGCGGCAGATCAGCCGGTTGCCTTCAGATGCCGGTTCAGGATCAGCTTTGTTTCCATCCCGTTCGGAAAAACAAACCGGAGTCGCTGACGGTCGAACACGGGGTCCAGCCGGTGAATGAGACTGTGATGATTCGGACAGAGGATCATCTGATTGCCGGCATCCATGTCCATCGTCCTGACAACATAACGGATGTGGTGTGCCTCGGCAATGTGCGCATCATATTCATTCCCGATTGCCGCACCGCATATCTGGCAGCGATAGTCGTACAGCTGTTTCAGATTGTCACCGACCAGCCGGTTCATCTTCCGGAACTTGCGGATACAGTCACTGTTGCCAAAACCGCAGTTCCCCTCTTCTTCCTCAAGAACTGCCTCAAACAGACGTTCCGGCTGTCCCCTGACCAGGGTTTTTACCGTATCGATTTCCTCTGTCACCATCGTCTCCAGGATGTACGTATCATCGTATTCGGTCGTGTAGACAACCAGATACTCTTTCAGTTCCTCCGGAATGGGGATATGCTTTTTGGATCCCGGCTTCTGCAGTTGTTTTTGACTCTCGATATAGGCGTAGCTGCGATGGAAAACCTGTCTCAGCATTTCCGCTATTTCGGAATTTTTCTCATACCTGACCTGGACAATATCCGTATGGGCTCCAAATTTCGCCGCTATCCGGTTGTTCTTCAGCCTGGCCGAATACGTTTTCCCGTTTAAGTATAGCCGGATGTCTTTGGACTCTCCGCGTTCCATATACCGCTCGGAAATCTTCTTAAAAGCGACCTGATAGTCAAGGGGAATCGCAAAGCCATAATTGAACAGGGACCAGTCCACTTCCTTCTTATACACGTAGTTCTCACTCAAAACGGCTCATCCCCTTTGCATGCAGTCATCTCCGCCAAACGGCTTCATCCGGCAATCTGTCTCTCTCAGAAACGTCTATTTCCTCACGGCATATTATGCACAGCTCTTTATACATACGCTCTCCTCTTCTTTCTGGAATTTTCGTGTTGTTCTTT
>JAGAHV010000281.1:0-1986 GCA_017626895.1 Clostridia bacterium | reverse complement strand
GCTGCTCTGGGATGGAATCGGCCATGCCCATTTCTACACGCTTTCCGCAGATCTTTTCGTGGGCCGTGAACAGATGGACCACACCGAAATCCGCACCGGGTTCCGCCGGATTACACTGGATGGGGAACACGGCCTGTGCCTCAACGGGCGTCCCTGCCCGATCCGCGGCGTGGCGCGGCATCAGGACCGGGCCGGCAAATACAGCGCCGTCTCCGACCAGGAGATCGCTGAGGACTTTGCACTCATCCGGGAAATCGGCGCCAACGGCGTGCGCCTCTCCCACTACCAGCATCCCCAGGCCGCCTATAACTGCTGCGATGAAATGGGCCTGCTCTGCTGGGCCGAAATCCCCATGCTGAAAATGACGGAAAGCCCTGCCCTGATGGAAAATGCCGTTCAGCAGCTGACCGAGCTCATTTTGCAGAATATCCATCATCCTTCCATTTTCTGCTGGGGCATCCAGAATGAAATCGCCATGTTCCGGGATGCGCCGTATATGCACGAAAACTGCCGGAAACTGCATGAACTTGTCCATACACTGGACCCGAACCGTCTCTCCACCGCCGCCAATCTTTACCCGCTCAAGGCCAAATCTCAGATGAACGGCATCACGGACATGGTGGGATACAACGTCTACTTTGGCTGGTATTACGGCGAAATCCCCGATTTCGGTCCGTACCTGGACAAATTCCATGCCCTTCGTCCGAATTTGCCGTTCGGCATCAGCGAATACGGCGTGGATGCCAATCTGGCACTGCACTCAGAAACGCCCACCGTCAAGGATTATTCCGAGGAATACCAGGCACTCTGGCATGAAAAGGTGTATCCGCAGATTGAAGCCCGGTCCTGGCTGTGGGGCAGTTTCGTCTGGAACATGTTTGACTTTTCCAGTTCGAGGCGAAACGAAGGCGGACAGAAGTTCATCAACGCAAAAGGCCTGGTCAGTCATGACCGAAAGATCTGCAAGGACGCCTTCTACTATTACAAAGCCAGATGGTCTCAGGATCCCTTCGTCCATCTGTGCGGCAGCCGGTTTGTGAACCGGGCACAGGACAAAATCGACGTAAAGTGTTACACCAATCAGCCCGCCGTCCGACTGGATGTGAACGGAACCGTTTTCGGCACCTGTCAGGCAGAAAACGGCACCGCCCTGTTCCGGGACGTGCCCCTCAGGATGGGCCCGAACCAGGTAACCGCCTCTGCCGGCTCATGCACGGATGCCGCCCGGTGGATACGGGTCACCGAGCCTGACCCCTCCTATGTGCTCCCCGACCAGGGAACCGGCACGGCTGTGCGCAACTGGTTTCTGACAGAGGACAATTACCGGAAAGAAGGATTCTTCTCCATTCAGAGCACCGCGCAGGAACTGCTTGACAACCCCGATACACGGGCCATTCTGGAACAGACCATTCCCGAACTGGTGCGGGTAATGACCGAGCGCAATGTCATCCCGCTGGGGCTCGCCCTCAAAAGCATCCTGGGCCGGGAGGCGGATGAATCCCTTGATATAAACGCACTCAACGATGCACTGAACCGAATCCCGGATACTGACCAATAAGCCAGGAAGGAGCTTCCCATGAAACGCAGCGACATTTTGAAACGCATCGGCATTACGCCGCCCCCCGCTTCCCGAATCCGGCTCATCGTCGATACGGATGCCAAAAACGAGGCAGATGATCAGTTTGCCATCATGCACCATCTTCTGACTCCCATGTTTGATGTATGCGGAATCATCGCGACGCACTTTGAACAGAAGACCGGCCATACTGGTACTTCCATGGAGGCCAGTTACAGGGAAATTGAAAAGGTCCTGACACTGGCCGAAATAGAGGACGTTCCTTTTTTCCGCGGATGCGTTTCGCCTCTGCGCAGCCCCGGTGACACACCGGAGAGTGAGGGTACCGCCTTTCTCATTTCTCAGGCACGCCAGCCGGGAAAACTGTATATTGCCGTCCAGGGAGCCATGACCAATGTGGCCGCCGCCAT
>JAGAHV010000280.1:0-9213 GCA_017626895.1 Clostridia bacterium | reverse complement strand
CTGCAGCTGCACCGTATTGGAGCCGGTGGAGATGTAATCCTTCACATTTACGCTCACCGCTCCCTGGGCCACATCCAGCACCGCCTTGACCACCGAATTGACCCGGATGGTCAGAGAGCCGTTGCCCGTATGAAACAATCAAATCTCTTCTGAGCAATGAACTTTGCGCCCAGATTGAAGCACTTATTGCAAAGTCAAATGAAACCGAATCCGAAAGCGGTGGCGCGGAACAGTCGACTGCAACACTGCAATCTCCTCTTTCAGAGTCTGATCTTCCGGAAGCCAAACAGCCTGGCGAGAGCTGAGTCTTTATTTGTTTCTCCCTACGGTACATCTTTATCTCACATACAATATGAGATTTGGGGCTTATATAAAGTGATGCAGTACAGCCACCGGAGTTTCGTCGTATATCAGAAATAGCTTTTTTTAATTGGCAATAACACTCAATGCCAATCCTGGTATCTGCGTCATAGTACCACACGATCTTCTTTTTCATCGACCTGCTAATCCGGTTTCTTCTTTCGCTTTTTCAGCATGAAAAACCCCTGCCAGTTTCCTGGCAGGGGTTTCGCTTGATGATCGTTTTTTTGCTTGAAATCCTGATTTTCAAGCGAAAGTTCGATCGACCGTGCGATTATCGGACAGCGTCAGGCCGCAAATAATGAGTCAGTCTGCCTGTGCCGAGCTGCTGTCGCTCTTCACAATCAGTTCTCTCAATCCGGCTTCGACGGATGAACGACTCAATGTCGGACAGATGTTCATCATCTGCCTTGAAAAACTTTCCAGTTCGACTTTGTACCGAAGCCCGTACAATATCGATGGTACTTGATTTAACCAGCACTTTCCAACCTCGTCAGGCTTGCTGAGAGCATCTGCTCTTCTCTCAAACTATCTGTAATACACCAGGATAGCTCTCGGCATGTACTTCATGAACGGCGCCAAATACCTTTTCCTTCATGCCAGCCTAGGTGCCCGTTCCAAGGTGCAGCAGTAAAACTGTCTGGTTTATGTCATCATGGTGCTCGTGTATCGTATTCATAACATCACTGCAGCCAGCAATTTCATACTCATCCCCGGACATATTTGTGACTGAAAAAAGCTATATTGGGGCATGCCATTTCCTGAACAGATACATTGACAGGTTTTCCGTCTTTCCGGGACTTCCTGATTAATCCCGATAGATACGCAGAACGACATCAGACCGTGTATGACCAAATAGTGTTTGAATGATCATGAAAGCGGAAAATGCAGAGAAACCGTTGTTAATGATTTACAAATCTGAAACGCTCAATGCGATCTTTTTGAGCTGAAGTTACCTTTTCCCGAAGTCCTTCAGGCGGATGCAGAACAGGGGTGTACATTCCCAGCAGAATCATATCATCCATCACATAGTTGTTTAATCTATCCGGGTCGGAACGAACCTGCCTCGTAAATTCCTTCGAATCCGTTGTCCCGTAGTAAGCGAAATCCACATGGAATTTCAGGAGTTTTTTGAGTACTTTTCGCGGTATTGATTCCGGATCAGCAAGCGCAAGCCATTCTGCAGCGACCAGCCCTTCCTCGTGATGCTGAACGATGAAATCGATGTACTTTTTCAGCATGTCTGTATGAATATCATCCGGGAAGACGCCATCCAATGCAAACT
This sequence comes from Clostridia bacterium, assembly GCA_017626895.1. GTDB lineage: Bacteria > Bacillota > Clostridia > Christensenellales > Aristaeellaceae > Ventricola. Next base: position 7,568 of record JAGAHV010000280.1, on the reverse strand, counting down.
GTCTCAGCATCATGGCAAGTTTTTCCCGGATATCCGGATGCAGTTCAGGGTCAAAAAGCGTGTTGAGAACAAACGTAAAATCACCATCACATATTGCATAAAGGATGGAAGGCAGGCATTGCTGAATGAACATCTTGAGTGGCTGATAGTCATCTGTATGGAGTGTCCTTAGGCAGGTTAGAACCGGTTTAAAAAATGATTCAATGTGATTCTCGGCAGCAAAGAAACAGACGGATTTAAAAAATGTCAGTGTTTCATCTGAGAGCATTCGGGAATCATTAAAGGTATTTGTTTCACAGAAATCTGCCATCCTGTCCAGATAAGAAGCAATAAAATCCGTGCCTTCCTCACTCATTTGCCTGAGTGCATTTCTCTGAAAGCCAACCGTAACATCAAGCCCGTTTTCAGTGATATATTCAGTAAACTCCTCGAAGAATTTAAAGACAATGTGATTGTCATACCATGAAGCTTCTTCTTCTTTGGAAACATTGAAGAAATCGTGGACGGTCATATCTTTAAGCGGTGCAGTTTCTTTGGCCCATTTTTTAAGTTCATCGACCAGTGCCTCACCTTTAAGTCCTCTGTCAGTAAGCTCTTTTGTTTTTGAATAGATCTGCTCCCAGCTCATGGGATACCCCCTTCTTTTTTACGAAAATAGATGAATTACACATCCAAAGACTCTTTCAGGACTGAGATCTTTTTTAAGTTTCAGTTTCTGCTTAAGACACTGGCAAAACGACCAGTTAGATCCGGCCCCTGACTTGCTGTGAAGACAGCAGTCAGGGCTGTCGGCATTCGGAACTGCAGTCAATATCGGTTTATCCGACCGTCTTTGCTTTTTTGTAACAGAAGCTTTTTTTCGAGATTGATGCATCAATATTCCTGGGAACAGTCCTGCCGGCGCGGAATGTTACACCCCTGCGTGTGAGCCCGGAGATATGAAGGGATTATAGCAAAAACCAGAGCTGTTTTCAACGAAAATCCGATGAAGGGCCAGGCATAAAATGGCATGAGCAATATCATGACTCAGGCAAAATGCGGATTAACCGCTTTCCGGAGAAGGAAAAAGGGATGCAAAAAAGCGCAGATTTCTCTGCGCTTTTGGGATTTAGCTCTCGGAGGCCGGCTCAGTGCCCGGCTCCTGGGCCGGCACAGTGCCCGGCTCCCGGGCGTCGGCCGGAATATCGAACTCGTCAATGATGATTTCCTCATCTTCCTCCTCAACCACCGGTGCAGGAATAAATTCCTTCAGCCAGGCATCCTGAGGAAGGCCCTCGATCATGCCGATCAGGTTCACGACGATGCCGTCCATCCTGTACGGCACTTCGATATTGAACGTCCGTGTCTCGCTCGGGCCGTTCTTTTCGCGGATAATTTCAATATCAAAAGTAAATTTCTGTCCCGTGAAGGTCGCCATGCCGCGTTCCTTTTTGGAAAGCTTGGCCACCTGTTCACCGTTGACATTCACATTGATACGCCGGATCGCCTCGTACTTGGTGCCCTCGTATTCAAGGTTCTTGTTGTCAAAATAGATGGTATGTCCTCTGCCGATGATCATCATGCAGACCGCAATGGCAATCAGCAGAACAATGGTTCCTGCACGGAAAAGGATTCTACGCATTTGCCTTCTCCTCCTCCCGCTGAGCCGCCTCGAGCAGATGACCCATACCTGCCTTTGCCTTGCGTTTCTTTGTCTCATACATCACAAGGGCCACCGTGATGACGCCGTAGGAGATGAAGACGCGGAAATACTCGCCGATCATGGTATCACCCGTGATTTTGGCGCCGGCAGTCGGAGCCAGGATGAACATCAGGTGGAACAGAACGACACCAAGGAACACATTGCCGATAGAGGCACGGTCAACGGACGCCCCGCCGACAAGCAACGCTGCAATGCAGAACATGCCGATCTGGGAATGAGCAGAATAGGTCGCCATGTCACCCATGTTCTGAAGGTAAATGATCATGCCGAAACCGGCAAGCACCGTCGAAATGACGATGGATATGATGCGCGTGCGTTCCACATCAATGCCGGCATCCCGTGCGACTTCCATATCCTGGCCGACGGCCCGCATATCCTGACCAAGCTTGGTACGCCGGAACCAGACGATTACCAGACACATAAGGGCAATAATGATGAAGGTAAGCACCGGGATCTTGACGCCCGCAATACGCAGGGCAAGAAGATTGTCAAGGCTCTGCCGCATATTGAGCAGGCCCACCGTCTGGCGGATGCCGTATCCGCGGGGCAGCTTGATGGAACTGTGGATGATGGGAATGATGGAACCCATCATATACAGCACCAGGAGCTGATACAGGCCGTTGGTAAAGAAGGAAATGATATAGCTGGTGATCATTTCGCGGCCTTTGGAGGCATTCAGGATCTTTCCGCACATGATGCCCATCACAACGGAAATCGGGATGGAAAGAATCATGGCGAGGATAATTCCCGGGATCCCCCAGATCTGCCAGTCAGAAACGAAAATCAGGGCAATCTCGCCGGCCATGGCGCCCAGCGTCATACCGAAGTTCAGGCCCATTCCAGCCATAATCGGGATCAGAAGAGACAGAATCAGGAAAACGTTCCGTCCCATACGGGTAATGATCTCGTTCAGGAGGAATTTCGGCGAGAAGCCGGAAATCGGAATACAGATGGCCACGATAATGATGAACATGATCGGGACACTGTTTTCCCCAAGAAAATTGAGCAGCCTGCCGGAGGCGTTATTCTGTTTCTTATTCATGATTTCGCCTCCGTCTTTCTGGTCAGCGCATACAGGATCATTCCGTTGGAAACGACCATACGGAGGACCTCTGAAATGTCCATGTGAATGGCGTTATTCATGACTGTCGGGGTCATGGTGACAATACCCTGGAAAAGAATCGTTCCGATGATGACATTGGCGATGGACGCCTTATTGACGCTTGCACCGCCGATCAATATCGCGGAAACAGCCGGAAGCGCCATGTTGAAAGGCGCCATGTACAGCTGGATGAAGCCGAATCCCTGCTGATACACCAGAATGCCGATGGCGGCAAGCCAGGTGCTGAGCACAACGGAGAGCATGCGCATCTTATCCACATTGATGCCGGCTGCCTTGGCAAAAACAGGGTTCGAGCCGACTGCCGTCATGGCTGTTCCGGTCTTTGTATGCAGGAAAGCCCACATCAGAAAAGCCAGAAACGCGAAGAACAGCAGCGAACCGGTGGGGATGACAAGGCTGCCGATACGGATCTGGAGGAATTTGGCCAGAATCTGATCATAATACCCTTCAAGACTGATGGTGGTGCGCAGACCGGTGCCGGCATATCCCCAGACCATGTCCGGTTTCCGGTACGGCAGCAGAAGCCACATCATACACATGAATGAAACGGATGAGAATCCGACATACGTCGCAATCATCATCTCTCCGCCCTTGATCTTGTTGAGCAGCCAGCCGTATCCGATGCCGAACACGATCGCGAACGGCGTCGCAATGAGAATCGCCATGACGAAGCTCATCGGGCCGGTGAATCCCATCTCCAGTGAGATGGTTGCACCGAGAAGTCCGGAGATGATACCGAGCGGCAGTCCAAAGTTCAGACCACAGCCCGAGTGTACCATTGGCACCATCGCAAGTACGAGAACGCTGTTCCAGCTGAAACGATTGATCACGTTTGTAATCTGCATCCAGAAATTAGCGCCTACCAGCGGTGCGGCAATGAGGAGCACTACCAGCATTCCGGCAATGATCATTCTCGGCAAACCGAAGCTTTTATATGCACTGACAAGCTGTTCCTGCCAGCCTGTACCTGCATTTCTTAAATCACTCATACAGCTTCCGTTTCCTCCTTACACTACCTTACTGACCATCAGCGTGCCAAAGTCCTCCGAGGAATTGGTTGCAGGCAGAATGCCGGCAATGCGTCCTCCTGAAACAATGGCAATCCGATCGCAGATCTGCCTGAGTTCTTCAAGTTCAGAAGAAATCATGACAACCGTAACACCATTCTCACGGTTGAACTTCTTGAGCGCTTCAAGAACCAGTGCCTTGGCACCGACATCAATTCCCCGCGTCGGTTCCGACACAAAGAGGAACTTGGGACTCAGGGCAAATGCCTTTGCCAGGCAGACTTTCTGCTGGTTTCCGCCGGAAAGCTGCTTTGCCTTCTGTTTGGAACTTGTACACTTGATCTGCAGTTCCTCAATATATTTCCGGGTAACCTCACCGATGGCCTTTTCATCGCGCCACTTGATGAGTCCGCCCAGATAGTTTTTCAGGAACTTGTTGTGAATCTGCATGGCAGGGAATGCGATATTCCATTCAAGCGATTCATCCAGCAGCAGTCCTACACCGCGGCGGTCTTCGGAAACAAAGGCCAGCTGGCTGTCCAGACATTTTCTGGGCGCATTGAGGGGAATCTCTTTCCCGTCAAAGGTCACCTGTCCGCCGGCATTGTAAAGACCCATGATTCCATTGGGAATGCCCAGCTTGCCCTGGCCTGCCAGACCGCCGATGCCGAGGATCTCCCCTTCACGGATGTCAAGGCTGACATTGCGCACGGTTTCACCCGGCATATCCACCCAGAGCTTCCGGATAGACATGATGGTCGGCGTCTCAGGCGGCTTGCGGTGCGTCTGTGCATCGATATTCACCGAACGGCCAACCATCCAGCGCGTGACTTCCGGGATGTTCGTATCCTTTGCCGCAACATCATGGACAAGCACGCCATCGCGCATGACCACGACCTTGTCACAGACAGACATAATCTCATGCAGACGATGAGTGATAAAAATCACTGCAATGCCTCTGGATGCCATGCCGCGGATGGACTGAAGCAGAACCTCTGCCTCCTGTTCCGTCAGAACCGCTGTCGGTTCATCCAGAATGAGGAGTTTCAGCTGTTCCTTGCTGAGTTCCCGCGCAATCTCTGTAAACTGTTTGTGTCCGACAGGCATATCCGCAATCACCATATTGCCGTCGATATGCATGCCCATCTTCTCGATTGCCCCATCCGCTTTCTGCTTCATGCTTTTCCGGTCAAGCGTATTCAGGCGCTCGCCAAACACTTCAGAGACAACACTTTTTTTCTGCGGTTCGCGATTCAGAAGAATATTTTCAGTGGCAGTAAATCCCGGAATCAGAGAAAACTCCTGATGCACCATGCCGATTCCTTCTGCCAGCGCATCAAACGGAGACGTAAAATGAAGTACTTTCCCATTAAAAAGTACTTCTCCATCATATCCGCCGGTTTCGTTGATTTCGGTCATGCCGAACAGGATTTTCATCAGCGTGGATTTTCCTGCGCCGTTTTCACCAACCAGTCCCAGGACCTCTCCGGCCTCCAGTTTCAGGTTGATGTCCTTAAGTACCTGGTTTCCGAAGAAGTCCTTAGCGACATTCTTCATTTCCAGCAAAGGCACATGATCACTCATCTTATCTCTACCTTACTAAAACAAAGAGGAGGGATACCCTCCCCTTTGTTATCAATTTAATTAGTGGACCGTGTAATACTTCTCAGGAATCTCAACATCCGGTGTGCCCATGAAGTGGCCGGGATCGCCCATGATATAGGTGTCCTGATAGACCAGGAACAGGTTCTCGGTCTTTACGCCTGTGGTCGCATCGGTGTAGTTTGCACCGTTCCAGCTGACATTGGAAACCTCTTCAAATGCATCGGAAATGTCATCCATCTCGGTGAGCTCGCTGTTGCCAAGAGCAACATTGACGCCGTGCAGCGCAAGTGCATAGGAAGAAGCATAGCCATAGGAGAACGCCCAGGTGCCGAAACGGCCGGCGCCGCCTTTTTCAACCACTGCCTTTTCGACGGTCGCAAGGATCTTCGCGAAATCGCCGTTGGCTTCGGTGAGGTCAACGCCCAGAGCGCCCGGATATCCCATCAGCGGAGACGGCAGGTCAGCCTCGATGAAATAGCCGCCATAGGCCAGAAGCTGCTTGAGCAGCGGCTCGGTATGAGCGTCATTGGTGCAGAAGTAAGCGGAATCCTTGCCGTACTTCTCGATCCATTCCGGAGTCTTCTCGAGAATGTACTGCTGAGCACCGGAAACACCAACGTCGCTGGTCGGGTCAGGCGCGGTCTCCATCTGGATTTCAACGCCCAGTTCCTTGCCGGCTTCCTGCATAACAGCGAGACGACGGCTCAGAGACTCGATACCAAGATGACGCGGGAAAGAGATGTGAACGAAGGTCTTGCAGCCGAGATCGGCAGCGGTCTTGATGATCAGATAACCACGGGAAACGAAGTCATTGACCACGACCAGATCAGCCGCATCAGCGATGACCGGAAGGTCTTCCTGGGACTCGCCGCAGATGCAGATGATGTCATTGCGCATTTCCTTAATCTTCCGGAATGCCTCAGCGGTTCCCGGAACACCCTGATTGACAACGATAACCTTCATCTCAGGATCATCCGCCATATTGACGATGGTCTGAACAACGGTTTCCTTCTCATCCGGGAAGTTGTCCGGATAAGTTGCCAGCTTGACGACATCCTCGCCGTACTTGGCCTGGAAAGCCTCAGCGCCGCGACGGTCGTCCTCAGACTGGGAAACGGTACCGGTGACGATGCCGACATGGAACGGCAGCTTCTCAGCGGTCTCGGCAGATGCGACTGCGAGCATGGACAGAGCCATCATCGCAACCAGCAGTGCGCAAAGCAGCTTCTTCATAAAAGTTCCTCCTTAAAGTATTTGCAAGATAACTCGCATAATGTGGGTTGACAATCGGCATGGTATCGGAATAAAGGAATTCCGACTGCCTCCGTTCAACCGCTGTGTGATTATAGCACCTTGCTAAACAATTGTCTATACAAAATCAGCATGTTTCCACATTTGACCCACCGCCCCTCTGCCCGTCCCGTTTGTTTCTCGTCACCAAATGTGCTAATATACACGGCAAATTGGTCAACCATGCCGCGGTCATCCCCCGCTGCATGCCCATTGACAAACCTTGTATAAATCCTTCCATCGATCCCCTCACCTCCTCAGACAGATTCCGGACGCGCAAAAAGCGCCGCCCTCCGGAGCGGTACAGGATTAAGACAAATGACCATACGGTCAGAAAAAGGATGAACAGCGCCTATGAACTACAAGGATATTTTTAACCGAATGAACCCGGGATTCTTCAGGGAGGAACGAATCTGCCGTCTCCCCGAAAACGGTCTGTATTCAGAACTTGTCCTCCATCTGAATGAGACGGCACGCCCTGCCTCCCCGGTTCAAAGCCCGGAGAGCATTGCCTTTGGCCTGTTTAACGGCGATCTTTCTGTCCTCCGGGAGGCGGTACGAAAAGTGAGGACTGACTGGGTGCCGTACTTCAGTCCCAACAACCGGTTTCTCTGCGCCTTTGATCAGGACAAAATCGTCTCCTTCTGCATTCTGGATGACATGGGCACCTATGACGGGGTCCACATCGGAGGCCCCGGCTGTGTCGGAACCGTCCCTGAATACCGGAAACGCGGCATCGGACTGGAAACCGTCAGACTGGCAACCGACTGACTGTCGATGCACAACAGGGCCATTCCTTTCCGTCTGCTGTCTTTTGTCGCCTTGCGGCCGTCTGTCCAAT
>JAGAHV010000279.1:0-4980 GCA_017626895.1 Clostridia bacterium | reverse complement strand
TGGAGGGGAAAATCGCAGACTGTCAGTATGCGCGCGAGAAAAAGGTTCCGTTTCTGGGAATCTGCCTTGGGATGCAGATGGCAGTGGTTGAATTTGCCCGTCATGTGCTGCATCTGACGGGCGCGCACACCAGTGAGGTAGACCCCAATACACCCTATCCCGTGATTGATCTCATGCCGGATCAGCGCTGCATTGATGAAAAGGGCGGAACCATGCGGCTTGGTGGATATGACTGCCGGGTGCTGGAAAAATCCCTGGCGGCGGCTGCCTATGGCGGGGAGATGGTGCGTGAACGGCACCGGCACCGGTATGAATTCAACAATCAGTACAGGGAAGCCTTTGAGGCGGCAGGAATGAGAATTGGCGGAATCAATCCGGAGCGTGACCTGGTTGAAATTGTGGAACTGCGGGATCATCCCTGGTTTGTGGGAGTTCAGTTTCATCCGGAACTTCGCAGCAGGCCCAACAGGCCGCATCCGCTTTTTCGGGAATTCATCCACCATGCGTATGCTGCACATTCTGTTTCAGACGGAGTCTAAAAAACGGAGATCCCGACCGGGATCTCCGTTTTTGTCTGAGTAAAAAATTACGTGGGAATGCCGTTAAGAGCACTGGCCAGGAAGGCATCATAGGTTATTTTTGCGGCATCCTCCCGGGACAGGGTATGCATGTAGGGAACCTTTTCTTTCAGATGCCCGGGTCCCCAGCATCCAAACTCCGCGAAAAAGGAACGCTCATGGGATTCCGGTTTCTGCCAGTCATGAAACCATCCCTCAGCAATATGACTGTCCAGACCGCAGGACAGAAGGGTAATCCGGGCATCGCTGCGCCAGGGCCTGCCGATATAGACACTGCCTTCCGGACAACGGTCGTTCAGGAAACGGCAGCGGTTAAATACAAAGCCGTATTCCTGTCCCTGAGGCGTGCAGGGGGCACAGACGTATCCGACGAAGGGTTCAGACCGGTTCTCCCGTCCGTCTCTTGAGACCAGTTCACATTCTTCAAACCAGGCAGCGGCTCCGCCGAAGATGAAGTCAATGTCCCCTTCAATGGTGCATTTGCGGAACAGATGCCGCTGGGGACGCCTGGGCGTATTCTCATCCGGCCCGGTAAAACCGCCGGGCTCTATGACTGCTTTGGGGAGTGGCGCAAGAAACAGGGTATCCTGACTGCCGGAAAAGCGGCAGCTTTCGGCAAGAAATTCATCCCCGTTGACGTAAAGGGCAATGGCCTGTCCGACTTTTTCTCTGGGAGCAGCAGCGTTTGTGACACGCAGCCGGCGAAGGGTAACGTGATCACCGGCAATCCGAAGTGTGGCCGTGCGGAATGTACGGCGGGCCTGTCCGTCCGGCAGGATTTCAGCGGCACCGTCATCCCAGAGGATTTCCGTTTTATCTGCGCCCGCCCCTTCAATGATGGTATTGGGGCGAAGAAGCTCAATCTTTTCGCACCAGGTTCCCGCACTCAGGAGAATCCGGGCGGGAATGGACGGATCCGCAGGAAGGGAGGCGATTGCTTTGGCGATGGTATCCGGTTCACCGCCGGGGGTTACACGGATGGTAACGAGATTTGACATGATTTTCTCCTTATTTAGCTGTGGCTTGGTCGTTTGGTCCAGCTGCTGTTACAGTGTGCATCTTTGGTAAACTGCCGGTGCGGCGGCAGGCCGGCTTGCAAAATCATAGAAAAAGACGAACAGGCAGCCGTTGCCTGTTTTGCCTGTCTGCTCTGGATGGATGACCTGACCGGGATTGTCCGGAAAAACAGCCGGATTGTGCCGGAAACGGCCGCGCGAATTATACCAAATGCTGAGCGGCCCCGCAACTGTGCTGCTTTTCACATCCATTCATTCATGCCCGGATTCAGGCTGAAAAGGATAAACGTGCCTGCCTTGGACGGAGGATTCTTTCTCATTTGTCCTGTTCCGGGTTGAATTTTGCTATGAAATCGAATAAAATGGTGCGGCTGTTGAGGAAGCTGAGACTGCGAGATTTTGTCATGGAGGCGCAGAATGAGCTATATTGCCGGCATCGGCGGGGCCAATATGGATATTCATGCCAAGAGCCTTAATGAACTGGTACTGCATGATTCAAATCCGGGGTACCTGCATATGTCCATGGGCGGTGTATGCCGGAACATATGTGAGAACCTTGCGAGACTCGGGGAAAATGTCTGGCTGTGCACGGTACTGGGAAATGATATGAACGGGCGGAACATCCTGGAAGGGTGTGAACGGGCCGGAATTCATATGGATGGAACGAAGGTGCTTGAGCAGGAAAAAACCTCCATGTACGTCTCGGTGATGGACAGGGATGGGGATATGCTGCTTGCCCTGAGCGACATGCATATTATCAAGCGACTTGATGACCGTCTGGTGGATGAGGTGCAACCGCTCCTGTGCGGTGCGGAACTGGTTGTCTGTGACGGAAACCTTTCGGCCCGTTCGCTGGAACGCCTGACCTCGGTGTGTTCAGGACCTCTGTATATGGATCCGGTTTCGACGGCCTGGGCCAAAGAGGTGAGCCCGTATATCGGCTATTTTGATACCGTTAAGCCCAACCGGCTGGAACTGGAGATCCTGACGGGCTTTTCCTGCGGGACCGTGGAAGAACTGCAGATGGCCTGTGATGTCCTCCGGGGGAGAGGTGTCCGTCGGGTGTTCGTCAGTCTTGGACGGGACGGACTGTTCTATCGCGGACCTGAGGGGACGATTATCGGGGAAAACCGGCCGTATCCGCACCTGGTAAATGCCACCGGCGCAGGCGATGCGGCAATGGCCGGAATCATCCATGCCACGATCCGGGGGTGGAGTCCGGAAAAGATCGTCCATGCCGGCATGGCAGCAGGGATGGCGGCAATTGCCTCTGAGGATACAATCAATACGGAAATCAGCAGTGAAATGCTTGAAAAACTGATAAAGGAGTATATAGAATGATGGACCTGAAGAAATTTATGGATATTACGCCGGAGATTGAGGAGGCGGTGGCTGCCGGAAAACCGGTTGTGGCCCTGGAGAGCACCATTCTCAGCCATGGAATGCCCTATCCGGAAAACCTTGGATTTGCACGGGAGATTGAGAAGCTTATCCGTGCAGAGGGGGCGATCCCTGCGACAATGGCCGTGATTGATGGACGGCTGAAAGCCGGACTCACAGAGGCGGAGCTGGTCCGGATGTGTGAGGCAAAAGGCGTTCTCAAGGTTAGCCGGCGTGATCTTCCCATTGTGGTGGCGGAAAAGCTGACCGGTGCGACGACGGTGGCAACAACCATGATCCTGGCGAAACTGGCCGGCATCCGAGTGTTTGCAACCGGCGGTATCGGCGGGGTGCACCGCGGCGGTGAGGTGACGATGGATATCAGTGCGGATCTGCAGGAACTGGCGCATACAGAGGTGGCAGTTGTCTGCGCGGGCGCCAAGATGATTCTTGATATCGGACGGACGCTTGAATATCTGGAGACCATGGGTGTGCCGGTCCTGGGGCTGGGAACCTCGGATTTCCCGGCTTTCTACTGCCGAAAGAGCGGATTTGGCGTTGATTACAATGCGGAGACACCGCTGGATGTGGCACGGATTGCGAAAGCCAAATGGGATCTTGGACTGGGCGGCGGCCTGCTGATCGGCAATCCGGTTCCTGAACAGTACGCCATGGATTTTGACAAGATGAGCGCGGTGATCGACCGTGTCCTGAAGATGGCAGATGAGGCCGGCGTCAAGGGAAAAGAGATTACGCCGTTCATGCTGGCTCATATTGTTGAGGAAACAGGCGGCGACAGCCTGAAGACGAATATTCAGCTGGCATTCAACAATGCAAGAGCGGCATCGAGGATTGCGGTGGAGCTTGCCAGACTCTGACCATGGACTGTGCATCCCTTCGGGAATGAGCGAAAGATGCTTGTACAGCTTTCATAAATCCTGTATAATCGGAGAGCCCTTAGGTGAATCGGAGGAGGACATTCCTCGGATTGGATCGATAAAAAAGGTGTTTTAGGAGGAGTAAGCAAGATGGGTGCGACACTTTTGATTATGGCTGCCGGAATGGGGTCCAGATACGGCGGAAATAAGCAGGTTGATGGTCTTGGACCAAACGGCGAAATTCTGATGGAGTATTCCATCTATGATGCGATTCGGGCGGGTTTTGACCAGGTCGTATTTGTGATTAAGCCGGGAATGCAGGACCAGGTTGCGGCGATCTGTGGCGACCGGGTTTCAAAGAAAATCAAGGTTGATTATGCTTTCCAGGATTTTTCCAGTGTTCCTTCCTTTTATAAGATTCCGGCAGAGAGGGTAAAACCTTTCGGCACGGTACATGCTGTTCTGGTTGCAAAGGATAAAATCAAGCAGCCGTTTGCAGTCATTAACGCAGATGATTACTATGGAGTTTCGGCTTTCTCGACCATTTACCCGAAGCTGCAGACGATCAGCCCGGAAGGGGAGGCGGTCATCGTCAGCTATGAGCTGCGCAATACCGTTTCCAAAAACGGCGCGGTCACCCGCGGCATCTGTGAGGTGAAGGATGGGTACCTTTCCAAGGTTGTTGAGACATTTAAGATTCAGGCAATGCCGGATGGCCGGATTCTGAATCTGGATAATGGCGAACCGGGAACGCCGCTGGATCCGCTGGCCCCGATTTCCATGAACTTCTGGGGCTTTACTCCCTGGTTCTTCGGAAAACTGGAGGAGTATTTCAATGACTTCCTCCGTTCACTGGAGCCGGATGCCATCAAGGCGGAGTGCCTGCTTCCGTCTGCCGTGGACGCCTTCATGCACAAGGGCGAGCTCCGCGTGCCGATGCTGAAAACAGATTCCGTCTGGTTCGGTGTTACTTATAAGGAAGATAAGCCGATTGTCCAGGCAGATCTGCGTGAACTCCATGAAAAAGGTGTTTATCCGCCGACCCTTCATGAATAATCATTCCGGACTGTCCCTTGAACAGGGGCAGTCCCCGTTATTTTGGGCGCCGGTCTCACTTTCTCACGTATG
>JAGAHV010000278.1:0-15292 GCA_017626895.1 Clostridia bacterium | reverse complement strand
GCAGTAATGTTTGGAGCTTGATGATACTAATCGGTCGAGGACTTGATCCAAAGACCATGAGAAAGTAACTGGAACGAGATGTTTGAGAGCTGGATGTGCGGTTTTCAGGGTACGAACCCTGTAAGATTTCCGGTGGCGACAGCGAAAGGGATCCACCTGTTCCCATACCGAACACAGAAGTTAAGACTTTCAGCGCCGATGGTACTTGGCTGGAGACGGCCCGGGAGAGTAGGACGCTGCCGGATTCCATAAAGAACCTTGCTTTTGCAGGGTTCTTTTTTGATTATCTGGATTAAGCTGAATGGTATTGATCAGATACGATGTCGGATGACAGGACATGCATTTCTTTTCATGAGGAACAGGATAACAGTATGGGGAGGAGGATCATGATTGATTGAAACATATGGCGATGTAAAAATTGTGTTCCAGTCTAACAGGGGGAGACTGTACGGCAAATTAGTCGGCAAAACCATTAATACAGACAACGGACCTCGAAAAGAATCCCAGGAACATCTGGGACGAGTTGTTGACAAAGAACAGTTGATTTTCTGGAACAGAAAGCGCGGGATGTTCAGGTATGATCCATTGAAAGCTGCCTTCCTTCCTGTCCCGGAATCATTTTCGTCTGAATGGAAAGATGATGGACGAAAGAAGAAAAAACGAATGCTTGACTTTGGTGACACGTACTTTGTTTCGGAATTATTGAAGAAGATCCACTACGACGAGGTCATTGACACCATTTCATATCCTAACAAAGACATGATCTACTCGATGATTTGCTACTATACACTCAATTCCTCAGCAAATTGTCACGCGCAGACCTGGTATGAGGGAAATCTTTGTCAGGTCTTATATCCGGATGCCGACCTGACGTCCCGGCATATCATGGCTTTTCTGAAGGCAATTGGTAACGATGAAGGAAGGGATGCTTTTTTCAATGCCCACATGCAGTGGCTGGACAAGTATGTCTCAAAAGATAAAGCCTCAATCCTTGACAGTTCCGGCATCCCCAACAGTATTCATTTCGGGTTTCAGGCAGCCGGTCATCCTGACGGGAAAGCCAGTCGGGAGGCAAGACTGATCGTATCCATACAGAGAGACTCCGGCTTCCCGATTCTGTTTCGAGTTGTTGAGTGCAACTGCGTTGATGTTTCGACTTTGGTAAAAACTGCGGACGAGATGAGTCTTCGTGGCTTCTCCACAGATCTGTTTATGTTTGATTCTGGCTGTTGCTCACACAGGAACATCAGGGAACTGCGAGAAAAAGAAGTTGAATTTGTCACTCGCATGGACGAAGACTGGACGGAATATGAAGCCCTCAAATCCAGGCATGTGTCAGCATTCCAGAGTGAGTATACAATGGTTGAATATAAAGGCAGATATGTGTACGTCAAACAGGTTCTCATAACACTGGATGGGAAGGAAGTATATGCGTATCTTTGCCATGATGTTGATCCCGCTGGCGATGAGAGCCATAAAGCAATGAAGCGCTCGACGAGGAAGGCCCGTGAATCGGCAAAAAAGGAACCAACGCCGAAAGAGATGGATGAGATCTTTCACAATGCCGGTTTCTTTATCCTTTTATCCTCGTTTCCATATAAAAGCGAGGAGATCATCGAAGCTGATTCTATTCATCAAGCCATAAAGCGATTCTTTGATTTCGTGAACGGTTTGGCCAAATTAGCTCCTTTGCGTATTCAGGATGAAGAAGTGATGTATGGGCATTTGCTGATGAGTTTCATTTCATCCGTGATTTCGACACATATTCAGAATGAAACGGGTGTAGATGTTGATCGGGAGACAAGAATGTTCCTTGCTCTGAGAAATCAGAAGTGCATGGTGTTTCAGAACAGGATGACTCCTTTCGAATCCCAGAGTGATACAAACTATTATTATGAGAAGTTCTCGATCAGAAACCCGGAGTATTTTGAGAGAACGGAACATGGGTGGGAACCCAGGTATGGCCAGATGCCCATGGAAAATGGCGATGAGGAATGAAACAAAAGAAAAATTGATGGCATCTGATTTGCGATCAGATGCCATCAATTTCTTTATGGAAATTCAAGTTAATTCCCGTCTTACGCGGAGACGGGCTTTTTCCTGTGGCGGAAGTACTGCCAGACAAAGACGCCGGCGACAAGCGCGATGCCGATGACGTCTGTCATGATGCCGGGAATGATGAGCATCAGACCGCCGACCGTTGTGAGAATCCGTTCGAAGGGATTCATTTCACCGTACAGGTAACCGGAAAGACCGGCTGCCACGCCGAATATGCCGATGACGGCGGTGATGGTCAGGAGTACGACCTCGGTCCAGACCGTATCAATCAGAAGCAGGCTGGGACTATAGGCAAATACAAAGGGGATAATGAAGGCACCAATAGCCAGCCTGGTGGCCACAATACCGGTTTGCATCGGCTTGGCCTTTGCGATGGCTGCACCGGCATAGGCGGCCAGGGCAACCGGCGGCGTGATATCCGCCACGATGCCGAAATAGAAAACGAAGAAATGCGCAGCGATTTTGGGAATGCCCATCTGAATCAGAATGGGGGCGCAGGTACTGGCCATGATGCAGTACGTGGCAGTGGTGGGAAGGCCCATGCCCAGGATGATGCAGCAGACCATGGTCAGAAGAAGCGCAAGGATGGAGGAGGAACCGGATACGGCAACAACGGCAGCAATCATCTTGCTGGCCAGACCAGTCAGTGTGATGCAGCCGCAGATGATGCCGGCGACACCGCAGGCAACCGCCACGGTGACGCAGGAACGGCCTCCGGCCTCAAGGGAACCGAGAATGCTGTTAAAGCTGAAGCCGCCTTTTCGGCCAATCAGGGCACTGAAGAAGCTGCCCTGCCGATGCTGATCTTTCAGACGGAAATAGGCAAGGACATTTCCGAGAATTCCCACAAGAATGGCAACGAGGATGGATACGGCTGCGGAGAACTGCATGGTTCTGGTATTGGAACAGACCAGATAAATCAGGACCACCAGGGGCAGGAGAAGGTAGACATCCTGAATCAGATCACGGAATCTGGGGAGTTCTTCCCGTGGAATGCCCTTGAGATGCAGGCGCTTTGCCTCCAGATGGACGGCGATAAAGATGCCCATGAAATAGAGGACCGCAGGGAGGATGGCCTTGATGATAATGTTTGAGTAGGAAACGCCCAGGTAATCGGCCATCAGGAAAGCCGCGGCGCCCATGATGGGCGGCATGATCTGTCCGCCGGTAGAGGCGGCAGCCTCAACCGCGCCGGCGAATTCAGGCCGATAGCCGGTTTTCTTCATCATGGGAATGGTCATGGAACCGGTGGTAACGGTATTCCCGACGGATGATCCGGAAACCATGCCGCAAAGCGCGGAGGAGATGACGGCGACTTTCGCCGGGCCGCCGGCAAACTGTCCGGTAATGGCATTGGCCAGGTTGATGAAAAATCCGGATACACCGCTTCGCTCAAGAAAAGCACCGAAGATAATGAAGACAACGATGTACTTTGAACATACATTGATCGGTGTTGACATGATTCCGTTATCCCCGTAAAAGATCTCAGAGACCACACGGGGCAGGGGATTGGCGTAATTGGTGGAAATGAAGGTGTAGGCGATGAAACCGCCGGCAACAATGAGAATCGGCATGCCGACGCACCGGCGGCAGAGCTCGATCAGCGCGACAATGCCGATAATGCCGATGATCGTAAATTTGATATCCCGCATACGAACCGCAAGGCGCATATTGAGAATGGTATGGGCGTTAAAGGCAAAGTAGAAAAAGGCGCCGGCGCCCAGGACCATCAGCAGGATATCGTACCAGGGAATGTAGTTTTCCCGGACATGCGTTTTCTTCACCGGATAAAGCAGATATCCCATGAGGATCACCAGCCCCAGGAAGCTGGTCATTCTGGCCTGCTCAAGCATGTTGGCAAAAAGCGTCACATAGATGCAGAAAAGTGAAAAGCAGGAAAGGACGATGGTCAGAACATGCTTGGGAACACCGGTCCAGATCCGCATGTTGCTTTCACGATCGAACTTTTTCATTACCGCTTCCACGTCTGCAGCAGCTGTATTTTCAAGTTCAGGTGTTTCTGCAGTTATTTTATCTTTGTTCATCATCTGTCTCCAATCTTTCAGAGGCATTTCCGTCAGGGCAGTGGATGCGTCGTTTCTGTTCGGTGCAGGAACAGAATCCATAAAGGGGCTGCCATGAGCAGCCCCAGTTTCTGTTTTTCAGGATCATTCCTTATTTGGCGGTTTCTACGGTATATCCTTTTTCAGCAAAGTATTTTGCAGCACCAGGATGATAGGGCAGACCGCAGACGCTTGCATATTCGAAATCAAGCTCGGCTGCTTTGGCGTGGGCTGAAAGAATGGCGTCTTTGTTTTCGAAAATCGTGGAAACGATGGTGTACGCCTGGTCCTCGGTCACATCGCCGTTGGCAATGATGGTGGCCTTGACACCGACGGTGACAACATCCTCATTGATGCCGTCATAGGTACCGGCAGGAATGATACTCTTGCTATAGGCGGAACTGATTTTCTGCAGGGCAGCCACGTGTTCATCATCGAGGCTGATCAGATAGGCGCCTTTGGTGGTGCACAGGTCGACAACGGCCGGAGTCGGGGCACCGGCAACGACGAACGCGGCATCAATTTTGCCGTCCTTGAGGGATTCTGCGGAATCACCGAAGGACAGGTACTGCGGGTTGATATCCTCAATCGTCATGTCATAGGCGGCCAGGAAATCGAGGGCGTTGAAGTAGGTGCCTGAACCAGAGGAACCAACGGAAACGTTCTTTCCCTTGAGGTCCGCAACGCTCTTGATATCCGGGTTGCAGGTGATCAGCTGAACCGTCTCATCATAGAGAGCTGCCAGAGCGGTAAAGGTGTCAACCGGTGCACCTTCATACTGTTCAAAGCGAATGCCGTTGTAGGCGTAGTTGGCCACGTCGTTCTGGACCAGTGCCAGCTGTGCGTCGCCCAGATCCAGAAGATCGATATTGGAGGCGCTGCCATTGCCGGCGATGGCGGTTACGGCAACATTGGAATTGGCGGTAATGTACTGAGCCAATACGGTGCCGTAGGCATAATAGGTGCCTGCAGTGCCGCCGGTCGTAAAGGTCAGGTCAGCCATTGCGACGGCAAAGGAAAAGAGAAGGACCATTGCCAAAAGAACAGATGCGAATTTTTTCATCATTACATTCCTCCATTCTTGAATTGAAAACAGTATAATAGAAATCGATCGAATATGCAATAGTTTATTTGCTAAAATTCATTTTTTTGATGATATCGCCGTTAATTGCTCTGATAATGACCAAAATCGCATAATCGGATGATGGCAGGTTCATTTATGAACCAATCAGGCCCGGGCATCTCCGGGCAGCTGCCGGGCCGGGGCGGCCCTGCGCATATTGACGGATTATCAAATCCGAATTTCTGCAAAAGAGAATCTGGCATGGCAATGCCCAAAACAGCAAGGCAGGATTCCGCTTCAGAAATCCTGCCTTGCTGTATATAAACTTTTTCAATCTCAGCGCAGACCTGCGAAGAACACCAGGAATGTCGAAAGGAGCAGTGCCACGGCAATCACGATGGCGACAATGCGTACAACACTCTTTTTGCGTTCCTGACGTTCAAGGTATTTTTTACTTGCCATTTCTAATCCTCCCAAAACAGTGATGCGGGTATTATAACACAGGTTTCAGCAAACAGGTACTGTTATTTTTCGAAATCATGCCGGAAGTGCCATGATGAAGGCATAAACCGACTTTCAGGTTGACGGATCAGGGATTTCCCCTCATCTCCACTTTTGGAGAGTCCATTTTGTTTGGACATTCCTAAAGTGAACGAAGACCTGATAAACGGAATCATTACAGGAATCTGCATTGCAGAATCGTATGAATCCGAAAAAGGAGACATTCTTTGATCAGGTGGGGAACTTTCTGGAGGGGCATGTGGATGATTCCGTCCATGACAATGCCGGTTTTCAGTATGTGGCAGGCCTGGAAACCAACATTGACGAGAACTGCAACTGCAAAGTGTTGTAAATGGTGTGATCAGCTTTCGGGAACTTATGATTATGAGAAGGTTCGGAATAAAGGAAATGACGTCTGGAAGCGGCATAAGAATTGCCATTGCATTATCGATTATAATCCTGGGAAAATAACAAATAGATCAAAGATCAAAAGCTAGGCAGAACGCCAGCAAAAGATGGACAGAAGAACAAGATCGTGCTATTATCAATAAGAGAACAAATATTGACCCGCTGATAGATGCATTAGAACGACCTGCTACACATAAAATGGCGAATGGTCCACGGTGTGCGCCGATGAGGCACGTAAGCGAAGCAGAAAAGCTTAGGATCAGGAAAGATGCCGACGACTTGATAATTCCACAGGATGTTCTGAGGTTTAATACTGGGATGCAGACTTCTTTTGATGTTCGAGGTTGGATAAATATACGTGGGGTACATATTTCCAGCAGACTATGCTAAAAAAACCAGAAAGCATACTAAATGAGCGCTGCGCATTAGCACATGAATATTATGGGCACATGATGCATTCACCATCCAGATTTGATATTGGAGATTGGCGTGATGAATTCGAAGCAAGCTATTCAGCAGCAATCAATACACAATATTTGACAGATGAGGAGCGGAGTATGCTGATGATAGATGCTTTTTGACAGACCGAAGGAGGCGGGCGTTCCGGTAAAAATGAATGAAAAAGCAAGGAGAATTATTTATGGATATGACTAAACAAGAAAGAGAGGCTGTTGACAGGAAATTCGACAATCCGAAGTCAATTGTTAAATGCCCAAGGTGCGGAGCAGAGCTTAAAGTATGAAAAATATCCGACCGCAGCTAGTGTGAAGTGTGAAACTCAGGGGTGTATTAAAGTTACCATTAGGGGGATCTGATTCTGAGTCCACTTTCTGAATGGATGAATGCAAGGGGACTTGGGTATTTCTTGATTTTTAGGCTGATTTCTTTTAAAACGGAGGGCATGACATGAAAAGAGCATTCATTATTATTGATGCACAGGAAGATTTTACGAGGGGAGCACTGAAAAATGAGGATGCCATAAAGGCACTCCCGGTCATTCGTGAACTGGTCAGATATGCGGAGGACCATCAGGCTCTATTGTTTTACACGATGGACACGCACCATGAGAATTACCTTGAGACGCAGGAGGGCCGGAAACTCCCTGTCCCGCACTGTATCAAGGACACACCCGGCTGGCAGATCTGCCCGGAAGTGCTCCCCGGGAAGATGCCGCTGATTCGCTGCCAGAAGGAGCAATTTGGTTATCCGGACTGGGGATATTCTGTTCTGAATGAGATGGAGGAGATCGTGCTGTGCGGATTCTGCACGGATATCTGTGTCAGTGCCAATTTCCAGATTCTGAAAGCACTGTTTCCGGAAGTTCCGATGACGGTCATCTCCGATGCGTGTGCCGGGGTGACACCAAAGCTGCATGAGGCGGCGCTGCTGGTCATGGAGTCCTGTCAGGCCAGTGTTATGACCTGGGCGGAATATGTCGCGCGGAACTGACGGCACCGAAAAATCCCAAAATCTTTGCTCAATGACTTTTTGATTCGAATCATTTGTTGTATAATCAGGGCAGATGCCGACGGGTATTCTGGTAGGAATTATTACGATGTTTTGCAGAAAGGATGATTCTCATGGTTTCGTGGAATAATCTGGATACAACAGCTGCATACAAAAAGCTGGCTGACTTAAAAGGAAAGGTCTGCCTCTCAAAGGTCATGGCCGGTGATGAGGGCGCAGCGCGTGTCAGGAAGTACTGTGTGCCGATGGCCGGCGGGCTTTGCTTCAACTATGCGGCGAAAGCAGTGGATGACGAGGTCCTGGCCGCACTTTGTGAGCTGGCCAAAGAGATGCAGCTGGCAGAAAAGTATGAGGAACTGTACAACGGAGCGGTCATCAATACCGGTGAGAAGCGTCTGGTTCTCCATCAGCTCTGCCGCGGACAGCTTGGAAAAGATGTTATCGCGGATGGGGTCAACAAGCGCACGTTCTATGAGGATCAGCGGAAAGCGGCTGCGGCCTTTGCCGAGCGCGTTCACAAGGGCGAGATCGTCAATGAGGCAGGGGAAACGTTTACCACGGTTGTGCAGATCGGTATCGGCGGCAGCGACCTGGGCCCCCGCGCCATCTATCTAGCCCTTGAAAACTGGGCAAAGCAGAACGGCACACTGAAGATGGAAGCCCGGTTCATCAGCAATGTGGATCCGGATGATGCGGCGGCTGTCCTGAAGAGCGTCGATCTGTCCCGCTCTCTGTTTGTGCTGGTGTCTAAGTCCGGGACAACCCTTGAGACGCTGACCAACGAAACATTTGTCAAGACAAAGCTGGCCGAGGCCGGACTGAATCCTGCAAAACACATGATCGCCGTGACCAGTGAGACCTCGCCTCTGGCAAAGAGCAGCGATTACCTGGCCGCCTTCTTCATGGATGATTATATCGGCGGACGCTATTCCTCCTCTTCCTGCGTGGGCGGCGCGATCCTTTCCCTGGCATTCGGACCCGAGGTATTTGCCCGGTTCCTTGAGGGTGCGGCACAGGAGGACAAGCTGGCGACCAACGCGAATCCGCTTGAGAACCCGGATATGCTGGATGCCCTCGTCGGCATGTATGAGCGCAATGTGCTCGGCTATCCGACCACGGCAGTTCTTCCGTATTCCCAGGCTCTCAGCCGTTTCCCGGCCCATCTGCAGCAGCTGGATATGGAAAGCAACGGCAAGTCCGTGAACCGCTTCGGCGAACCTGTCAACTATGTGACCGGTCCGGTCATTTTCGGCGAACCCGGCACCAATGGTCAGCATTCGTTCTATCAGCTGCTCCATCAGGGAACCGACATCGTTCCGCTGCAGTTCATGGGATTCCGTGAGAATCAGGCCGGAATGGATGCCACGATTCAGGGATCCACCAGCCAGCAGAAACTCTGTGCCAATGTGGCGGCGCAGATCATGGCCTTTGCCTGCGGCAAGGCGGATGAGAATCCGAACAAGTCCTTTGCCGGCAACCGTCCCTCCAGCATCATTATCGGACAGCAGGTTAATCCGGAGTCCGTGGGTGCACTCCTGGCGCATTTTGAGAACAAGGTCATGTTCCAGGGCTTCCTGTGGAACCTGAACAGCTTCGATCAGGAAGGCGTCCAGCTTGGAAAGGTTCTGGCCAAGCGGGTTCTGGCGCACGATACGGATGGGGCACTGGCGGCGTACAGCGAGCTTCTGAATATCTGATTTCCGGGAGGGCATTTGCCCTCCTTTTTCTGTGGTCAGCTGAAAGATTCAGGACAGGCCGTGACAGATCCCGCATAGCCCCTGATTCCGGCACGCAAAAGGGGACGGAGTGCGAATTACGGAATTTATCCGGCAAATGGAATTGACAAGTTCCCGTTTTCTGTCTATAATCAGGCCCGTTGAGCGATGAACGGAAAAGTACACAGGGAAAGGCCGGAGAGAGGGCGGATCATGGGCTGCAAGTCCGCCTGGCAGAGAATCTGTGGAAGTGCGTCCGTGAGCTTCCGGAGAAAAGTGAAAGCGGAGTATCCGGCATGGCGTCGTGTTAAGGCGGTTAAGGTGGGATGTCTCCGGACGTCCA
The DNA here is from genome assembly GCA_017626895.1 of Clostridia bacterium. Classification (GTDB taxonomy): domain Bacteria; phylum Bacillota; class Clostridia; order Christensenellales; family Aristaeellaceae; genus Ventricola. The sequence continues at coordinate 5,674 of JAGAHV010000278.1, read as the reverse complement.
AACAGAGTGGAATCGCGGGAAGTCGTCTCTGATGAGAGGGCTTCCTTTATTCTTTTCCAGGAGGGGAACGAAGAGTGTTTGATCGTTTGCGACGGGATATACAGGCTGTTTTTGAACGGGATCCTGCTGCAAAAACATGGGTTGAAGTGCTGCTGTGCTATCCCTGTGTCCGGGTCATGATTTACCATCGGATTGCACACCGGCTGTACATGAAAGGACATACCACGCTGGCCAGATGGATTTCGCAGCGGGCCAGGCATGTGACCGGCATTGAGATTCATCCCGGCGCCACCATCGGCGAGGGCTTTTTCATCGATCACGGCGACGGCGTGGTGATCGGCGAGACGACGGTGATCGGGGACAATGTCACGCTGTATCAGGGGGTGACCCTGGGCGGTACCGGCAAGCATGTGGGAAAGCGTCATCCGACCATCGGCAACAACGTGACCGTGGGTGCCGGTGCCAAGGTGCTGGGTCCCTTTACGGTAGGCGACAACAGCAAGATCGGTGCCGGGGCGATTGTGCTGAAGGAAGTTCCCCCGAACTGTACGGTGGTCGGGAATCCCGGCCGCATTGTCAAGAAGGAAACCGTCCGTCAGGAGGTGGACCTGGATCATATCCATCTGCCGGATCCGGTGAAGACGCATATTGAATCGCTTGAGGCACAGGTGAAGGTCCTGAGCGAACAGATTGAACAGATGAAACAACAGAAAACGGAGGATTGAGTATGCAGATTTATAACACACAGTCCAGGAAGAAAGAGGAGTTTGTCCCCATCAAGCCGGGCGAGGTCAGCATTTACTGCTGCGGCCCGACGGTTTACAACTATTTCCATATCGGAAATGCCCGGCCTTTCATCGTCTTTGACACCCTGCGCCGCTATTTTGAGTACAAGGGCATGAAAGTCACCTTTGTTCAGAACTTTACGGACATCGACGATAAGATGATCCGCAGGGCCAATGAGGAAGGGATCACGGTCAAGGAACTGGGCGAGCGGTTCATTGCGGAGTACTATACGGACGCGGATGCGCTGGGCATCGAGCGGGCCACCGTCAACCCCAGGGCGACGCAGCATATTCCGGAAATCATTGCCATCATTGAAAAGCTGATCGCCAACGGACTGGCCTACGCCTGCCCCAACGGCGATGTCTATTACAATACCCAGGCGTTCCCGGGGTATGGCAAACTGAGCGGACAGAACCTTGAGGACCTTGAGAGCGGCGCCCGGGTGGATGTGGACCCGAACAAGCAGCATCCCATGGACTTTGCGGTCTGGAAGGCACAGAAGCCCGGCGAACCCGCCTGGGAATCCCCCTGGGGAATGGGCCGTCCCGGCTGGCACATTGAGTGCTCGGCCATGAGCATGAAGTATCTGGGGGAGACCTTTGATATTCACTGCGGCGGCAAGGATCTGGTTTTCCCGCATCATGAAAATGAGATTGCCCAGAGCGAGGGCGCAACGGGGCATCCCTTCGTCCATTACTGGATGCACAACGGATTTATCAACGTCAACAACGAGAAGATGAGCAAGTCCGCCGGAAACTTCTTCACGGTCCGGGATATTGCGAAAAAGTATGATCTGGAAGCGGTCCGCATGTTCATGCTGAGCGCGCATTACAGAAGCCCGATCAATTTCTCCGAGGAGATGATCCAGCAGGCAAAGGCTTCCCTTGACCGACTGTATACCGCCAGGGACAACTATGAGTTCCTGCTCAAAAATGCCAAAGACGGGGAAATCCGTCCGGTGGATCAGGAAGTGCTGGATGCCGTCAAGGCCGCGCGTGCCGGATTTGATGCCGCCATGGATGATGATCTCAACACGGCGGATGCCCTGGGTTCCATCTTCGAACTGGTCCGCACGGCCAATGCGCAGATGAACGAGGATACCCCTGCCTGCGTGATCCGTGAGGTCCTCTCGGCCCTGACGGAGCTGACCGGGGTCATGGGCCTCCTTTCCCATAAGGAAGAGAAGGCGGATGCGGATGTCAATGCGCTTCTCGAGGCCAGAGCAAAAGCCCGGGCAGAGAAGAACTGGGCAGAATCAGACCGGCTCCGGGATGCCATTCAGGCCATGGGCTATGTCCTGAAGGATACCAAGCAGGGACAGCAGCTGACCAAAGCCATGTAACTGGCAAAACTCTTAACTGCAAGAAGGATCTCACAAAGAGAACCGGATCAGGCTTTGCCTGAATCCGGTTTTTTGGAGAACGGACAGATTTGAGGCCGTGTTATAGGCCAAGTACACATCAGGTGTGAGGAATAGACCATGCAATTTTCAAAAAGAATGGACCTGTTCGGGGACGAGGTATTCTCCTCCCTGAATCAGCGCCGGATTGAGCTGGAGCGTCAGGGACGGTCATTTTACAATCTTTCCATTGGAACGCCGGATTTTGAGACGGATATTGAGATTCGAAAGGCCATGGCAGAGGCGGCCATGGATCCGAACAACTGGAAATATGCCCTTCGTGACTCGGATGCGCTCCTGGATGAGGTGATCGCCTATTACAAGGTGCGCTTTGGCGTGACGCTGACCCGGGATATGATCGCCTCCTGTTACGGTTCCCAGGAGGGAATCGGACACATCGGGCTGGTACTGTGTGATGAAGGGGACACCGTTTTGCTGCCCAGCCCCTGCTATCCGGTCTTTATTGCCGGCGCGAAAATGGCGATGGCAGAGCCCTGGTATTGCCCGATGCTGGAGGAAAACGGATTCCTGCCCGATGTCAGCCAGATCCCTGAGGAGGTGGCGCGCCAGGCCAGGTACATGATCGTCTCCCTGCCCTCCAACCCCATGGGGAGCATTGGGACGCCGGAACTGTATGAGGAACTGATTGACTTTGCCCGCCGGTATGATATCATTCTCCTGCATGACAATGCGTATTCCGACATCATCTATGACGGGATTCGCGGGGGAAGTTTTCTGCAGTATCCGGGCGCAGCCGAGGTCGGTGCGGAATTCTTCAGCCTGTCCAAGTCCTTTAACCTGACCGGTGCCCGTGTGTCGTTCCTCATCGGGAATCCGCAGCTGGTGGAGGCGTTTAAGAAGCTGCGCAGCCAGATTGATTTCGGCATGTTCCTGCCGATCCAGGCAGCGGCCATTGCCGCCATGCGCACGGAGCGGCGCAAGGTCGAGGCGCAGTGCGATGCCTATCAGGCCCGGCGGGATGCTCTCTGCGACGGAATGGCTGCCATTGGCTGGCCGATCCCAAAAAATCAGGGAAGCATGTTTGTGTGGGCCAGACTTCCGGGCACCTATCAGTCCAGCATGGATTTCTGCCTGGAGCTGATGGACCGGGCCGGCGTGATCTGTACGCCGGGGGTCAGCTTCGGACCGCTGGGCGAGGGCTATGTCCGCTTTGCCCTGGTGCTGCCGCCGGAGAAAATCGCGGAGGTCTGTGAGGCGGTCCGCCAGAGCGGCATCCTGAATGACTGAGCCGAATCCGGCAGGGACTTTCAACGACTGTGCAAAGTTAACGGAGGAGAAAATGGAGATTCATCAGGGAGCCTTTACAGGCACGGCGTCTCTGCTCAAAGGGGCACTGCACACGCATACCACCCGTTCAGACGGGGAGATGACGCCGGAACAATTGCTGGCGGAATACAAAAAGCTTCAGTATGATTTTGTTGCACTGACGGACCACCGGAAATATAATAAGGAAAATTTCGGCAGTTCGCTGATCATCGTGCCCGGCATGGAACTGGATGTGGTTTTTGCCGGCACACGCGGAAACGGCCGGCATGTGATCCATTCCGTCTGCCTGGGACCGGCGGATGGCGGCGATTTTGCGCAGGATGAGCATTTCCCGTCCTTTGACATTGAGCGGCCAGAGGACTTTCAGCCGACGCTGGATGAGATGCACCGGCGCGGCTGCCTGACCATGTACTGTCATCCGCGCTGGAGTCATACGCCGGTACACGAATACATGGGACTCAGGGGCAATTTTGCCATGGAACTGTTCAATACCGGCACCGCCCTTGAAAATGACATTGATACGGACAACGGCCTTGACTGGGAAACCGTGATGGACTCCGGCAACCGGCTTTTCGGAACGGCGGTGGATGACTGCCATACGCCGGATCAGGTCGGCTGCGGCTATGTCCTGGTGAATGCGGAAAGAAACGTCCAGTCCATTCTGGATGCGCTGGCAGCGGGGAATTTCTATGCCTCCTGCGGTCCGGAGATTTTTGATTTCCGCATTGAAGGGGATCAGGCGGTTCTTTGCTGCGGCCCGGCAGACCGGGTGAGCTTTTCCTGCAACCTCATGCCGCAGACACTTGTTCCTGCCGATTCAGCCAAACCGGTGAACGAGGCAAGGATGACCATTCCGCATTACGCGAAATATGTCAGAGCTGCTGTGCTCCGGGACGGAAAGCGGGCGTGGACCAATCCGATCTGGCTTTGACCGGCTCGGTACCGGACAGGAATCCGGGGATAACGAAACAGGGAGCGAATGACGATGGGGGACAGCTTTGTGGCGGAAATGAATCATTTATACAGGGAGCTGATGCTGCCGGCGGTTCCGGCAGAGGAAATGGTCTATGTCCTGGGGCATATCAATCCCGATTCAGATGCAGCGGGGGCGGCCATCGGCTGTGCCATGCTGCTGCAGGGCCTGGGCCTTCAGGCCAGGGCAGCCCTGCCCGGACCGGTCAACGCGGAAACCCGCTTTGCCTGTGCCTCCTTAGGCCTGGAAGAGCCGGCAGTGATTGACAGCGTGGCTCATTTGCCGGTGGTCCTGGTGGACCACAGTTCCTGTTCCCAGGCGGTGCTCGATCTGGATGAGGCCAGACTCATCGGGGTCATTGACCATCATGGCATCGGCGATGTGAACACCAGTGAACCGGTGTTTATCCGGAGCGCCCGGACCGGGGCTGCCTCAACGCTGGTGTGGCTGTGCTGGCTGGAATGCGGCATCCCGATCCCGCAGGCGGCTGCGTCGGCCATGCTGATGGGCATCCTGTCGGATACCCGGAACCTGACCATGAATGTGACACAGACGGACCGACAGGCCGTCCGGGCCCTGATGGACATCCTGGGGATGCCGGATGAGGAACGACAGAAACTGTATGCCGGGATGCGGAAAGCGCTGACCGATTATGAGGGAATGTCGGATGCGGACATTTTCCACCTGGATTACAAGGAATACGAAGCCGGAGAGATCCGGTTTGGTGTCGGGGTTGTCCGGGCATCCGGTGCGCAGGCATGCCGGACGGTTGCAAAGCGAATGCGCCGGTACATGGAAGAGGCGATTCACTCTCTTGATGTCGATATGCTGTTCCTGATGGTCAGCAATATCGCAGCGGATGGAATGGAAATGATTCTCACCGCGGTGGGGAAGGGAGCAGATGAGGCACTGACGCTTTCCTTCGGCCCGGAGGTGAACGGGATGATTGAACTCGCGGAGAATCTCTCGCGGAAATCCACCTTCGTCCCAAAACTTCGCGCGGTGCTTGAACACTTCCCGGAAATTCGCTGAAGGCACCCGAAACAGAATGAAACCAGGCTGATCCGGTCAGCCTGGTGTTTTTTGGGGGCGGTCAATGCACAGAGATGTACCGGCAAAACACGCGGGGAGGCCTGCAGCTGGGCCTGCTGCAGCCACTGAAACCGGGAAGAGAACAACGACATAGTATTCTGTTAATTTTGACTATACATTCTTAATTTTTTTGTATT
>JAGAHV010000277.1:0-3135 GCA_017626895.1 Clostridia bacterium | reverse complement strand
GATGGCCGCATCCAGGTTCTTCTCCACAATTTCATCCGAGCAGTGAATGGCCACCGCCGGTGAGGCATAGAAGTCTTTGAGCATTTTCCGGAGAACTGCCCGGTCTTTTTCCTGTACACTCCTGATCATTTTTCTTTACTCCAATCGTTTCATCACGCCGTGATGACTGTTTTTTTGAATGATTGCTTTCTGTTTCTCTTTCCCCTATAATGAGCTGCATCACATCTTGAACGGGGACCATTATGCAAATCTATTTCGCACCGCTTCAGGGCATTACGGATGCCCCTTTCCGGCAGATCCATGCCGCTCATTTTTCAGGAATCTGCAAGTACTTTACCCCATTTATCAGCCCGACCCAGAATTACAATCTGACCAATCATGAAATCGCCGAGGTCGATCCATGGAAAAACCGCGGCTTTCATCTGGTTCCGCAGATCATCGCCTCCCGTCCGGAACTCTTTCTGTGGGCTGTCAGTCAGCTGGCCGACATGGGCTATACCGAAGTTAACCTGAACATGGGCTGTCCCTCCGGAACCGTCACCGCAAAAGGAAAAGGCGCCGGTCTTCTTACCTCTCTGACCGGCCTTGAACGCTTTCTGGATGAGGTCTATGCCCGCACACCCATCCGGGTGTCCATCAAGACGCGGCTGGGCTGGCAGAATCCGGATGAGTTTCCGGACCTCCTCACACGGCTCAACACCTATCCGGTTTCAGAGCTGATCATCCACGCCCGGACGCGGGTCCAGTTTTACAAAGGCCAGACGGCGCCGGAGGCGGTTCTGTCCCTCCTTCCCTCCTGCAAAATGCCGGTGGTCTATAACGGCGATCTGTTTACGCCGGAACAGTGCCAGGCCTTTGCCAAAGCCCATCCCGAGATCCAGACGGTCATGATTGGACGCGGTCTGACAGCAAATCCCGCCCTGGCCCGAACCGTCCTTGAAAATGTCCCGCTGCAGCCCGGGGAGATGCGCACCTATCATGATGCGCTGTACGATGCCTACCGGCAGCTCTTTCCCCCGAATGCGGTTCTGGGCCGTATGCGCGAACTGGGCAAACACCTGGCCTGCTGCTTTGAGGATGCCACAAAGCTCCTTAAAAAGATCCGCAAGGCCACTTCATTGTCTGCCTATGAGAATTATACGGCAGAGCTCTTTGAGCATCCCCTTTGCCCGGATCCGGGATTCATCCCCGAACCATAGGGCGTCCGCGTCTGTTTATCAGGTGCTCATCCCGCCTTGACGGATCAGCTTTTCCGTCAGATCCGTCATTTCATTGACGCTATCCGTGCAGCCATGACTGACCCATTCCCGGATCAGGCCGATACAGCCGGAGGTTACAAAGGCATAGCGATAATCAAATTCCTTCTCCGTACCGGCAAATTCACTTTTATCCGCGATCCAGTCCGCATGGCATTTTTCCCTGACCACGGCAATCAGCTTTTCCCGGAAAGAACCGTCGCCGTTCTCCCCGAGCAGAATGCGAACCACCTTGGAATTGTTCTGAATGAAGGTAAACATGTCCAGCAGGAAGCTCCTGGTCTGGCGAAAGACCGTTTCATCCCCGTGGGCGTTCATCAGCTCCACAAAGCGTTCAAAATAGCCGTCTTCCAGTTTCTGAACGAAATCATAGATATCACTGTAATACGCATAAAAGGTTCCCCGGTTAATATCCGCCAGCGTGGTCAGATCCCGCACCGTGATATCCTTTAACGGTTTCTGTTCGAGGAGTTCCATCAGGCTCTGCTCGAGAATCCGTTTTGTCCGCCGTATCCGCTTATCTTCCTGGTTTGAAGCTGCCATATCTGTCACTCACCCTTTCACAATTGTTTCCCAGAACTGATATTTCTGAAATGTTCAAGATCAGTTTCCAAATCACATATGCTATTATACATATAAATGTTCAATAAATCAACATGTGTTCGAATTGCTGATTTGCAGCAATTGCATTTGCAATGCCATCCAAGCGCAGCACGGAACGGTCCAGCTGTGCAAAAATCCTTTTGTTGGCAACTTCGGTCGTCTCCGCCGCCCTTAGAACCGGACGATCTCAATCCAGGCATCCCACTCAAATTTCCCTTCGCTTACCTGCCGTGTATTGGAAATTCCCCACATGATCCTGAGATACACATCCCCCTGCACCTCTCACTTGATACCGTACATTGTTTTTCGAATCGTTTGAGAGTAATTCCTTTTTTGACACTATCAGACGGCAATTCAAGACATTCGTCTGATAGTATAAAAAAATACACCCAGGGCTTTTTGGGTGCATTATCAAACGATTAGATGCTTTTGGGGGTGCATCATCAAACGATTCGGTATTTTGGGGTGCGCTCCTTATGGAAGAAGACTTAAAGAGCAGTCCAATGGAATCTTTGTATTGTCAACCGCCAGCATCCATTATTCTGAGAAAAAACAAGGAACGCTTTCTTTTATCTGTACACCACGCTTTTTCCTTTCAAACACAATTCTGGCTAAACAAAAAATGAGCGCCTCCTCTGTTTTAAGAAGAGACGCTCTGTCACTTTGTTTTATGAAGCTGTCTCCTTGTACGAAGCTGTCTCCTTGCTTGCACTTTGACCTTTGTGAGTAGCCTTTTTCTGCCATCTATGGACGTAAAGGCCCGATTGGGACAGGCTTGTATTTGATTGGCGAAGGCGGTACCAGTCGCAGATATCTATCAAACTTCTTTCTCAGCATGCTGTCAACCGGCAGGCTCTTCAGGGCTTTGTCAAAATAGTAGCGGCGCTTATGTCCCTTGCCGGGTCGTTCCGTTTCCCGTATCGCCTTGCAGAGTGTGTTCACTTCTTCCTCTGTCAGTTCCTGTTCCAACCTGACTCTGGGTACGAGGAAATCCTCCTCCACTTCACTGCAAACCTGCAAGTATTCCGTTTCATCTTTTTCTTCAAGAAGGTTACTGCGTCAAATTCTCCTTTGCTGATCACATTTCCGAAATGAGCCAGGTCCTCTTAATCATAAAAACGCTTTTTGACCATCCATTTTCTCACACCTTCATCGTGATATGCGAGGCAGAATTCCAACATCTTTGTTTCCTCCATTTCTTTGTTTTTGGGCAGACCTATGGAATCCACCCGTCACGACCTTTTCCATTTCAACAGTCGTCACGGCTAAATTTTAT
>JAGAHV010000276.1:0-4347 GCA_017626895.1 Clostridia bacterium | reverse complement strand
CAGGAACTGATGAATCAGTACGCAATCGGTGCCATCTCCGGAGAACTTCCTGACATTGGCATGGTCGACTCCCCTGACATGGCCTCCTTCATTTCCCTCGGCGTATTCGCTGACATCACGGATCAGCTGAATGCCTGGGGCGAACTGGACAACTTCTATCCCGGCCCGCTGAGCTCCTGCAAGGACGCGGAAGGAAGGCTCTATGGCCTGCCCCAGAATACCAACTGTCTGGCGCTGGGCTGCAACATGGATCTGCTCAAGGCCGCCGGCTATGATCACATGCCGAAGGACCTGGACGAGCTGAAGGAAATGGTCGCCAAGACCAGCGATCCTGCCAACGGCATCTATGGCATGGCCATGTGCTGCATCGGCACGGAGGAAGGTACCTTCCAGCTGCTGCCGTGGCTGCGCTCCGTCGTGGACGGCAAAAGCGTAAACGTGGATGACCTGACGGCGCCCTCTGCTGTGAAAGGTCTCACCGTTCTTGGCGACTTCATTCACAACAACTACATGAGCAAAGAGGCTGTCAACTGGACACAGGCGGATGCATGGTATGCATTCTGTGCCGGCAAGGCTGCCATGGTCGAATGCGGCACCTGGCATCTGGCCATGACCGGTGACATCAACGGCGCTTTCAACTATGATTTCTGCCTCCTGCCCACCGGTGAGGAAGGAACTTCCACCTCCACGATCGGCGGCGAAAACTTCGGCATCTGCACCGGCTGCGTGGATACGGATGCCTGCGTCGAATTCCTCAAATGGATGTGCTCCAAGGAAAAGGAAGCCGAGTGGGCGGTTGGCGCCGGCAAGATCCCGGTCCGCGGCGACTCCAAGGCCGAATACACCTATGAGACCAAAGGCTTCCAGGTTTTCGTTGACGAAATGAATTATGCACAGGCCCGCGGACCGCATGCAGAATGGCCGACCATCTCTGAGGCAGTCTATACCGCCTGCCAGTCCGTATTCGTCGACAATGCTGACCCTGCCGAGGCACTGACCAAAGCGATGACGGTTATCTCTCCGATCGTCGCCGAGAATCCGCTGCCCTGATCACGGACACGCATGATTTACTGACTTAAAGCTCTGACGGGAGCGGTCAGCGCTGCTGACCGCTCCCGTTTTTTGGAAAGGACTGGGTATGATGTCAAAAAGAATACGCCCCGTTTCAGCACAACGGCAAAAGGAGGCTTATTTCTTTATCCTTCCGGCTTTCATTTACATTCTGCTGGTCATGGGGTATCCCATGATCTACAATGCGGTTCTAAGCCTCAAGAATATGGATGTGAAGAACCTGAAGTCCGGAACTTCGGTGTTTATCGGCCTTCAGAATTATGCAGAACTCTTCGGGAATGAAACCTTTCAGTTGGTTCTGAAAAATACATTTGTGTTTACGATTACCTGTCTGATTTTCCAGTTCACGATCGGATTTGCATTTGCCCTGTTCTTCAAGCAGCGTTTCCCCCTCTCCGGTGTGATCCGCGGCATGATTCTTATCAGTTACATGATGCCCATTTCCGTTACCGGACTGCTGGGAAAGAACATCTTCATGAACGACGGGCTGATCAATGATCTGCTCAGACGGATCGGAATAACAGGTCCGGAATGGCTGACCAACACAACGTTTTCACTGCCGGCTGTCATCACGATGAACTGCTGGGTCGGTATTCCCTTTAACATGCTGCTCCTGATCTCCGGCCTCTCCAGTATTGAGAATGAGGTCTATGAGAGTGCCATGATCGACGGCGCCAACTGGGGACAGCGTTTCACCTTCATCACGCTCCCGCTGATGAAAAGCTCCATTCTCGCCGTCCTGATGCTTGGATTCATCTACACGTTCCGCGCTTTTGATCTGATGTACATCATGACCAAAGGCGGACCGCTCAACTCAACCGACGTCCTTGGCACCTATTCCTACATGCTGTCCTTTACCCAGTTTAAATTCTCCAGGGGCTCCGCGGCCACCATGGTATTGTTTTTCTGTCTGTTTGTGGTTGGCATGTTCTATCTCCATCTGCTCAGAAAGGAGGATAAATAATCATGGAAGGCACAATGTCCAGGAACAGGAAAATTCTGTTTGCCATTATTGCCGTCATCATTGCCATTGTGTTCCTGTTTCCTATTTACTGGCTGGTTCAGTTATCGTTCAAGCCGGATATGGAAGCATTCGGAAGAGTGCTTACCTATTATCCGCATACATTTACCTTCCGTCCCTGGCTGGAAAACCTGAATGACCCGGTCTTCATGGTCTCCCTGAGGAACAGTTTTATCAATGCATTTCTGACCATGGGGATCACCCTGCTGCTCGGGGTTCCGGCCGCCTACGGCATGGGCCGATACAAGGTGCGCGGCATTAACCTCTTTCTGCTCGTCTTCCTGGTCTCTCAGATGCTGCCTGCCTCCCTGACGCTCACCCCACTGTACCTGATCTTCAGCAGAGCCGGACTGCTCGGCACTCATATCTCCTCCCCCATCGCCATCGCCGCCGGCAGTATTCCCTTTGCCATCATCACTCTCAGACCGTTTTTCCGTTCCATTCCGGTAACCCTGGATGAAGCCGCCCGTCTGGATGGCTGTGGCCCGCTGAGGTCCTTCTTCCTTGTCATGGTCCCGGCTGTCAAGACCGGCATCATCACCATTGTGGTCATTTCCTTTCTGAACGGCTGGAACGATCTGGTTTTCTCAATGACGTTCAACGTCGGGGCAAACATGCGGCCTCTGACCGCCAACATCTACAAGTTCCAGAGTGCGTACGGCACAAAATGGAACTGCATCATGGCTTATGGAACCATTCTCGTACTCCCGGTTGTGATTCTGTTTATCTTCATGCAGAAATACATCGTCGGCGGCCTGACCGCGGGCGCTGTAAAAGAATAAAGAGCGGACTCGGCGCGATGCGTCGATCTGTCAAACGAGCACCGGAAAGGATGCGGTGCAAAACCAAGCTGAGGAGGATTACACTATATGGCAGCTCAGGATGAAGTGAAAATTGTCTTTGGTTATTTCGAGCGCAAAGGAAACGCGCTTTGCTACCGTTATGAGTCTGAACGGCTGATCATTGAACCATGGGGCGCGAACAGTCTTCGGGTGCGGGCATGGAAAACCCCCGAAATGGATCCGCAGGACTGGGCACTGCTCCCCCCTCAGAATTCCGGAAATCCCGTCATTGTCGTCCATGAGGATGGCGGGAGCATTACAAGCGGAAAAATCCGGGCAGAGATCAACCTGATCGGCCGCATCACGTTCTATAACGAACGCGGTGAGATTCTCCTGCAGGAATATCTGCGCAACCGCCGGGATATGTTCGGGGACACCTGCTCTTCTCTGGAGGTGGAAGCCCGTGAATTCAAACCGATGATCGGTGCAGATTACCGTCTTACCATGCGGTTTATTTCAAACACTTCCGAAAAGATCTACGGCATGGGCCAGTATCAGCAGCCCTATCTGGATCTGAAAGGCGCGGATCTTGAACTGGCTCAGCGCAATTCCCAGGCAAGCGTCCCGTTCATGCTCTCCAGCCTCGGTTATGGATTTCTCTGGAATAACCCGGCCGTCGGGCGCGTCACGTTTGGAAAGAACATCACGACCTGGGAAGCCGAATCGACCAAAAAACTGGATTACTGGATCACGGCCGGTGACAGTCCTGCGGAAATTGAAGAGGCCTATTCCGCTGCAACCGGGCGGGTTCCCATGATGCCCGAATTTGCCATGGGCTACTGGCAGTGCAAGCTTCGTTATCAGACGCAGGAGGAGCTCCTTGAGGTCGCCCGTGAATTCAAGCGCCGCAATATCCCCATTTCCGTCATCGTGTGCGATTTCTTCCACTGGCCGCTGCAGGGTGAATGGAAATTTGACCCGACTTACTGGCCCGATCCGGATGCCATGATTCGGGAGCTCAAGGAAATGGGCATTGAACTCATGGTCTCCATCTGGCCGACGGTGGACTACAGAAGTGAAAACTTCGAGGAAATGAAAGGCAAAGGCCTCCTCATCCGGGTAGATAAGGGTTATCCCATCTCCATGGACTTCCAGGGAAACACACTGCACTTTGACGCCACCAATCCTGAGGCACGGGAATACATCTGGGAAAAGGCAAAACAGAACTATTATGATAAGGGCATCCGCATTTTCTGGCTGGATGAGGCGGAGCCTGAATACACCTATTATACATTCGATAATTTCCGTTACCATCTTGGACCTGACATTCAGGTCGGGAATATCTATCCGGTCATGTATGCCCGCGCGTTCTATGAGGGCATGGCAATGGCCGGGCAGAAAAACATCCTCAACCTGCTGCGGTGTGCCTGGGCCGGCAGCCAGAGGTACGGCGCACTGGTCTGGTCCGGTGAT
>JAGAHV010000275.1:0-11374 GCA_017626895.1 Clostridia bacterium | reverse complement strand
GGGATTTTTCACGTTAAATAACAGCGTTATATGACCCCAATTTCAGGCAGGAACGTAAAATTACTGCAGGTATTAGCACGAAACATAATGATTATAAAGCATATGCATGTACCCCAAAACCTGCAGTGATTTTACGCGGCCCCTGGCATTGTCCCGTGTTGACAAGAACCCTGTAAAAGCTTAGAATGATTTCAAAGCAGAAGGTGCTTTCCCCTCCGGCTGCGGATTGTTCCGTGTGTGGAAACAGATGGAGTTTTTTCTTTGCTTCCAGGCCTGAGGATACCGGCAGCGGTCGGGAATTGACCTGTGGAAAGGAAGTACAGCATTGGATCAGTTATTGTATGGATTTGATACCGCGTTATATTCTTTTTTCTGGAAGTTTCAGAACCCGATGACGATCGGACTGGCTGAGATATGCCAGCGCATGGGGGATAAGACAGCGTACATCATTTGTCTGGTGGTTGCGCTGATTCTTTGTGTCCCAAAGGTGACCAGAAAATACGGTGTGGCGATGGTGGTTGGCTTTTTAGTGGCCTATCTCGTGGTGAATGTCATAATCAAACCGGGTGTGGGAAGACCGAGACCCTATGTCACGCTGCAGCAAACGCCATTCTGGGAAACCTACGAGCCGCACTGGAAAAACGCCGGTTCGCCTCTTGAGGATGACGACTCTTTCCCGTCCGGCCATACTTCGCTGAATTTTACGATCTTTACGGCGCTTACCGCGCTCCTTCTCAAGGAAAAGAAAAAGTGGGCATGGCTGCTCATGATTATCCCGTTCGTTGTGGGATTTACAAGAATCATCCGTTGTGTTCATTATCCAAGTGATGTGGTAGGAGGGATGATCTTCGGCATTGCGGCCGGCCTGATCGGTTATCTGGTGGCGACGAAACTGTTCCCGCCGCAGCAGCAAGCGATCAGTTCAAATTCAAATCCGGATAAGGACGGCAGTAACCAGAGGAAGGCGGAAAAAGCGCCTGCCAGGAATTAAAGGCCGTCCTGAGTCAGTAACAGGTTTTAAAGCATCAGCCCCAGAAAGCAGGGGGCCGGGAAACCGGCTCCCTTATTTATGCCTGAACGGACCGGTCTTTTTTTAGCCCATTGCCGCATATTCGAAAAATGACAGGATACGGAGTGCTCTAAAAATGACATTTCTATTCCATATTTGTCACGATTTATCCCATTCTTCTTTTTTTCATCCCTGAAGTATTGACTAAAAATACTGAAATGATTAAGATGAATTTGGATTTGTTTACTATCCTGTTCGTGTTGACGGGATGATAGGAACAGGATGCTTCGCAGACTGCAAATGCAGTGAGGGAGAGAATGAGTAATCTAAACGGCCTGGCAAGTCAGGAAAACTTTGCAAAATTCCGCAGACAGTGGCAGCTCCTCGCGCTGGAGGAGGCTGGGAAATGGACAGGAAACAGGGATACACAGCTGCTGCTGGCAGATGTGGTGCTGGCCAGCCTTCGCCGGGAATACGCCAGTCGTGTTCCTTCGGAGAATATGGCCTATTTTATCCGTGCACAGGCCTGTCTGATTTTCAGCGTTACCGGTGACAGCCCGGAACGCCTGAGAGAATATATCCAGCGGCACGGCCTTATGTAGAGCATTCCTGCGCATAATCTGACGCCTGAGGTACGGGAGGGCGAAAAACCGTCCGTGGCGGTTTCGGCGGCAGATGAGGCAGAGAAACCCGGGCAGAGTCAGACCGGCGCTGTCCGCCGGCGGCGACGGCAGAGTGAGACAATGCCTCGCTCCGGTTATGCTGCCCCGGCAGGGGACACGGATGAATGGGAAAGTGAATCGGAGGAGCTTCGCGATGCGGTTTCCCTGTGGGCAGAGCAGATGGAAGAACTGCAGCATGCGGGGATCAGTGAAGGCCTTGTGCCTGCAGCCGGCGATGAATCCGTGCGGGAACCTGTCCCATCTGCACAAAAACTGCCGGAATCGCGGCCGGCTCCGGCGAGGGATGAAACCGACCATTCTGCCGGAAATGTGCCGGAAAGGCCGGATTCAGTTTCTGCACCGCCGGCATCGGCAGATTCCGCGGTGCCGGTTTCCGGTGAGGCAAAGCCCGTCAATGCGCATTCGGGAAAACGGGCAGCGGACACCTTCTATGACCCGGAACGGACGCAGTTCTGGACACCGGGTCCGCTTGAGGAAACCGAGCATGTGGTGGAGGAGGTTTCCATTCCGGACGAGGAGGAGACGGATCCCTCTTCGCCGCGTCTTTCGCTTATCAACACCGTTCTCTTTATTGCCATGGTGGCTGCATTCATTTTCATGGTATATGAATCCCGTGTAATTCAGCATTACCTGCTGTGAGGTTGAATATGAATAAACAGAAAGAATTCAGAAAACTCTTTGGCCGGTATAAGGCATCCGACGTGGACCGGTATCTCCTGGAACTGGGAGAGGAAACGGAGAAACGGATGGCCGGCATCGAGAACCTGAGACAGGCAGCTGAGCAGGAAAGTCAGCTGCTCCGGACTCAGGCCGAAAAGGAACGACAGGAAAGAGTGGCACTGGAGGAAAAACTTGGGCAGGCAGCAGAGGGACGGCGTCTGGAACAGATGAATGCCGAGAGCCTGCGCAAGGAGATCCGGACGCTTGAAAAGCAGCTTGCCGGTATCAGAGAGGAAAAACAGAAATGCCTTTCGGAAAACCGGCGTCTGCAGACGGAACTGGAAAAGGCGCTGCAGCAGCAGGACGCTTTGCGGGAGGAACTTGGGTTCGCCCGGCTTCAGTCGGAGCAGCTGGGACAGCGTGCGGCCAGTCAGAGACTGGAAATCGAGCGTATGGAAAAAATGATTGAGGCGAACCCCATGGCGGATGCCAACCTGAAAGCACAGAAAATTGTTCAGGAAGCGGTGGATTCCAGCCAGAAAATGCTGGATGATGCGGAAAATATCCGTACACAGGCAACCGCGGCGGTTCGGGCAGCGTATTTTAATGCCATGGGATTCCGCCAGGTGATTGAGGAGCGTTTTGTGAATCTCCAGCATGAGCTGGACAAATCCATGGGCTCTCTTCGGATGCTGCAGTCGCCGGGCGACTATCCTGTGTATGTGTCTGGTGAGAAAAATGAATAGATGGCTTACCGTCCTTCTGCTCCTTCTGAGCCTTTCTCTGGCATTGTCCGGCTGTTCGGCGTTTTCAAAGAAGCCGGAGAATGTGCCGGAGTCGGAGGTGAAAACGGTCACACCAACACCGGTGCCGGGGATCGATGCCGTTCCTGCCAGACTGCTTCAGGGGGTGGAAACGGATCAGAAGGTCGCTGCGCTGATCTTTGAGGGATATACGGACGATCTCACGGTTGAAGCGATTGCGCAGCTGCTGCAGGAGCGTCATGTTCCCGCAACATTCTTCGTGTCAGGGGTAACGGCGGATGAACACGGAGAGCTTGTCAAAAAGGTCGCTGACATGGGGTTTGGCATCGGAAATTACGGAATGAGCGGGGCGAAAAAACTGGAACGGCTTCCGGCTTATCAGAATGCGATGCAGTTTGAAAAGACCCAGCACCTGATTGAAAAGGCAGCCGGTGTCCGCCCGACGTTTATTCGCTGCAACGGAACGGTCTATACCGAGGATGTTCTGCGGGCCGTGACGGCGGGCGGCCTTGAGCAGGCGGTTGAGCCCAGTGCCTACCTGAATCACCGCAGTTTCAGGACGGTGGGGGAGGCCGGCTTTTATACGACATCGGTCATCCGGGGCAGTATCCTTTCCATCAAGCTGGGCCAGGAACTGGATAAGGATGAGTTTGGCGATGAAGGGGACAAACTGGATGAGCGGCCTGCCATCGATCCGAGTCCCGGAATTCGCCGTGAGTGGGAAACATCGGATGAGCGGTTTGCCGATCTTCCGCAGATGGTTGGCTGGCTGGTGGATCAGCTGCAGCAGGCCGGCTTTCAGCTGGTGAGTCTGGATGAGCTTGAACAGTGCCGGGTGCCCCTGCTTGAGAAACAGAGGGAACTCAGTGAGGAGGAAAAGGAACTCCTTGCCTATCGAAAGGGAGAGCCCCCTGTGACAAAGGAGCCGCTTTCGGCAGGACCGTTCCGGGCGGGGACGCAGGAAGACTTTGCCGGCGCGGTTTTTATCGGCGATTCGGTCATGGCCGGTGTGGGGGATTATGTTCAGTGGCGACGCCAGATCAACCCGTCGTATTTTGCGGATGCCGTGTTTCTGACAGAAAACAATACGACGGTTGAGTCGCTTCTCAATGACACCAATCCCATTGAGGATCGCCTGCAGACGATGAATCCCCGGAGCATCTGGCTGTGTCTCGGATTTTCAAGTGCGGATGGCTATAAGCGGGAGGATTATCTGATGAATTACCGCCTGCTGATTTACCGCATCCGGAAGCAGAATCCGGAGGCCCGGATCATTGTGATGAGCATTCCGCCCCGGCTTGAGGGGTATACGGGTGTCGGGAATGAGCAGCGGTTCCGGCTGAACCAGATGCTGTGCGCCATGGCGAAAATGTATGGCCTGGGATTTGTTGATGCGGCCTTCCCCCTTCGCGACACGGCCGGCGCACTGGATGCAGGGTATTGTCTGGATGCGGTGACCTATGGACGGCATCTGAATGATGCCGGGTGCGAGACACTCCTGTCTTTTATTGAAATGCATATTCCTGAGTAAGCGACATCCGGATGATACACAGAGGAATGCTGCTGAGAAACAGAGGACGAGCGATGAGAAAAAAGAAGGTTATTGAGGACCGAATCCTGGAGGCACAGGGCGATCGCCGGCTGATGCCGAATGTGCCGGATCCATCCAACCGCCGCAGCAATCATGACCGACGGGACAACAAGTCGGATGATGATTCCAGACCGCAATATGCCACTTATGCGGGACAGCGCTTCAATGTTCACGTGAAGACGCAGGTGCTGCTGGATAACGGAAAGAGCTTTGACGGGACGAGTGTCGATATCTCACAGACCGGCATGATGCTTCAGGTCCCGGAGGAGATGCGGACAATTCCGTTTGAGAAAGAGCAGCATCTTCGCCTGACCTTCCGTCTTCAGGAAGGGGATTTGCAGGAAGGAACGGAAAAGAAATACAAAAAGATTTCCGCCAAGATCATGCGGGTCATCGGGGACGGGGAAAAGCTGGCCATCCAGTTTTCGCATCCGCTGTATGAGGAGCGGCGGAAAACGGACAGCATGCTCTTTACGCTTTCCGTGCTGTTCCTTTTCCTCTGTACGCTGATAATCATGTTCATGCGCGTGGAGAGCGTTGTGGAATTTGCCAGAAGCCCGATGCTGTACGGGTACAGTATTCTGACCGCCCTGTTCCTGCTGACACGGTATCTGTTCGGCGTGTTTTACCATCCGGTGCCGGTGGATCCCACATTTACACCCAGTGTCACGGTGGTCATTCCCTGCTTTAATGAGGAGGAATGGATCCGGACCACTATTCTCAAGTGTGTGGATCAGAATTATCCGGTGGACCGGCTGGAATTTATCATTGTGGATGACGGTTCCTCGGACAACTCGGTAGAGGTGATCAAGAAAACCGTGGAGGATCTCAAACGGGAAGGTCCGCAGTATGACATTGAGAACCGGGTCCGGGTTTTCTTCCAGAAGTATAATCAGGGAAAGCGGGAGGCGATGGCCATCGGCATCCGGAACTGCCGGACCGAGCTGATTGTCTTTGTGGATTCGGACAGCTTTCTGCAGCCCAATGCCATCCGCTGCCTGGTTCAGCCCATGCGGGATCCGAAGACGGCCGGTGTGGCCGGAAGGACGGATGTGGCCAATATCTATACGAATCACCTGACGAAAATGCAGGCGGTCCGCTACTACATCTCGTTCCGCGTCATGAAGGCGGCAGAGGCCTATTTCGATTCGGTCATGTGCCTGAGCGGTCCACTTTCCTGCTACCGGATTACGGCGGTTCGTGAGGTGTTTGACAAGTGGATCAATCAGAAATTCCTGGGACAGAAAGCGACTTTCGGGGATGACCGGAGCCTGACCAACTATGTGGTGGAACATCACCGGACGTATTATCAGGATACGGCGATCTGTTCCACCATTGTTCCCAACCGGCACCGTCAGTTCCTGCGTCAGCAGATGCGGTGGAAGCGGTCCTGGCTGAGGGAATCACTGCGGGCGGGCCGGTTTATCTGGCGCAAGCAGCCCTTCATGTCCTTCTTTTTCTATCTCGGTCTTCTGGTTCCGCTGATCGCGCCGATCATCGTGCTGTACAACGTGGTGTACATTCCGCTTGTCCGCGGAATCTTTCCGACGACCTTTCTGCTGGGACTGCTCATGATGTCGCTCATGATGTGTTTTGCCCAGCTGATTCTGAAAAAGAGTACACTGTGGATATACGGACTGCTGTTCTGCCTGTATTATGAGTTTTTCCTGCTCTGGCAGATGCCCTGGGCCTGGGTCACCTTCTGGGTCAATGACTGGGGCACCCGCGGAAAAGGAAAGAAGCGGGCAGCAAAGGCGGACAAAGGGCAAAAGGAGAGTTCGGCACAGGCAGGGGTGATGACAAATGGATGACCGGTGGCTGATACGGAAAAACCGCCTGAAAGTGATTCGGACCATTTTTGAAGTGATCGTCATGGTTCTTGCCTTTTCCTGGGTGGTCAAGTCACTGTGGGATTATAAACAGGCTCAGGTGCAGCCAAGTGCCATGCCGCCGCAGAAGGAAAGTGCCATGATTTCCTCCGAATCCATTACGGAGGGCTACGACAGCATGGGGCATGCCTCCGGAACGCATTTCATCGCGCTGGCCTATAACGGCGTGGTGGCCAAGGCGGTTGAGGGCAGCAAGATCGTTAACCTGCAGGCCTTCAAGGAACAGATGCAGACGCTGAAAGCCTCCGGCTACCAGACCATTTCCCAGGAGGATGTGATCCGGGCATACCGGGACGGGGAAAATCTGCCGGAAAAGGCCATGCTGATCATTTTTGAAGATGGCATCTATGACAGTGCAATCTGGGTTCAGCCGACCCTTGAGGCATGCAATTACAAGGCAACCATGTGCACCTATGCCGAGAATCTCTCGGATACGCAGGGACTGTACATTACGGGCAAGTCCGCCAGGGAACTGCTGGACAGCTCGTACTGGGAGATGGGCTCCAATGGTTACCGGCTCAGTTATATCAACATTTTTGACCGGTACGAAAACTACTTCGGGCACATGAACACGGCGGAATTCCTGAAAGTGCATCATTATCTGCGGCGTGACTACAACCATTACCTCATGGATTTTCTGCGGGATGAGAACCGCCTGCGTCAGGAATCGGTGGAGGAGATGGAAAAGCGCATCGAATGGGACTATACGAAAATGGCGGAACTGTACCGGCAGGATTTCGGTTTTGTTCCCTCCCTCTATATTCTGATGCATTCCAACACCGGTGCGTACGGGAACGACCCGCTGGTGAGCCGGAAAAACGAGGAAATGATGCAGAAGGTGTTCGGGATGAATTTTAACCGGCAGGGCACCTGTCTCAATCAGATGGATTCCTCCATCTATGATCTTTCCCGCCTTCAGTCCCGGCAGTACTTTTCAGCCAATCACCTGATGATGCGCATCTGGGATGATACCGGCCATTCGGTGATGTTCCGCCTGGGGGATGAGGAACAGGCAAAGGCATGGAAGCGTCTTCAGGGGGTAGCGGAGTATTCGGATCACCGGATCATCCTGACCTCCATGCCGTACGGAAAAGGGACCCTTCTCCTTGAAAAGGAACTGTCGCCGAACTTTGACCTGAGTGTTCGGCTGCAGGGAAACCAGGTGGGGCAGCAGTCGATCTCCATGAAGACGGATGAAAACGGTGAGGGAGGCGTGACCCTGTGCCTGCACAACAATATGCTTTATATCCTGGCTCCCTCCGGGGACAGTCCGCTCTTTGAGCTGGACCTCATGGAATTTGACGGCGGTCCTGCCGAATCCGTAGAGGAAAATGAACTTGCGGGGAAAATTGCCTGCTGCGAGGCCATTATTGCGCATGATGAGGACGAGGCGCGCCGGGCAGAGGCGCAGGCCAACCTTGAATATCTGCGGACCCTTCGGGTTCCCACCCTGGCGGATGGAGGACAGCCGTATATCCCCGAACTGGATATTGATGAGCAGGATGACCGGAAACTGCGGATTCAGTGTGCCGGATCACGGCTCAGCGTGTGGCTTGATGACCGTCTGGTGGTGGATCATCTGAAAGTTCCGGAGGGCCGGGGCAACCGTCTGGCACTTGGCGCAGAGGTGACCATGGACAATGAGCGGTTCAGTCAGACGAATCTCTCGGACGATGTCTATGACGCCATTTTCAGGGATCTCCGCATTGGAAACAATATCGGACCGGAGATCTACGCCTATGCGGAACCGCTGGAGGATGTGGTTACCCATGTGGGATTTGTGGACCGGGTCATCCGTATTTTCAGGCGACTGTTCGACTGACAAAGGACAAACCGGGTCAGGACAATGACCAAAGTTGAGGGCAAAATAGTGAAACAGCTGATCTGTTTGCTGCTGCTTCTCCTCCCGGCTGTCGGGCTGGGGGAGAGAGGGGCATGGCTGACTTACTGGGACATGGAGGGCGCGCTGGAGGAAGCAGAGCAGTTTGAGAGTGATCTCGATGAGGTAATCTGCTTTGAGGCTTATTTTGATCAGGATGGGAACGTGGTTCTGCCTGAGGAAACGGAAATGATGCTGCATTCCATGGATCGTCCCAATGTCTATCTTTCGCTGGTCAATGATGTGGAGACAGCGGAGGGAAACATTATCCAGAAATCCAGGGAATTTCTGCAGACGCAGCTCAGGGATGAGGCGGCGCAGAGTGCACACATTGATGAGATCCTGAAACTGGTGGACATCTGTCAGCTGACGGGTCTTGAGATCGATTATGAGAACTTTAAGAAGGATACCGGGCTATGGGAACAATTCGCCGTTTTTCTGGCG
Organism: Clostridia bacterium; assembly: GCA_017626895.1. GTDB lineage: Bacteria > Bacillota > Clostridia > Christensenellales > Aristaeellaceae > Ventricola. The sequence goes on along the minus strand of JAGAHV010000275.1, from coordinate 2,455 downwards.
CGGCTATTTGCTATTCTCAGCCGGGAGGGGATTGCCCTTCGGGTCGTTCTGGAATGCGCTGCCCCGCTTTACTGTGCGCTGCCGGAGGGACCGGAATATATCTGTATGTGCTATAACCTCTATGGCTATCACAGCGGGCCGGGACCAAAGGCGGATCTTTCTTTCCTGAGCGAGGTTGGCGAAAACTGGCAGCAGGTGCCCGGCAAGGTGCGCATGGCCTTTTCAGCCGGGGGATTTCTCTGGCACTCAGGGAAAGTCGTCCGGGCACTCCGGGAAAGGGATGCGGTTGCTTTGCTGGAGGAATACGGAATCAGGCCGGAACGGGACGCGGACAGCGGTGCAATGGCGGCCGAGATTCCCGGCGAGGACGGCGGGACGCTCTGGTATGCGGACGGGACAACACTGACCTGCTGGCGGCAGCATCTGGAAGGGATGGGTTACCGGCACTTTGACCTGTTCCGGCTTTCAGGAAATGAAACGGAATCGCTTAAGCAGTTTCTGCAGGATGAAAACAATGACGCGGTCGGTACAGACAGCGAGTGACGGGGTGGAGGACGATGAATCGAAAAGGACGCCAGATTCTGCTGATGGTGGTTTTGCTGGTGCTGACGGGGACATTTCTCGGAGCCGGAATCTATTTTATCCGTCATCCCCTGCAGTTCCCGGAGAGGGCGGAACCGAGGCTGATTCCGGAAAAACCGTATCAGACCTATGAGGCGGCAGCACCGGCGGAAAAGGTACAGGAGGCAGAGAAAGCCGAAGAGCCGCCGGCGGCATATTCCCCGGCAGTGGTCAGGAACCGGTTCTATACCACCCGGCGTGCCACGGTTTTCACGTTTTCCGGTCTGAAAAATGTGACGGAGATCAACGGCGTGCTGGATGTCCTCCGGAATACCGGCAGCAGTGCAACCTTTTTTGTGACGACGGAAGAGCTGAGTGAAAACAGTGATCTGGTGCATGCCATTAAGAAGGCGGGACACAATCTTGGCCTGTCCATTCCGCCGGATGCACATACCGATGCGCGGGTGCTTCGTGAGCAGCTGACGGAGGCCAGAGACCGGCTGATGAATGAATTTGGTGAAGACGGGCAGATCTTTGTTCGAATGACATACGGGACCGCCTCACCCATTGTCCTGGATGCGGCAGGTGCCTGCGGACTGGAGGTCCTCTCACAGGTGAAAGAGGGCGTTCCCCAGAGCATTACCCGGCTGACCAGTGTGGAGGAGGCACTGCCGCTGGTTGTTTCTGCCAATGAGGGAAAATTCCAGCGGGGGGAGATCGTGCACTTTCAGATGGGACTGATTCAGCACAATGACTTTCTGCTGGCCGGGCTGCTGAATGCGCTGATTGAAACCAACTGCGTCTATCCGGTGGAATCGGCCTCGAAGATGGCCGCGGATACAGGGGAAATGTATCAATGGCCGCTGCCGGCGGAGCAGATTCTGCCGGAGGTGCGTGACCGGATCCATCCGGGCTATCTTGCGGGAATGTCCGATGAGGAAATCATGGGAATTGTGTCGAAAGGATACCTGGGGATTGACTGGGTCAACAGCCGGCGGTTTCTTCCGGGATTTGAGGTTTCGGAGATCCGGAAAATGGATAAACGCGGCCTGATTCCCAATGAGGAAAACAAGGTGTTCCTGACCTTTGATGACTGGGGAACGGATGGAACCGTGGACCGGCTGCTGCAGGTGCTGGATAAGCATCATGCGACGGCCACCTTCTTCGTGCGCACCCAGTACGTCCCTTATAACCCGAATCTGCTGAGGGCCATTGCCAGGGCCGGACATACCATAGGGTGTCATACCCATAAACACCTGAAACTGTCGACCGAAATAACGGCGACCTCGTTTGAAGAACTGACGGATGCCGAGACGGCGACACTGCGTGAGGATATGGTTACCAGTTATGCCACGATGCAGGAGATCATTGGGGACCTGCGGGATGCGGGCGGGAAACCTTCCCTGAGCCGTCTGTTTCGGCCGCCGACGCTGGCCGTCGGGAAAAAAGGCCTGACAGCCGTGTTTGACTGTGGATTTACCCACAGTATATCCGGGTATTACACCTCCGGCGACTATAAGGCAGAGAGTGCGGAAACCCTGGCACGCCAGCTCAAAAGAAATATCCGGAGCGGCGCGGTCATCATCATGCATTTCTCCGATACCGCCCAATATACAGCCGAGGCGCTGGACATTGTCCTGACGGAGCTGGAGCAGGAAAAGAAGCCGTTCCGCTTTGTGGGACTCAATGATGTTTACTGAGTCCTGCCCGGCCGCGGACTCAAAATTCTGTTGATGACAGATTTATTCCCATGATATGATGCCGGGGTCAAAAGGTAAAATTTTCAAAAACTATTGACAATTCTATTTCTAAATGATATAATTAATATTATTTAGAAATAGAGAGGTTCTACTATGAAGGCTGATCAGACAAAGCACAAACAGATGAGCATTTT
>JAGAHV010000274.1:0-15502 GCA_017626895.1 Clostridia bacterium | reverse complement strand
CTTCAGAAAGACAGACTGTATCAAAAGACCGGAGGTATAAGGCATGATTCGGGCAGCAGAGGCAATAGCAGTCGGACGGAGCATGATGGGCACACCTTACTCCACTTACGACTGCATCAATTTCATTAAGGCGATACTTCGGAAAGCACAGGGCGGGGAGAAAAAGTATCAGATCGCAGGTACCAACTCCCTGTGGCGTTCACGGGATCTGGTGAGCCGACAGGAAAACCTGAACAATCCGATTCCCGGAATGCTGGCTTTTAAAGCCAGCGGAGCGGATGTCCATCATGTCGGCCTTGTCACCGGACCGGCAACTGTCATTCATTCTTCATCCGCAAAAGGGTGTGTTGTGGAGACAAACCTGCTGAATGGACAATGGGCGTATCTGGCCCGGCACCGGCTCATTGAACCGGAGAAAGGGGGAAAAATGGAAGAAAGAGGAGGCAATGCCTCGGGAGCAGGAGCGGCTCTGGACAGAGACATGGCCGTTGTGGCAACATAAACCTCGGGTCTCCGCCTTCGGGCAAAACCGGTAAATGGATCTGTGCTGATGGAGATCCCGAAAGGGGCACAGGTGACCATCCTTGAAGACGGTGAATGGCCCAAAGTGGTGTATGAGGGCAGAACCGGTTATGTGTCGGGTCAGTACCTGATGCGGTCTGGAATGGGAAAACAGACCGAATGGAGCGAAACGGGAGCGGAAGGGTTGATTGTGCCGGAAGAAGGACAGAACATGACAACGCTCATTTCGGCGGATGGTCAGATCGTGACCATAATGGGCCGCTGGAGAATTGCGGATGACTGAGCAGCTATAGACAGGACAGACTGTCTGGAGAGGACTGGGCCGGACGCAGGGCGTCCGTTTGTTTTGGTTGGGAGCAGAAAAAGCGGGAGGCCAATAGACAGGACACACTGTCTGGAGAGGAGGAAAAATGCAGAACTATCTGACGATGAACAACTTTGAGCTGGCTTTGGTGATTATTCTGGCGGTCTGCTGGGGAATCAGCATGTTCCTGAATGCCAGAAGCGGACTCCGGAAAGCCCGGCAGGAAAACATGCAGCCCATTACGGATCTGCAGGAGAGGACAAATACGCTGCAGAAACAGCTGCAGAGTCTTGAAAGCCGGATCCTGGAGATGGAAGGGAGATCGGACATCTATGGGGACAAAATGACGCTGGTTCTGCGCTCACAGCTGTCGATTCTTTCCCATCTGGTGAACGGCAATTCGGTGGATAAGCTGAGGCAGTCGCTGCAGGAAATCAATGAATACCTGGTCAACAGATAGAGCGCTGACAGGGCACAGCAGATGATGCCGGACAGCCGTACCAGGTTATCCGGAAAAAGAGGCCCTGTGAGACGGGAATGGAGAAAGATGCCGGAGGGGATCACGGCGAGACATGGAGGTGTGAATGAAATTCGGAGAAAATTACATCCAGTTTTCCAAAATCATGGTGCTCATTGTCCTGATTGCGGTCACATTGCTGGCCGTATTGGGGCTGGTCGGCATGGTTCTGGCAGAGGAGTATGAGCAGCTTCCCGGTCTTTTTACCCATTATACGGATTTCGCTTCGGTTGTTTTCGTCGCTTATTCCGGAAATTCAGTGGCAGAAAAATGGCTGGTAGCCGGTCATCCGAAAGAAAAACGAGAAGGGGAGAGCTCCGGCTGATGACCCCTTTCCGGAACCAGGACTCAGTGAAAGCCGGACAGACAAATGACCAACGCTGAAACGGAGGATGAGTAAATGGAAAACCTGATCGATCTTACACCGCTTTTTGTCGTGATTCTCTCCGTCCTGATTACCGTACTGACCACCAAAGGCATTCAGGCAGTGCGTGAGCGGATGGATGCGGATCAGCAGGAGATGCTTCGGACCTGGGTGCATATCGCGGTTTATGCGGCGGAAAAACTGTATGGGGCAGGCCGCGGCGCGGAGAAACTTGCGTATGCGAAAAAGCTGCTGGAAGAGCAGGGATTTACGCTGGATGTGGATACGCTTGAGGCAATGGTGAACGCGGAGATTCAGGAGATGCTGACAAAGGTCTGAAAACAGAGGAAAACAGGAGGAGAAAATGAAGGAGATTAAGTGGGTACAAACGGCGGATGCACTGCCGCTGGAACGGTTTCGCCCTCATCCGCGGAACCCCAAAATACACAGTGCAGAACAGCTTAAACATATCCGAAACAGCATTCTGACTTTCGGCTTTCTGGACCCAATCGGCATCTGGGGAGATTCGCAGGTGGTTGAGGGACACGGGCGTCTTGAAGCACTGAAGCAGCTGGTCCGGGAGGGGGAGATCCGGATTCCCGAAAAAGGGATTCCCGTGATTCACCTGGATCATCTGACGCCGACGGAGCGGGATGCGTACATGCTTGAACATAATCAGGCAACCATGGAAACCCCATGGGATGAGGCGACCCTTGCGGAAATCCTTTCAGGGCTGGAGGAAACCCTGGATATGGAAGGACTCTTTGGTTTCGGGGAGGATGAGGGGCCGGATATGGATAAGCTCATTCCGCCGGAAATGCCGGGGGAGATGGAGGAGGAAGGGTTTAAGCTGCTTGTTGAATGCAGAGATGAGGAGGAAATGCAGGCCGCGGCGGATCAGCTCAGATCAATGGGGATTCCCTGCCGGCCAATGGCAGGCGGATAAGAGGAATAACCCCGGAAAGGAGCAGTAAGACATGGAGCAGACGGTGACCGGCAGAGAGAACGTGGAAGCGGAAATGAACCGCGTGGAGATAGATAAAAACATGTTTGAGGTGTACTGTCAGCTGGCCTGTTCGGAACAGGATATCTGTGACCTGTTCGGCGGTGTGGATCACGACACACTGGATGAATGGTGCCGGAAAACGTACGGGATGGCCTTTGAACAGATTTACCGCAAGAAAGTCAGCCCGGTGAAGCTGGCTCTTCGGAAAAATCAGCTGCTGCTCTCCAAGACCAGTTCCATGATGGCTATTTTTCTCGGGAAAAACATGCTCGGACAGAGCGATCACCCGGAGCCGCCGGTGGGAGAGAACATTATCCGGGAATCCAATGAGCAGATGCTGGCCCTGGCGGACCTGATTAACCGGCCACTTCCGGTACGGACGATTGAACAGCTCTCGGCCGGAGAGGAGACAAAGGCGGAGACGGGGACCAGACAGGGGATGCCGGGAATTCCGGCAGGCGGGCAGAAACAACCGGCGGCAGGTGACCGGGCGTCACTGCAGAAGGGGGGAAGAGGATGATCAGCTATGCACCGCTGACGGAGGACCAGGCACGGTATATCGCGGATTCCAGGGAGAGCTGGCTGAATGTGGCGGAGGGCGGAAAGCGTGCCGGGAAGAACATCATTAACCTCATTGCCTGGGCCTGCGCACTGGATGTTCATCCGGATAAGCTTCACCTGTGCGGCGGCGTCAGTACCGCCGCGGTCAAGATGAACATTATCGACAGCAACGGATTCGGCCTGATGCACATCTTTGCCGGACGCAGCCGGATGGGCAAGTACAGGGGGAGAGAGGCACTGTTCATTCAGTCGGTGAACGGGGAAAAGGTGGTCATTATCGCCGGCGGAAAGAAGGCAGATGATGCCGCCAGGATCAAGGGAAACAGCTATGGAAGCGTTTATGTGACCGAGGTCAATGAATGTCATCCCAGCTTTATGAAAGAGTGTATTGACCGGACACTGGCCTCAAGAAAGCGGCAGATCTTCTTTGACCTGAACCCAAAGCCGCCATCTCACTGGTTCTATTCGGAGTTCCTGGATTATCAGGATGACCTCAAGCGCCGGGGAGTGAATCCGGGATACAATTACGGTCATTTTACCATTCTCGGCAATCTGTCCCTGGGGGATGAGCAGCTGAGGCGGGAACTGGCCAAGTATGACCGTTCCAGTCTGTGGTATCAGTCAGACATTCTGGGACTCCGGACAGCCGCCAGCGGCCGGATTTATTCCTCCTATGATGCCTCGAAGATGGTTCTGGACCGTACGGTGACATTCAATACCCGCTACCTTGAAATGGCCGTCGGGGTGGATGTGGGCGGAACAGATGCCACCTGTGCGACGCTGGTCGGCATGACACAGGGATGGAAGAATGTGGTGCTGGTGGATGGGGTCTATGACCGGCAGGGAATCTCTGACAAGATGACGGAAGCCCGGTATGCACAGATGATTGTTGAGCGCCTCCTGCTGTGGTCGAGGCAGTTTCCCCAGCTGAGCCGGGTTTATGTGGATTCTGCCGCCAAACTGTTCAGAACAGCACTGAAAGAGGAAATCATCCGCAAGGGACTGGGAAGGATTGCCATTCACGCATTTGACAAGTCAGACGGAATCAATGCCCGGATCGAACTGACCTGCATGCTTCAGATGCAGGGACGCTTTTTCGTCTCACAACAGCTGCATCACTGGCAGGAAGCCTATCAGATGGCCACCTGGGATGAACATGCATACGAGCAGGGCGAATGGGCAAGAACGGATAACGGCAGTTACCCGGTGGACTGCCTGGACAGTGCGGAATATGCCTTCTATCCCTTTGCCCGCATGCTGGAACGGACGCAGCCCCAACTGGAATAGTCCTGGCCGGAAAGGGACTTTGTGAGACCGGACAGTTCCAGGGATTCCAAGAAACTGAAACCAGCAAAGGCTGACCCGAAATGGACGGGTCAGCCTTTTTTTATTTGCATCGGACCGACAGAAAATGTCCTCCTGGTGTGTACATTTGGAAGAAAAATCGGATATAATCCTACGGTCTGGGGTATACGTAACAAATAGTCACCTTTCGATGACCTTGCAGATGCAGTATAATCAGGTTATCAGGTACTTTTCATCCATATTGACAATGACTAATGGAAAGGGTGATCGGTTCTATGCGTTTCTGGTTGAATCTTTGTGTGTTTTTATTTGTCGTCCTTCTGCTTTTCGGCTGTTCATTGGCCGGAGCGGAAGATCCAGTTGTCGTTCGGGTAGGGGATGTCCGCTTTACGAAAAGTCAGGTGCATCCTCTTCTGCAGACGGATATTCAGTTGGTGCAGGTCATAGACGGCGTGTACTTGACCGAGGAGGAGAGAAAGACGCAGAAAGAGGCGACCATCGAGCGGATTATCGGGGTTGGACTCATCGAAGCCAAACTTGAGGATGCCGGGCAAAATGACTTTACGGAGGAAGAAGAGGCGATCCTCAAGGAAAATGCGCGCAATTATTATGAGCAGTTATGGCAGGGAATCTGGCAAAAGGTTGAGGAAAGCGGAGAGAATTTTACAGAGGATCAACTCTCTGAATTTCTGGAGGACTCGGGGTATACGGTAAAGGCAATCTACGAGGAGATGAAAGCCTCTGAACGCCGCTTTCGTGCAGTGGGACTGTTTTGCCCGGGACTTGTGATTACAGAGGATATGATTCAGGAATACTACCGGGAACAGTTTCTGAATCCGGACAGAGAACGGTATGAAAATAACCTGGATCTGTATGAGGAAGAAATTCTGGCACAGCGAAACGAATCCTTCTATACGCCGGAGGGCTACCGGGGGATCAAGCAGATTTTGCTCAGTTATCCTGGTGAGGTAGAACGGGCACTGCGGAATGAGCGTGCCCGCGTCAACCTGGATGTGAGACAGCTGTCCTCAGCTGTTCAGGCGCTGGTAGCCGCAGCAACCACTGCCGAAACCTGGGAGGACATGAAAGATGCCCGGGCATCGTATGATGCCGCCGATGAAGAAATGAATGCTGCATTAAAGGATTACACCGAAAAACGGAAGAAACGGACGGAACCGCTGATTCAGCCAACCGCAGAAGCGATTCGAAATGAGATGGAGAAAAGTGCGGACTTTGACAGTCTGATCCGGAAATACAGCACCGATACCAGTGAAACAAATCTGGGCCTGACCGGTTATCCGTTTCATCCGGAATCGAAAAACTGGTCAAAGGAATTTGCAGAGGCCGCCCGGGCGCTTGAAAAGCCGGGGGATATCAGCCGGCCGGTGTATTCGGATCTGGGGGTTCACATTCTGTACTATGCCGCACAGATTCCTGGTGGGGAACATGTACTGACTCAGGAGGAAGAAGAAATGCTGAGGTCCTCCGCAATGGATTATTATCAGGGACTGGAACTGGATAAGCTGATTGAAGAATGGAAAAAGGATTATGAAATCGAGGTTCATCCGGAGTATCTGGAGGACTGAGACATAAGCTGCTCGCCTGAACATGGGGAGCGTTGGCTCAAAGCCGTTCTTTGGTCGGTTTCCCGGACTCTGGCATGATTCTGTATTTCTAAGGAGATTTTTATTGATGGTGAACATAAGGCGCTGGATTTCCTGTATGCTTTTGCTGGTTTTGCTCACTCAGTGCATTCCGTTAAATGTTCTGGCAGAGACAATGAACATGATCACGGAGGCCGAAATCCAGGAAGCACTCTTGCTGGCTTCTCTTCAGCCTGCTGCGGGATGGGATGATACGGATGAGTCTTCGCCTCTTCGGCTTGAGATGAAGGAAAGCCGGTATCACAAAGGCATGGACATCGATGAAACATGGGATGCGCCCATGATGCTGGACTGGCTGGACAGCATGCTGAAAACGGAGCTTTACAATGTGGCCCAACTGTTCTCTCAGGCGGAAACAAACCTAGAGAGAATGCAGACGGAGAATCCGGCAGACTATCTCGGATATACCTGCGGAGAAAACGAGAAATTTGTGAAAGACTGTCATCAGTATGCCATTGATCTGGAGCTGGCGGAGGAAACGACCCGGTTTTTGCGCACCCGGCTGCAGGAAAATATCACGGAAATACAGCTGGGCGTGGAGATGCTGGTCAATTCCGGAGAAAATCTGTTTGAGCATGAAAAAATCCGTGTTTCTGCGCAGATTCGAAACGCTGTCCGGCAGTTGAAAAGCGTGATGGAGGACACGATCCTGTTCGGCCTCGAACAGATATTTGTCCTGATGACGGGAGAGGCCATCGTGAAAGGGGAGATTGAACCGGAGTTCTCGGCCTGGCTGAAGGAGCTTGTCAATACGACAGAGGAGCCTGTTTTTAAATCAGTCAGCCTTCAGCATTCGGATGCTTTCGCCGGCAATACGCTGATTTCCCGTCTGACGCCGGTTTCAAGTGCTTTGGCTAGCAGCGGATCGAATGATGTGGTCATTTCCGTACTCAAAAAGAATCAGTTTGCCATTGTGATTCACGGTGTGGACAACAAACCTCTTCCGGGTGTTTCTGTTACCATAAAAGACCTGAACAACGGTGTCGTTAAAACCGTGAAAACAACAGATCCCGAACTAGGAATAGCCACATTTGAGACCAGTGATTTTGTCTGTGATTATGATCAGGAGATGGAACTTTCCATGACGGTTGACGGATCTGCCGTCGGATATGAAAGTTTTTCCATCCCGTGGATGCTGATGAAAATGGGAGGAAAACGCACGGAAGTGTTGAATCCCCTGCAGTCATCTGCTCAGTCGGGCATGGGAGAGGCGAAAAGCTTTGCTGTGCAGACACAGCAAAAGAGCACACCGGCATCCACAAAGACCAGTTACAAGCCTTATGTGTATTCCTGTACATTCAATGATATGGACATCTGGCGCACGAACAAAAAAATCCGCGTTTCTGCTCTCAACGACACGGAATTTGATTTTGCCATTGAGGTTGTGAACGCTTCCGGACAGGAAATTCAGGCACCGCTGCTGTGTTACTGGACCTATACGGGGAAAACGTTCACAGGCAGTCTTGAAAAAAAGGTCATGAGCCCCACGTCTTCGGTAAAGGTGGACGGACTCCGGACGAGGTATGTGTATCGGAATAAGTGGAAGCAGATTCTCGCGCCGGATATAAAATGGAACCAGAACCCCTATTTTGTCTTTCCGGACACGAATCAGGAAGTGCATACGCTGGCATCGCCTGTAAGAAGTAAAGTGGATCAGCCGAATATCGCCGGCACAGGCGTGAATTCTCCGCTGAGGAAGGTCCTGGGTGACGGTTTTGGGCTGGGATTTACGATTCCGACAATCAAGGCAAACGTTGGTCTCAATATCCCGTCGGCAGAGTATTTGCCCAAAGTGGTGATTGATGGGTATGACTATATCACGGTGACGATGGGCAGCACGCTGGTTGAACCGAAGAAAATGAACTGGAAGAATACCGAACAGGAACGCTATGATAAGGGGATGAAGCAGTACCAGCACGAAACCAGTGTGGCCGGGCGCAAACAGATGATGGGCATGGCTTCAAAATACTATAAATACATGGGCGCTGACCATCAGAGCATGAAGAAACTGTCTACCAAAATCGGATTTTTCTTCATGCTTTCCGGACGGCTTGAACTGTCGGATCCGGATGATGGAAGCACCTACTGGAACGCAGGAGGAACAGCCGGTCTCACCGTTGTCATCAGTTTTGATTATACCTGGCCGTTTGCCATTGGTCCCGTCCCCTTCTATGCAAACCTCAATTTCAGCGCGGCGGCAGGCTTTGGCGGAGGTATTGCCGTGCGGGTCTGGATGGCCAAAGACGGCAGTTACCGGAATTTTGATTTTGATCTGGCAGGGATTACCATTTCGATCCGTCTGGCATTGACCGTCTCGCTTGGACTCGGCATCAAGGGGGTTGCCTCTGTCTGGGTTTCAGCAACGGGAGCGCTGAATGTCATGCTTCAGTTTGTGAAAAATCAGCCGGTACACATAGCCGTGTTTCTGGAGGTGAATGTTGCAGTCGGCTTTGAGTTCTTTTTTATCACGTATTCCCAGATCATCTGGTCAATGAATAATATCGAGATTTATAAGAACTATAAAGAGGCAGCGGGGTATTCCTTCTTTAACTTTCTGACCGCTTATGCGGCAGAAAAAGAGAAATCTGTCCGTTCGGTGGAGATGACGCCTGAAACATATTCGCAGCTGGCACCGGCCGCCAAAAAGGTGATGACCAACTCTGAGAGCACCCTTTCAGGTATCAAGGTGGTGGAAGCAGGCGGGGAGACCTATGCCTTTATGATCGGTCCGTATACGGATGAGCACGGGAAAACATGCCAGCGGGTTACCTGCCTCAATCTGAAAAATGGAAAGCGAGAGGTTCTCAAATACGGGAATTCACCGGTGAGCACGGACGGGAATGATTATGCGTTTGATGTCTTTTCGGATGGCCGGAAAATCGCGCTGGTCGCATGTTTCGCCAGAAAGATGGAAAAAGACGGATCCCCGGCGCCCAATTTGCCGCATGAATTCGACATGGGCGGGTCAATCAACTATTCGGAAGCGGAGCAATATGCGTCCAACCTGATCTACGCGGCGATTCTCTCCCCGGATCCCGGAAGGGATGGCGCCCTGACGGGGGAGAGGTCGGATAACTATGCCATTTATCGCTCCAGAACAGGGTATAATGTCGCCACAAATCCCAAAATTGAATCGATGACCGGAGCCAATAATACACTTACGATTACAGGATCGGTGGATGCCTTTAACAGTGTTTTCGGTGTAAAGGGGTTTGTGAGTTTCAGGACGAACAGCTATGACGGGAATCCTCTTTCAACCATTGACCTGGAAAGTGATCAGAGTGTACAGCGTGCACAGGGGGATCCGTATGAGATTGTTGAGATGAGAAGTGACCCGTTTGGGAAAGCGGCTATCGATTACGGTCATCAATATGGTGATCGTCTCGTACGAAGCAACGGGTTCATTGCACTCACAAGACCGAAGAATCAGGCGGCCGGTGATCATGTGATCGAACTGTTTGATTACGACATGAATGTCGCACCGGTAGATTTCAGGGGAGTGTCAGACAGGGATGCCTATACAGAAGTCTACTCCAATCCGCAATATGCGGAAAGGGTCATTGTCAGGACGCTGCGGAAAGCGATTCCTCTTGATTCCGGTGATATTGACAAAATGGAGGTCATCAATTCAAAAGGAGCCAGGACGATCTTTTATACCAAGACGGTGCAGGCAGACGGCAGAGAGGAAAAACGGCTGAAGAGCATTTACCTTTCGCCAAAGAAGGGAGCCGGGACGAAAAACATCTCCTATGACCTGACATATACCGATTATGATTTAAGCATTCAGTCAGGCGATTTCAGAGCAGTCACACTGGGTGCCTCGCAGTACCTGTACTGGCTCTCGACGGCACCGAGAGAAAAGAAGTCAGATCCCGTCACCTGGCGGATTACCGGGGTGTATTATGACAGCAGCACGGGTTCTGTTTCAGATGAAATTGTCATCGCGGAGTTTGCTCTGCCGGAGAGCCCCTATAATGGCAAGAATTACCCGTCAGTTCCTTACGATATTATTCTGACGGAATCCGGGATGGGGTATATCACGGCGAAGCCCAATGCAGGGAAGGAAAAGATGAATGGGACACTACCGCTGACGCTGTACAGTTTCCCGATCAGTCTCAAACCGGTCGGTGTACTGAAGGGCGCCGCTGTCATGGACAACGTTGTCACCCAGGGAGATTTTGTCACGACAGATATCGCCATGATGAACGAAGGAAATATGGGAATCGGCGGGTTCATCCTGGAGGTAGTCCTGATTGAGAACGGGAAGGAAAAGGCGGTTGTTGAAACCATGTACGCCAACTGTCTGGATCCGCAGAACAGTCGGATTGTGATGAGTGACGGGACAACGGTTCTTAAGGGTGAGAAGGTACTTTACCGGTATAAGGACTTCATTTATTCACCGAAGCAGAGAGAATGGATTGTGAATACGCAAAATTCCGGTCTGAGTGTTGCCGATGGGTACATGGTATCCAAAACCAAAGGAACCGAATCGGTCAAGCGGGTTGCGACCAATGTCCTGGTACCCGGCGCTCTGGGCGGGTTTTCCGGAAACATTAAGATTCCTTCTGACTGGGCAGGAAAATACAGACTGCGGCTCCGGGTGAAAGAAGTATCTACGTATCCCAACTGGATTGCCGCTTCTGCGCTGGCTGAAAAGCGCCCTGAACTGTTTGCTCTGGTAGATTCAGGGGATCTGGCAGGAATGCGAAAGAAGGCGAATGCGCTCATGGAGGCGGTCCGGAATCCGCTGGAGCGGCAGGCGGTTCAGTCGCTGACCTATCGCCTGGATGCCTCGGGCCGGCAGATGGTTCTGGCCCGGACGCCTCTGCTCATGGGAGCCCTTGCCGCCAATGGATCCGGATTCCCCGGAATCCCGGGACTGCCGGTGCAGCTGTTTGCCGCGGGGGCGGCGGAAGGCACGGAGGAGGGCGTCCTGCTGTATCCCACGGCCATTGATGCGCCCGATGCGGTTGATCTGGATGTCAATGTCCATGACATTAACGTGTCCCACCGGGTCTACAGGGATTACTATGGCGAACAGATGCTTGAGATCACCATTGGAAATTACCTGAATAACGAGCAGTCTATTCGTCTTCGCTGCATGGTGTATGAAGATGACTCGTTGACCGGACGGATGTTTTATCTGCCGACGGATGCGGACATGGTATCCGCGAATACAACCCAGACCATTACGCTGCCGCTGTCGAGCCTGGTAGACCCGCTGACCCATGAAAAAGTTCGTGTTGTCTTCACCGGAATCGGCATTGATGACAACATTGCGACGTTCAACAATGAGTTTACGATTTACCTTGGCGGAACCATTCCCGAACCCGTTCCGGCACTTCCGGACACCGGTGACAACGGACATCTGCTTCTGTGGGCAGGTTTGTTCGTGGCGGGCCTTGGAGCGGTGATTCTGACAGGAATCGTGCGCTCGAGAAAACGGAGAAAATGATTCAGATGACCCTTCCAGGGCAGCTTGAAAAGGATGTCGGGAAAAGGCAGGCTGTCTGACTGATTTTCGGAGGGGACGGACCTGTATGAGGGAACGCTGTCTTTCACAGCAGATTCCGGTCATTACACAGCGAGATGTCCGTGTTTCACGCTATTATAGTTGAAACACGGACATGTCTTTCTTTGCTTCAATGATTATTCGACTTCGAGCTTCTTCTCTTTTGATATCTGTTTCAGGAATCAGTCGAATATTCGCTACGAGCGGAACCGGATTTCCAGGCCAACGAAGCATTCTTTTCTTAGCATTCGGAAACGAAGAAAACGTTGATAAATCAGGGAGGGTGGGGTATAATAATATCTGGTATTTTATGCCTTGCCAGAAGGTAGGCTGGAAAGGAGGCGGCGAAGAAGTGAGTGAGAAACCCTATGTAGTTAGAACTCATGATATGAAGATGGATGCTGAATATATCGACTGGATTCAGGAATTAAAGAGGCGGTATCAGGCAGCACAGATTAAGGCCGCTGTGAAAGTAAACTCGGAACAACTGTTGTTTAACTGGCAATTGGGCCGAGATTTAGTGATAAGACGTGCTGAAGAAAAATGGGGCAAAGGCGTTGTCGAGCAAGTCAGTTTGGATATGCAAGCTGCTTTTCCGGGGGTGAAGGGATTCTCTGCACGAAACCTCTGGTTTATGAAGCAATGGTACAGTTTTTATGCTTCAAATTCTGAAAACAAGGTGTTGCTTGAGGAGCTTACTGGGCATATCAATATAGGTTCTCAAAAACTGAAGCAGCTTGCTTCAGAAATACAGGATGAAAAGCTGAAGCAGGTTGATTCAGAATTTGCATTTCCTGTGGCGTTTGCGTATGTTCCATGGATGCACCATGTGCTGATTATGCAGAAATGCAAATCCATAAGAGAAGCTCTTTTCTACATACAGAAAACAATAACAGAGGGGTGGAGCCGCAATACACTGGATAACTGTATTCGGGCTGATTATTACCATGCAGTGGGTGGGGCGTTGACAAATTTCAGTGAACGTCTTCCTGCACCGCAGGGTGATCTTGCCCAGGAACTTCTGAAGGAAAACTACGACCTTGGCTTCATCACACTACCTCAAAAGTATGATGAGACCGCGCTGGAAGATGCTATTGAGCAAAGAATGACCCGCTTTCTGCTCGAACTGGGTGAGGGATGGGCTTTTGTAGGACGACAGAAAGAATTGGTGATTGCGGGCAAGACGCGGAAGATCGATCTTCTTTTTTATCATATTTATCTGCGGTGTTATGTAGTTCTCGAATTGAAAGTAAAGGCATTTGAACCGGAGTTTGCCGGGAAGTTGAACTTCTATGTGAATGCTGTAGATCAGTTTATCCGTAGAGAGAGTGATAACCAGACAATCGGCTTGTTGATTTGTAAAGATATGGATCGTACAGAAGTACAGTTGGCATTCCAAGGAATCACGACTCCGATGGGAGTAGATACATATAACAATGTGCGAATCAGAGAAATTCAGGAACAGCTGCCTACGCCTGAACAGATTAAGGCTGTAATCGAGCAGGCAGAAGAGGAATACCGACTGGGAAAACAGGAAGCACAGTGACGCATATCCTCCAATCCCTTATCCAAATGGATTTTGTGGGGCGGAGGGTTTCTCTTTGCTTACAGGAATATGTGTATGACCTACGATGAAGCTGTAAAAACGATCCTTCCCGGCCGTTACCGCCACTTCAAAGGCAATGAGTATGAGGTGATCGGCATTGCGAGGCACAGCGAGACTTAGGAGCCGATGGTCGTTTACCGTGCTCTCTACGGCAAAGGCGGCCTTTGGACACGGCCTGCGTCCATGTGGAATGAAGAAGCCACCAGAGATGGCAAGACCTATCATCGCTTTTATCGCTTGGATCGTATCGAGCGGGTGGAGAGGTATGAGCGGCTGTTCGATGAAGCTGCCACATCTCATGAAGCGGAGAAGATCGCTCTCCTTGATGCCTATTACACCTCTGGCGAGTGGCGGGAGGACTATGAAGCGGATGAGAGGGGAGAGCTACCGCCTGATTTGAAACGCGGAGTGCTATCCCAGGATGCACTGTATGATCTGCTGGAGGATGTGAAAGATGATCGAGACTGAGAGACTGGTGCTTCGCCAATTTCAGGAATCCGATGCAGAGGACGTATTCGAGTATCTGCATCAGCCAGCCGTACATTGCTTTTACAATATGAAGCTGGATTCTCTGGAAGACGCAAAAGCGGAGATGAAAAAGCGGGCGGAAAATGACCTGTACTTTGCGATTGTTCTGAAGGAGAGTAATAAGGTCATCGGCGAGCTGTTTTCCTTTGCGGAGGGGACGGATCCGGAAAGCGAAGTGATGGACAATTACAGTCCGTGCTGGATGCTAAATCTGGCTTACAGTGGCAAGGGCTATGCTTATGAAGCTGCCCATGCCTACTTTGACTATCTGTTCAACGAGCGAGGAGCGCGGCGCATCTACGCCTACACCGAGGATACGAACCTCCCCAGCCAGCATCTGTGTGAGAGGCTTGGCATGCGGCGTGAAGGATTGTTCCTGGAATTCGTGAGCTTCATCAACAATCCGGACGGCACACCGATGTATGAGAATACGGTGCAGTATGCGATCTTGAAGAGAGAGTGGAAGGGAACAGGACGATGACCAAAGCAGTACGCTATTTCTCCAAGCTGGGGAACACAAAAATCATCGCAGAGGCGATTGCGGACGGCGCGGGCGTGAAGGCTGTGTCTATCACAGATGAGCCGGAATTGAAGGAGCGTGTTGATATCCTCTTCCTGGGCGGTGCGCCTTACGCCAATATCATGGCTCCGGAGCTGAAAGAGTATGCTGAAAAGCTGGATGCCTCAAAGGTCGGCTATGTGATACTCTTTACGACATCCAACTGGTCACGGAGGACAGTGCTGGCGTTGAAGAAGCTGCTGAGAGCAAAAGGCGTCCATGTGTCTGACGAGTACTTCTATGCCCACATGCTTCACATCAAGGGCAGAGTCGAGGCAGCGCGGGAGTTCGGGAGGAAAGCATGATCCTATTCGGAAACATCAATAAAGGCTTGGAAGAGTACCGCGCCACCTCCGGAGCTATCCTGGTCGATGTCCGGGAAGCGGATGAGTTCCGCTCTGGCCATATTCCCGGTGCGGTGAACGTGCCATTGTCCGCAATCGCCAGCACCACCCTCCCCAAGACCGCACCGCTGTTCCTCTACTGTCTGCGAGGAAGTCGAAGCAAGCGGGCGGCGGGAATACTGAAACGGATGGGATACACTGTGAAGAGCATCGGTGGGATCAACGGGTATAAAGGAGAAGTGGAACGATAATGAAAACAATCATACTGAATGGTTCCCCGCGTAAGAACTGGAACACAGCCCTGATGCTGAAGGAAGCGGAGAAGGGCGCGGAGTCGGTCGGCGCGGAGACGGAGTACATAGACCTCTACGATTTGACCTACACAGGATGCCGGAGCTGCATGGCGTGTAAGCGAAAGGGCGGAGAACGGTGTAAATGTTTCTGGAAGGACGACCTCTCGCCTGTGATAGACCGCATCTTCGCTGCTGATGCGCTGATCATCGGCTCTCCGATCTATCTGGGCGACATCACCAGCCAGGTTCATGGCCTGATCGAGCGGCTGCATTTTTGCGCGTTATCCTATGATGATTATTCCAATTACTTCACAGGTAAGGTGGATGTGGGAATCGTCCTGACGATGAACGCGCCGAAGACTTTCTACAACCTTTCGTACAAGCGGAAGGCCAAAGAGGTCGCTCAGAGCTTTAAGG
>JAGAHV010000273.1:0-31310 GCA_017626895.1 Clostridia bacterium | reverse complement strand
CCATCCCGTGAACCGGCTGGATAAAGGCACCAGCGGTCTTTTGTGCATTGCCAGGCATGAACACGCCCAGTATGTTCTGACCCGCCAGCTGCACAGTGACCGGTTTATCCGGGAATATCTGGCTGTCACAGACGGCATTCCGGAGAGTCCATGTGCCGTCATTTCCCTGCCCATCGGCAGAGAAGCTGCCGGAGTGCGGCGCATCGTCCGTCCCGACGGGAAAACCGCCGTCACCAACTATACGGTTCTCTATGCCGAACCTTCCTCCGGCCATGCCCTGGTCCGCCTGGCTTTGCAGACCGGCCGGACCCACCAGATCCGTGTGCACCTGGCGGCCCTTTCGTGCCCGGTTGCCGGCGATTACCTGTACGGGACAGAGCATCCGGCACTTCCGGGACGCTTTGCCCTGCACAGTGCCTATCTGCAGTGCCGGCAGCCCTGCAGCGGCACTTTGCTGACCTTCCTGGACCCGCTTCCGGCGCAGCTGGCCTCCCTGTTCCATCATCCGGAGGAAGCCGTTTCGCGTGCCAGCCAGGCCTTTTCCGCCTTGGAGAATCCCCCTGATGATGTTTTGTCAGAGCAAATCGACCGTGGCGCAGATCGGATTTAGCCGCCGCTAAAAGCGGCAATGCCAATTTCCCGGTGACGGGTGCATTTCCGAGCCCGTCCGGATACACAGACAGGAGCTGCCCGGACAGGCAGCTCCTGTTTTTCTCTTTCAGCATCCAGCGTCCATACAGGCCGCTTTGGACTTTTCCCTTCTTCGCCAACACGCCGATTCGGCAGTTTTACTCTGCCAGTGCGCGTCCCATCATGACCCCCATGGCCGAGGCCATCATCAGGCCGCGTGTCCAGCCGGAGGAATCGCCCAGGCAGTGCAGTCCATGCACATTGGTGGTCAGGGTTTCATCCATTTTAACCCGGTTGGAATAGAACTTGAGTTCGGGCGAATACAGCAGCGTTTCCGGCGCCGCAAAGCCCGGCACCACCACATCCATCGCCTGGATGAAATTGATGATATTGATCATGGCCCGGTACGGCATGGCTGCCGTGATATCCCCCGCCACCGCATCCGGCAGTGTCGGCCGGACATTGGACTGCGCCAGTTCCCGTTCCCAGGTCCGCTTGCCGTCCAAGATGTCCCCGAAGCGCTGAACCAGGATATGGCCGTTGGCCAGCATGTTGGTCAGTTCGCCGACTTTCTGTGCATAGGCAATCGGCTGATTAAAGGGAACGGAAAAGTTGTGCGAACAGAGAATGGAAACATTCGTGTTCGGACTCTTTTTATCCTTGTATGAATGGCCGTTGACCACCGCCAGGTCGTTGTCATAATTCTCCTGGCTGACAAAACCGCCGGGATTCTGGCAGAAGGTGCGCACCTTGTTCTTGAAGGGCTTCGGGTAACCGATCAGCTTGCTCTCGTAGAGAACACGGTTGACCTCCTCCATCACCTCGTTGCGGCATTCCACCCGGACACCGATATCCACCGTTCCCGGCTGGTGGGCAATCCCATGTTCGGCGCACAGCCGCTCAAGCCAGTCAGCTCCGCGCCGTCCGGTCGCCACCACGGTATGACCGGCCCGGATCTCCCTTACCTCCTTCCCGGAGCGCAGCAGCACCCCGAGACATTCCTCCCCTTCAATGATCAGGTCCTCGCACTCCCAGCCAAACAGCAGTTCCACACCGTGGTTTTCCAGGTAATGCTGGATGGCGGTATACAGGTTCTGAGCCCGCTCGGTGCCCAGATGGCGAATGGGGCAGTCCACCAGTTTCAGGCCGGCCTGAATGGCCCGTTTGCGGATCTCCCGCACTTCCCGGTCATTCCCCACGCCCTCCACATGAGGGTCCGCGCCAAATTCCAGGTAGATTTTATCCGTATAATCGATCAGGTCCTGGGCAACCCGTTGTCCCACCAGGTTCGGAAAATCGCCGCCCACCTCACAGGAAAGGGACAGCTTCCCGTCCGAGAACGCCCCCGCGCCGGAAAATCCGGTCGTGATATGGCAGTAAGGACGACAGGATACACAGTATCCTGTCGCTGCTTTCGGACATTTCCGCTTTTCAATCGGCTGACCTTTTTCCACAATGGTAATCTGTTTCCGGCTTCCCTTGCGCAGCATCTCCAGCGCCGTAAAAATACCGGCCGGCCCCGCGCCGATGATCACCACATCTCTATTCATGCCTTTTCTTCCCCAATCATCGTCTGTTTTTGCCCGGCTCCGCATTTTTGCGGTCGCCCCGGTTCTGGAGTTTTCCGTTTTTATTGCCATCCTCGATCATGGACAGCGAAATGCGGTGCCGCTGCAGATCCACGCCCAGGACCCAGACATCCACAATATCGCCGACTTTTACCACCTCGCTGGGATGGCGGATAAACCGGGTCGCCATCTGGGAGAGATGAACCAGTCCATCCTGATGCACCCCGATATCCACAAAGGCGCCAAAGTCCGTGACATTCCGGACCGTTCCCTTGAGCTTCATGCCCGGCTTCAGGTCCTCCATGTTCAGGACATCCGTCCGCAGGACCGGCGCCGGCAGCGAATCACGGGGATCCCGTCCGGGCCGCTCCAGTTCCTTGGCAATGTCCCGCAGCGTGGGAACACCCACCTCGAGTTCCTTGCCCAGCTTTTCAAAGCCGACCCGTTCCACCCGGGCATAGAATCCCTCAATGCCGCTTCCGATTTCTTCATTATTAATGCCCATGCGCTGGAGAAGGGCTCTGGCCGCCGGATAGCTTTCCGGATGCACCGCCGTGGCATCCAGCGGCTCCTTTCCGCTCACCCTCAGGAAGCCGGCACACTGTTCAAAGGCTTTCGGTCCCAGTTTGCTGACCTTTTTAAGGTCTGTACGGGAGGCAAACCCGTTTTCATCCCGATAGGCAATAATATTCTGGGCAATGGTATCATTAATGCCCGCCACATGACGCAGCAGTTCCACGGAAGCTGTCTCAAGGTCCACGCCGACAGAGGACACACAGTCCTCCACAACGCCCGCCAGTGCCCGCTCCAGCTCCGCCTGCTTGAGATCGTGCTGATACTGGCCGACACCAATGGACTTGGGGTCAATCTTGACCAGTTCCGCCAGAGGATCCTGCATGCGCCGCGCAATGGAAATCGCTCCGCGCTCAAGCACCGTATACTGGGGCAGTTCCTTGGCCGCATTCTCGGAGGCAGACCATACGCTGGCGCCGGCCTCGTTGACAATGGTGTAGGAGACACCCGGCAGTTCCGGCAGAAGGGAAGCGATAAACTGCTCGCTTTCCCGGGAAGCCGTTCCGTTTCCAATAGAAATAGCCGTCACATGATGCCGCCGGCACATGCCGATAATCATCTGCCTGGCCTGTTCCTTCCGCCGCTCCTGTCCGGGCAGCGTAAAGAACGCAATGCCCGTCTCAAGGACGCGCCCGGAGGCATCCACTACGGCCAGCTTGCAGCCATGCTGGTATCCCGGATCCACGCCAAGGGTCACCCGTCCGCGAATCGGCGGCTGCATCAGGAGCTGCCGCAGGTTGTCGGAAAAGACATGGATGGCGCCCTCGTTGGCCCGGTCCGTCAGCTCATTCATCAGCTCACGGTCCAGGGAGGGCTCAATCAGGCGGTCCCAGGAATCCTCGGCCGCCAGACGGATCTGGTCCCCGGAGGGGCAGTCATTTTCCACATAGTGTCCCTCAATGATCTGCTCCGCGCTGGGGGCACTGACCTCCACCGTCACCCGGAGGAAGCCCTCCTTTTCGCCCCGGTTCAGCGCAAGAATCCGGTGATTGGCCGCCTTCAGGACCGGCTCGGCATAGTCCTCATACTGGGCATAGATATCCGCCGTGCGCTTTGTGTTCTGAATCCCGTCCTCGCCGCTCTCGATGTCCTCTTCCTCTGCTGCTGCCGCCTTGGCCTTTTTCTTTGCCGCAGATTCTTTCTTTTCAATCTTCTTGCTGGTCAGCTGGCCCGTGCGCCGCACAAAGGCCCGCAGCTCCGAACGGACATCCGCATTGTCCGCCATCATCTCGGCAATGATGTCCCGGGCCATGGACAGCGCTTTTTCCGCGCTTTCAATTTCATTTTCCGGATTCACATACGCCTCGGCAAGGACCATGGGATCATCCGAGGGCTTCTGCTTCAGAATGGCCTCCGCCAGCGGCTCCAGCCCTTTCTCCCGGGCGATAATGGCACGGGTGCGCCGCTTCGGCCGATACGGCAGATACAGGTCCTCAAGAACCGCCAGGGTGGTCGCCGCCTCAATCTTTGCCCGCAGCGACTCATCCAGTTTGCCCTGGGCCTCAATGGTCCCCAGAATGGTCTCCCGGCGCTTTTCCAGTCCCCGCAGATATTCAAGCCGCTCACCGAAATTGCGCAGCTGCTGGTCATCCATTTCGCCCGTCTGTTCTTTCCTGTACCGGGCGATGAAGGGAATGGTGTTTCCCTCATCAATCAGCGCCGCAACCGTTTCCGCGATCTCCGGCTTTGTATTAAATTCTCTGGCAAGTACGATTGAAATATCCATGCTCAATCCTCCGTCATCTATTTCCGCGCCTATTATACGAAAGTGCCCCACATGTTGCAAGCCGCTTTTTTCCATGGGCCAGTTACAAAAGTTTGGTACTCCCTGAACAGGTTCGCATGAAAGCTTCATGTTCTCTCATGGAGGATAGACCCAGTAAAGAAGGGACTCTATTTGACGTTCACTTTGCAATGATTAGGAGGCGAAGTATGGAGAACAGAGCCACGAGGGGTACACGGTAAAAGAAAAGAGCCCCCATAGAAGCATCCGCCTCCTGGAGACTCGCAGAGGAAATCACTTATGGCTGTACTCAGATAGCGATTTTCTGAAATGTGGTGATGTTGTCAATCTCCTCCTGGATAGATGACTTCAGTGCCCTGATATCCAGATCACTCTGCATATCCAGGAAGTATCTGTCAGATACACCGAAGAACTTCGCCAAGCGCAGTGATGTATCAGCAGTGATCCTCCTGCTGCCGTTAAGGATCGCCTGTATTCTGGAAACAGGAACGTGAATCTCTTTGGCAAGCTGATAGGCAGATAATTTCATCGGCTCCATAAATTCTTCCCTGAGGATTTCGCTTATGGTAGGCGCGGAGATAAAATCGACCACACTGCTCCCCCCTTTCCCGGTTTTGATGTTGGTCTATCGCTGGAGCTGCTTTGTTCTGACTCAGCTTTGATAAACTGTCACTGCGTAAAAAGACAACTCCTTGTTTTATCGTATGCCTGTCGTTCCTCAATGATAATCTACGATTTCAACATGACAAAAATCATTTTTTCCTTCGACTGAAAAGCACAGGCGATACTGATCTTTGATTCAAATGCTGTATTGTCCCGCTCTATTTCCGCTCAGCATCTCCAGATGGTTTGCTGGCGGGACTCTCAGATCCTCCAGGCATCCTGCATTGTCAATCATAATCAATTTTCGCAGTGCCACTCGCTGAATATCGTGAGGAAGCTTCCGGGAGAAAACCTGATTGTAAACTTTCTCCGTTTCCTTGTCAGCAAAGCTTTTTATCATGGGCGTATTATGCCCGTTTAGCGTGCACAAATCAAGTAAGTATATCAGAAAACGGCCATGAAAATCCCCCAAATTCTGAAAAATACCGACACCGACAAGCTTCCTGTCTCGTTCAAGTGGTGTTGCAAATTCGTTTTCCCATTGTCTTTTCAGAATCCGGCCTGATTTCGACCTGCGGTCTGCTTTTCATTTTTCCCTCCGAAATGGTCCGGCATTTTTCTTTCAGAAATGTCGGTTTTGTCCATGTTTTAAATTGTTTTTGACATGTACGAAAGCCTGAATGAATCATAAAATATGTTCAGAATATATCGAAATTGGGTGCAAACAGACCCTCGGTCTATTTCACCGCGTCTCTGTCTCTGCCATTCGACATCATGTGGCGGAGTCAACCTCATCGACCGGAATCGAGCAATCATGAATCCGCATCTCACTTTCAAACAATACCGCCGAATGGACCTGTTTTTCTTTGCGCTCATTCTGACGGTTTCAGAAACCCTGATTATCCTTGCCGGGAACCGCTGGTTCAGGGAACAGCTTTATACCGTCTCCGCCGTTGCCGCCGTGGTGGGAATCGTTCTCGCCCGCTGGGGAACATGGGCCGGCATCCATGCCGTGCTGGGGGGACTGGTCTACTGTCTGGCAGGAAAGGCAAATCCGTATCAGTTCCTTATTTATTGTGCGGGGAATCTGCTTTCGCTGCTGGGCGTTTTCTATCTGCGGCACTTCGGGCTGAAAAGGATCCGGGAGGATCTCCTTCTCACGATTCTCTATGCCCTGTGTATTCAGCTGCTGATGCAGCTGGGACGGGCGCTGGTCGCGCTCGTGACAGGCACACCGCCTCATGTGTGCCTGAACTTCTTTACCACGGATGCACTATCCAGCCTGTTCACCTGTGTGATCATCTGGATTGCAGCCAGACTCGATGGAATGCTCGAGGACCAAAAAACCTATCTTCTCCGCCTCAGCGAAGAAGAAAAGAACAAAGGGGGATATTGATGAAAGCCGTTGCATCAGACTTCCTCGTGTACGATCAGGCAACGAATTCGTATCACGAAAACCCGGAACAGATTGTCAGAGATGACGTCGAAAAGCATTACTGGAAGCATGTGGGACTGACCATCGCCAAGGACTGGCGGCTCTATGTCATGCTGGTGCCCATGCTTTTGGTCTTTCTGTTCTGGCGCTACTTCCCGATGTATGAACTGCTCGGGTGCTTTAAGGTAGCAGACAATGTCCTGCCGGTTTCGGACCAGCTGTTTTCCGGCTTCTCCAATTTCAAGATTCTGTTGTCCGGCACCGGAACACTCTCCATCGAATTCTGGCGGGCACTGAGAAACACTTTCGTACTGAGCTTCTACGGACTCTGCTTCGGATTCCCGATGCCGATCATCCTGGCTCTGTTCTTCAATGAGGTTCGCAGCAACGCCGCGCGATCAGTCTATCAGGTGCTGACCTACCTGCCCAAATTCATGTCCACGGTCGTTATGACCTCTCTGGTCATGATGCTGGTCAAGCAGGGCGCACAGACCTCCAACATGGGCATTGTTTCCCAGGCGCTGGCTAATCTCGGCCTCATCTCCCAGGAAACCGCCCGTTCCGGCCTCCTGAACAACCCCGGCTTCTTCCGCGCCATTTACATCATCAGCGGAATCTGGGAGGGCGCCGGCTATGACAGCATTGTGTTCTTTGCCGCCATCATCGCCATTTCGCCCACCAGCTATGAGGCCGCCCAGATTGACGGTGCCAACAAGATGGCGCAGATGCGCTATGTCGTTCTGCCCTCCATCCTCTCCACCATCGTCATCATGCTCATCACCCGGATCGGTTCCCTCCTCAACATCGGCTATGAGAAGGTCATCCTTCTTTACAACGCCAATACCTTCATCACGGCGGACGTCGTCTCCACCTTTGCCAACCGGTACGGTCTTGAGGGTGCCGCCAAGGGCATTGCCTCTGCCGCCGAAATGATGAACAACGTCATCGGAATGCTGCTGGTCATCGGTGCCAACACCATCGCCCGCAAGGCATCCAACACATCGCTGTATTAATAGGGGGCTGCCATGAAAAGAAAGCTTGAGGTTACGGAGCTGATATTCAAGATTATCAGCTACACGTTGCTCACCATTTTTGCGCTGGGCTGTCTCTATCCCTTCGTCTATGCCGTTTCCGCCTCCATCAGCGGCGCAAAAGCTGTGGACTACAACGAAATCGTCCTGCTCCCCAAGGACATCCAGTTTGAAGCCTTTCACCGGATGTTCTCGGACAACATGTTCTGGAACGCCTATTCCAACACCCTGTTCCTGACCTTCTACGGCACCATCTGGGCGCTGTTCTATTCCATCCTGGGCGCCTACGCCCTCTCCAAGAAGCGCCTGCTGTTCCGCAAATTCTTCAACTTCTTCCTGGTGTTCACCATGTGGTTCTCTGCCGGCATCGTCCCGCAGTACCTCAACTACCTGGCCACCAAGTCGGTGTTGAACGGGGCGGGCATCATGGATGACAAATGGCTGGTGGTCATCGCCATGGGCATGCAGGCCATGAACGTCATCCTGCTGCGCAACGCCTTTGAAGGCGTCCCCTCGGAAATCGAGGAAGCGGCCATCGTGGACGGCGCCAGCGAGTTCCAGGTTCTCAGCACCGTCTACATCCCCATGAGCAAATCCACCATCGCCACCGTGGCGCTGTTCTTTGCCATCTCCCGCTGGAACGGATACTTCTGGGCACGCCAGATGATTTCCAACTCCTTCGAGAAGCCGCTTCAGGTCTTTATCCGTGAGTTGCTGGAGCAGTACCGGGATCCGGAGTTCATCGCCGGATGGAACGAGGTATATGCCTCCGACTCCGTCATCTACGCGCTGATCGTCTGCTCCATCGTCCCGATCCTCATCATCTATCCGTTCATTCAGAAGTACTTTGCCAAGGGCGTCAACGTGGGCGGCGTCAAAGAGTAAGTCGTTGTCTGGTTCTCCCTTTCGGGGAAACCGTTCAACATATAGAATGTGCTTAGCACAAGGAGGATTCACATGAATAAGAAATTCCTATCCATGCTGCTCGTCCTCATGATCGTGCTCCTGGGCTCCGCTGCCCTGGCCGATCTTGAGCATGCAGACGGAACGGTACTGCGCATGGCCACCGGCTATAACAGCGCACGGACCGGTCTGTTCTTCGACGACCAGACCGCCGGTGAGGGCATCACCCTGGCCGATGGCAAGACCTATCACTCCGGTGACCTCAAACCCACCTGGGTGGAACTGCAGAACATTCTGCATGTGACCTTTGAGAACAAGTACCAGGGCAACAGCGCCAGCGCCGAGTTTGACTACTGGAAAGAGCAGCTCGGTGAGGTGGACATGCTCTCCGGTACCGCCGCCAAGCTCTCCGAGTACGGTGAGAGCGGTGCCATCGTGAACATCGCCGAGTATCTGGATCAGATGCCCAACTTCAAGGCGTATCTCGATGCCAACCCCATCGTCCGTCTGTCCATCACCGGCAACACCACCACCGGTGCCATCTACTTCTCCCCCTACTTCGACGGTGTCAACGACATCGAGCGCATGCCCCTCATGCGTACCGACTGGGTGCAGAAGCTGCTGAACGGCGAGGGCGAGTTCACCGCTGAGAAGTGCGGAACCCTCAAGACCGCAGTCTATCAGCCCTACATGCCCACCTCCGGCAGCGTCGAGATTGACGTGGTCAAGCTGGACGGCAGTGCGGTTGAGACCATCGCCAAGAACTATGACAAGGCCGGCAACATCGTTGCCAAGATGAATGAGGCGCTGGCTGCCGGCGAAGTGAACGGCGTCACCGCTGTCAACATGCTCCGTACCTATATCGACGAGGCCTATGACGGCTACTACGGCACCGAGCGCGCCAACCTGTTCATCGGACAGAACGCCGCGTGGGACGCTGACGAGCTGGTCGCCCTGCTGCGCTGCGTCGTGGCCAATGCCAACACGCTGAACGGCACCGACAAGATCCAGGGCCTGTTCACCCGTGAGGATGACAACAACCAGCGCCGCGTCGACATGATGCGTTTCGCCGGTCACCTCTTCGGCATCCGCGGTCTTGAATCCCGTCAGGATTTCCTCTATGTCGGAAACGACGGCCTGCTTCATGATGCCCGTCAGGAAGAGGCTACCTATGAGGCTCTGATGCGCATGCACAACCTCGTGGAAGAGGGCCTGATCTCCGAAGCGTTCGTCAACAGCGAAGCGGAAAACACCGGCACCTACCTCGAGAATGACCTCGGCTTCATGCACTACGACTACAACCAGACCCAGACCATCTACAACGAGACCAAGCTCCAGGACGGCGAGAAGTACATGGCCGTGATGGTTCCTGTGGCCCGCTGGATGGACGGCACCAATGAGGACGGCGTTTACATGCGCTTTACCGAGTCCTGGCGTTCCGTCAAGACCGACGGCTGGGGAATTTCCGCACCCGGTGTTGCCGGCAACAAGGACAAGCTCAACGCCGCGCTGGCCCTCATCGACTACGCTTACAGCCCGAAGGGCATGATCCTCATGTCCTATGGTCCGGATGCGTTCATCAAGACCAATGCGGACGGTTCCTACGTCACCTTCATGTTCAACGGCACCGAAATGCCCGAGATCGCCGATGCCACCCGTGCAGAGCTCTGGGAGAAGGCCAGCGGCAACTACACCAACTATGCCCGTTTCTACCTCGGTTCCACCCTGTCCTTCGTGAAGAACCAGGCTTTCGAATATCAGTGCACATCGGATGCCGGCCGCGAGGGCGCAGGTTACATCTCCACCGCCATCGGTCTTGGCACCATCAAGCATCCTGAGCTGGCCATCACCGAGAATCCGTGGTACACCTCCGTTCCCACCGTTCTGCCGACCCCCAAGGCCGACAACGACACCATCAACTCCTACACCGAGCTGCGCACCAAGTTCAGCCTGGCCAAGGGTGATGATCAGGTCAACGTCCTGGTGGACATCATCGCCAAGGGCATGACCTTCGAAGGATTCTCCTCTCCTGAGGAAGCCGCCAGCACCGTTCAGGACAGCTGGAACGGCCTTGCCTACCTTGACATCAAGGAAATGGCCTGGGAAGAGCTCCTCGACTACTACAGTGCGCTTTATCCGAGCGACAAATAAACACATTTCCGAACCAGACTTGATCTGATTCTCGTCACCATCCCCGGGCTTGGCCCGGGGAGAGTGACTCTAACATTACTGCGGGAGGGTCACTATGTATAAAAAGCAGATGACGATCCAGAAAGCCGTCTGTCTGTTCGTGCTGGCTACCAGTGTCATCGTCTTTATCTATTCGCTGGGCATCATGACGGATCTGTACGATTCGCTCTACTCAGCCATTGGAGACGCAGCCAACCGGGAGAATACGCGCCGTAATACCGTTGCAGGAGCTTTCATTTACTATGACATGCAGGGCTTCAACAAGCAGTTTCTGCATCTCAGCATTGGCCTCATCCTGATGAGCCTTCTGCTTTTTATCACCAACACGCATACCAGGCGGCGCTATTACATCGGCAATGTTCTTGCAGCAGCAGCAAACGTGATTGCCAACGTCTATGTTGCGTTCTGGGCACACACCCGGATCGCAGCGTTCAAAAACGAATTCCTGAAAATCGACTTTGAGGCACTTAAGAAATTCAGTGACCGCAGACATACCTACTATACCGAATCCACCTTCTGGTTTGACATTCATAACCTTGTGTTCTGCCTTGCGATCCTGGCATGCATTCTGCTGGTCGCAAACATAATCTGGAAATTCAGTCTGATGAAGAAAGAACAGCATCTGATTGATGCAGGAAAGGGAGTTGCCGCATGAGTGATGACCGCACGATAGAAAGAGACCGCATGCGATTCACCAGAAACACGCTTTCCTCAAACCTTGTGCTTCTGGCCATCCTCTTCAATGTTTTCTACTTCATCAACATCTATAAATCGGATATCAATCATGTTGTAGGAAACTATTACTATCAGCTCCGCATCGGTGTATCCATTATTTTCAACCTGATCTTTATGCTGGCCGCCTTCCTGTCCTCCGAGGGCATCAAGAACTACAAGGTCAGCTATGCCTACGCGCTGTTTGTCCTGGGCGCCATGCAGATCATCCGGATCTTCATTCTGCCCCTGAACGCCCTCAAGACAGAGGTGACCGTCGCAGGACAGACCGGCACCGTGATGGGGATGGGCCAGTTCACCCAGGTCACCATCTACCTGGTCATCTCGGGGATCTGCTGTTTTGCCGCCGCTGTCATCGGGCTGAAGAGAAGCCGTGAGCTGAACGAACACCTGGCTTCCCTCGGGCTTTCCGCAAACGCTTAAGGAGGAGGGAACAATATGGCAAACCTCAGCTTACAGCATATCGACAAAATCTAC
This sequence comes from Clostridia bacterium, assembly GCA_017626895.1. Lineage (GTDB taxonomy): Bacteria > Bacillota > Clostridia > Christensenellales > Aristaeellaceae > Ventricola. The sequence continues at coordinate 19,424 of JAGAHV010000273.1, read as the reverse complement.
GACAACAACGTCCAGGCGGTCTTTGACTTCAACCTGGAAGTGAAGGACGGGGAGTTCATCGTCCTGGTCGGTCCCTCCGGCTGCGGCAAATCCACCACCCTGCGGATGGTGGCCGGTCTTGAAGACATTTCAAACGGCAAGCTGCTGCTGGACGGCAAGGACATCACCAACGCCCCGGCCAAGGACCGCGACATGGCCATGGTCTTCCAGTCCTACGCCCTGTACGGCCACATGACCATCTACGAAAACATGGCCTTTTCCCTCACCCTGCGCAAGGAAAACCCCAATGTGATCCACAAAAAGGTGCTTGCCGCAGCGGAGATTCTGGGCCTCACCTCCCAGCTCAACAAAAAGCCCGCCCAGCTTTCCGGCGGCCAGCGGCAGCGCGTGGCCATGGGCCGCTCCATCGTCCGGAACCCCAAGCTGTTCCTGTTCGATGAACCGCTTTCCAACCTGGATGCCAAGCTGCGCGGCGCCACCCGGCGGGAGATCCTGCTCCTGCACAAGCGCCTCAAGGCGACCATGATGTACGTCACGCATGATCAGACGGAAGCGCTGACCCTGGCGGACCGCATCGTCTGCATGTCCATGGGCCATGTCCAGCAGGTCGGAACCCCGCTGGAACTGTACGACACACCGGCCAACCTGTTTGTCGCCAGCTTCATCGGACTGCCGCCGATGAATTTCTTCGACGTCCGCGTCGAAAACGGCACGCTCATCGCCGATCAGTTCCAGGCGAAACTGACCGAGGAGGAAAATCACCGTCTCCGCGCGTACAACGGCAAAATGATCACCCTGGGCGTCCGTCCCGAGAACATCACGGAGGGCGGCGACATTCACATGAAAGTCACCACCAACGAGAACTTGGGCATGAACACCCTGGTCCACGGACATTTGGGCGCCTCCACCAGCGCCGCCAACAAGATTACGGCCAAGCTGCGCGGCTGGTGCAACTATCAGAACGGCGATATCGTTCCCATTTCCTTTACCAGGAAGCATTTCTTTGACAAAGAAACCACCAACGCGATCAAGGAGGGATAAAGCATGAATCAGAATACCGCCAAAATGCCTGAATTTCTCCGCAAGATCATCGTTCATCTGAAAAGGAAGCCGCAGACCATTCCGCTCCTGGCAATGATTATCGCGTTCCTGATCTACAGCCTGAACCTGACCAATATTTCGCATACCACCAGCCGTATTCAGGGCTATGGAATGGGTCTGTATGGCTTTATCACCATGCTCCTTTCCATGCTGTCCTTTGTCTGCTTTACCAACGCGTATCCCAACCGGAAACCCATCAACAAACCCATGTTCATCATCATGCTGGTCATGATCGGCATCATCATCTTTGCCGACCTCCAGTACCGCGGGCTGATTCATACGGCCCTGACCCGTGCCGAGAATCCGATTGCCATGGAAAACTACATCTCAGCCGCATACAATATGCTGATGACCCATATCATCACCCTTTGCATTACGGTTGCCCTGATTCTTGCAATGCCCGTCTATGCCAAAGCTATCCGCGGCATCAAGACCTCCATCGAAGTTGAGGACAACGGCAAACTGGATGAGATCGAGCTCTCAGACAACTGATTTTGATCCTGAATTAGGCGGCAACTGGCCGCCTAATTTTAAGAAAATACTGGAGGCAGAATGGCCTTTGGACGAAAAAAGAACGCTCCCTCCGGTGAGGAGCGCATCCCGTCGGATTATTACAAGCTTCATACCGACGCCGTCAATGATCTGATTCACGCCACGGCGGAAAACACCCCGGAGTACTCGAAAGAGGAGCTGAACCGTTACCGCTCCAAACAGCGCATCCGCCTGAGTGATGCGGCCAAGGCCCTGCTCCTCAAATTCTGGTTTGACGGTGCCTGCTGTTTCTTCTTTTTCTGGGGCATCGGCTTTTACGTCAACGGCACGCTGGATCAGATGTTTATCCTGGGCCTGGGGCTGGGCATCGTCAATGATCTCCTGGTCAACAACATGCTGCGCTTCATGGCCAAAACCAGACACGCCAATGATCCGTTCATGATGTTTCCGGAAAAGAAATACATCTCCCTCTTCCAGAATATTCTGTATTTCTTCCTCATTCTGTTTCTCGTCTTCTGGGTGTACAACATCGTCAATCTGGTGCTGAACCAGCTCATGCATACACCGGACGGCGTCCATTTCGGCGTAGAACCCGTCTTTTTCGGCCTGATTACCCTGGCCATGGACATGCTCCTGATCAAAATGAAGCGAACAATGCAACGAATTGTGGCAGATGCCAGACAGACTGCCGCGCAAAAGAGGTAACATGTATTCGAAAATCGATGAATATGTCACTCACCTGATTCGCGTCTCCTCACCCGAACGGACCGCATGGAACATTGAACGCATGCGGGACAACGTTCCCCCAAACTGGAACTATATTGACGGGTGCATGATGGTTGCCCTTCTTTCCATGTCGGATATCACGGGAGATCCCCGGTACGCGGATTTCGCCGAATCCTTTATCGATGCGTTTGTCATGGAAGACGGAACCATCCGGACATTTGACAGTCAGAAACACAGTCTGGATGACATCAACGAGGGACGCGTCCTTTTCCGGCTGTATGAAAAAACCGGAAAGAACAAATACCGCCTGGCCGCGGACCGCTTAATGGCGGCCCTCCGGGAACAGCCGCGGACCGCGGATGGGAATTTCTGGCACAAGGCCATCTATCCCAACCAGGTATGGCTGGACGGCCTGTACATGGGCCAGGTCTTCTACGTCCTCTATGAAAAGCACTTCGGCACTGGAAATTATACCGATACCCTTTCCCAGTTCCGGCAGGTCCGCGCGCATATGCACGACCCGAAAACCGGCCTCTACTACCACGGGTATGATCAGACGCGCAAGGCCTTCTGGGCCGATCCCGTGACCGGCTGTTCCCGTTCCTTCTGGCTCCGGGCCATCGGCTGGTTCACCATTGCGCTGGTGGACATCCTGGAGGAGCTGCCGGAGGGTCCGGACAAAGACACGCTGACCGGCATCTACCGGGAGCTCATGGAAAGCCTCGTTCACTACGCAGATCCCGAAACCGGGATGTATTATCAGGTGGTGGATCAGGCCGGACGCGAGGGCAATTACCTTGAAACCAGCGGTTCCAGCATGATCGCTTACGCCATGCTCAAGGGTGCCCGCCTGGGCATTCTCTCAAAGGACTATGCCGACCGCGGCGCTAAAACCTTTGACGGCATCGTGAACAGATACCTCTCCTTCAGCGGAGATGCCCTGAATCTGGGCGGCATCTGCCTGGTGGCCGGTCTGGGACCGGAGGATAACCGCCGGCGCGACGGCACGTATGAGTATTACATCTCCGAGCCCATCGTCGAAAACGATGCCAAGGGCGTGGCGCCGTTCCTGCTGTGCTATACGGAAATCAAGCGCCGTCAGTCAGCGGATTGAGGCTGCTCCGCTTTTTCCGCCGCATACAGTGAGGGACTTTGCCCGTACTTCTTTTTGAACATCCGTGAGAAATAGAGGGGTTCCCGGAAGCCGCACCGGCGTGCAATCTCCGTGAGATTCGCCTCTTTTCCCATGGAATTGAGCCATCCCTCTGCCTCCGTCAGGCGCAGGTCGGAGAGATAACGATGCGGCGTAACGCCGGTCTCGCGCTTGAACAGCTTCCGGATATAATCGGCACTGAAGGGCAGCGATTCCAGGTACGTATCCAGTTCGTAATGCGCATTGCTGTAATTCTGGTGGATATTGTCAAGAATGTCCTTCACGGTCTCATTGCGGATCTGCTCGATCCGGTACGATTTCGCGTAAGCGACGATCAGATAGCTGTACGCCCGCAGAATGAAATTCGATGACTCGCTGTTTTCAAGGAAGTGCAGATACGCCCCCCGAAAGGCATTCAGCACCAGTTCCTCCCGGTTATCCGAAAAGACAAAGGGCCTTTTCCGGTAAAAAAACGTATCCTGAATCCGGACGTACAGGTGCTGAAACGCTCCCCGATGAGCCGTACCCGGGTCTTTTGGCCCTGCTTCTTCGGTGCTCATATTGGACAACTCATCGCTGCGCGTCGACCACGTTCCTTTGGGAATCAGCGCATACGGCTGATTCGGCGGGATCCCGATCACCATTCCGCGGCTGAATTCAAGCTGCTCCCCGTCAAACCGGACAGTTCCGGCCCCGCCGGTACAGTAGATGAACTCCCATTCGGGCTGCACATGCCGCACCGACAGATAGCTCACCGGATGTTTTCCCACATCCACAATGATATTCATCCAATTCCCCCCATTCCATTTACAGGCTTCATCCTGTTTTGTCGATTCCCGTAACGTTTGATCCCTTCAAATCCCACCTGCTGACGCTTCGCGTCAGGCCAACTCATATGACGCGCCTCAGGCGCAATCAATGGACAGGAGGCATTCCATCATGGCATACCTGACACTCAAAGATATCAACAAGATCTATCCTAATGGCTTCCATGCCGTCCACGATTTCAATCTGGAAATCGAAAAAGGCGAATTTATTGTCTTTGTCGGCCCTTCCGGCTGTGGAAAGTCCACCACGCTGCGGATGATCGCCGGTCTTGAGGACATCAGCAAGGGCGACTTCCTGATCAACGGAAAGCGTGCCAATGAGATGGGCCCCCGCGAGCGCCAGATCGCCATGGTTTTCCAGAGCTATGCCCTTTATCCGCAGATGTCTGTCTACGACAACCTCGCCTACGGCCTGACCCTTCAGGGTGTTGATGAGGATGTCATCGAGGATAAGGTAAAGAAGACGGCCAAGATTCTCGGACTGACTGATTATCTCGATCGTCTGCCCCGGGCGCTTTCCGGCGGACAGCGCCAGCGTGTGGCTGTCGGCCGCGCCATCATTCGCAAAGTCGGTATTTTCCTGATGGATGAACCGCTTTCCAACCTGGATGCCAAGCAGCGCGTCACCATGCGTTCCGAGATCACCCAGATCCATCGGGAGACCGGTGCCACCACCATCTACGTCACGCATGACCAGACGGAGGCCATGACCATGGCTGACCGGATCGTCGTCATGAAGGATGGTTACGTGCAGCAGATCGGCACCCCCTATGATCTCTACTTCAATCCGGTCAACGTCTTCGTCGCCGGCTTCATCGGCGAGCCCCCGATGAACTTCGTCCGCACCACGCTGAAGGACGGCTGTGTCCGGGTCTTCGGCGCCGAATATTCGCTGGCTCCCCTCAACCGTCCGGTACTCAGCCGTTACGAGGGCCGCGAACTGGTCTTTGGCTTCCGTCCGGAGGCAATCGTTCTCGGGCAGCAGCCTAACGCCATTTCGCTGACCGCCACGGTAGAACTGACCGAAATGCTGGGCGACAACACCAACGTGTACATTACCGCCGGTGAGGAAAAGGCGATCCTGAAGGTAGAGCCCCATGATACGCCTGAAATGGATTCCGAATTTACCTTCTCCATCCCCTATGACAGTATTTACCTGTTCGATGCAGAAACCGAAAAGGTCATTAAGTAAACCCCGGTCATTCAAGCGGACTTCACCTTTGGCGAAGCTCCGCTTTTTTCTTATCGAGTTTGCTGTACAGCATGCAGATGGATCCATCAGCTATTGTACTTTCGACGGATCGGAAATGAACATTGCTCTGCAGGTTTTCACCGGTCCCGAAGAACTGGCCACCTTTTTTCATCTGCACGATCTCTTTGAAAAAGATCTGAATGAACTCCAGGAAGATCCATATGATAAAGGTGAGGTACCCCATACACCAAAATGTCTGTCCTGCTTTTTTGATGACAAGAACGGGAAAGTGATCTCCCCCACAGAACACGAATCATCCAAAAAGCTCCATCTGAACATTCATCCGCCAAAAAATCACGCCCACTCATTAGCTATACACCCGGATTGCTTCCATGGCCTCTCTCTGCTGAAAGAGAAGCAGAGATTCTGAGTGATGCACTGAGTGCAGGAATCCGGCTTTCCCATCTGCTGCGCGGCAATGGACTCAGTGAAGCCATGACGTCTGTTTTTGATAACCCGAAAGTTCTCCTGTTCATTCCAGAGGACAATGACTGGAAAGTTGCCACAACCGTTGTGCCGGACGTTCGATTTTCTTACCCGACACCTCGCTTTACCGATGCCGCTCTTCAGGCTGACATCCAGAACCTGCCGAAGAAAGAGGTATGGCAGTGCGGAATCATGTATGTACCGACGTATGTCGGCGAACCAGATGGCCCGGAACGGCCTCATAACATGTTCGTCCTGCTTGCTATATCTGAAAAAGACTTTCAGCCTCACGTGCTTCATACATGCAGCAGTCAGGATGCCCCGGAGACGATCGCTGCCGGCATGGCAGAATATCTGCTTAACGAGAACTGTTGTCCGAAAACCCTTCGCTGCAGAGATACCCGCAGTTATCGCCTGCTCCAGGATTTCTGCAACAGGACAGGCATTCATATTGAAAGAAAAGGGGATACCTCGCTTATCATCCAGCTGCAAAAGGATTATTATGAACACCTGCTCGCTCATGCTCAGGAACTGGATTCCGGTGAATTCTCTTTGTATGATGACGATGATGTAACAGATGAAGCACTCACCCATGCCATTGAGCGACAGGGAACTCCGCAGCCTCCCCACGCATGTTCGAACTGCGCTGCTGAGTCTGAGCCTGCACCCTGACTTCCCGCCCAGATTCAGACAGCGCCTGTCGCATCTTTTCCCTAACGGATAATGTCCTTTCAATCATACACAAAATCCCACCTGACCCGATTTTCGCCGGAACAGTCTCTCAGCGAAAAAATCGGGTCAGGTGGGGTTTTATCTGATCAACGGCAGAAGACCGGACAAATACCGTTCATTAAAAGGCCCGCGTCCGTCTTTCGGCACCGCTTCGTTTTCAGCGCCCGGCATACCTGTGTCCGCAGCGAATCCTTACTCGCTGATGTGCCCTTTGGCCTTGATAACCTCAATGACGGAATCGACGTACTTCTCACAAACCTCGTCGCTCTCAGCTTCAACCATGACGCGGATTTTCGGCTCTGTTCCGCTTTCACGAACCAGAATCCTTCCGCTGTCGCCCAATGCATCCGCCGCTGCTTTTACCGCCGCCTGGACATCCGGATCATTCTGTGCATCACGCTTATTCTTCACCCGTACATTCTTCAGGCACTGCGGATACATCTTCATCTCATCTGCCAGCATGGAGAGCGGCATCTTCTTATCGAGCATGACCATCATGACCATGAGGGAGGTCAGGATGCCGTCGCCGGTGGTTGCATACTTGCCGAAAATGATATGGCCGGACTGCTCACCGCCAAGGATGTACCCGTTCGCCATCATGTTTTCGGCAACGTACTTATCTCCTACCGCCGTCTTTTCCGTGCGGATGCCAATGGCTTCGCACGCCTTGTAAAGGCCCATATTGGACATGATCGTTGTGACGATGGTATTTCCGTCCAGAAGTCCCTCTTCCTTCAGGTACTTGCCGCACAGGAACATGACATGATCGCCGTTTACCACGCGGCCCTTCTCGTCCACACACAGGCAGCGGTCCGCATCCCCGTCATACGCAAATCCGACATTCAGGCCGTTGTCCACCACATACTTCTGCAGCGCTTCCATATGCGTGGAGCCGCAGTTCTTATTGATATTGACACCATCCGGCGTATTGTTAATCACATACACCTTTGCCCCCAGCGCCTCATACACCGCGCGGGCAATGTTCCAGGAGGCGCCGTTTGCGCAGTCCAGACCCACCTTATAGCCGTTAAACGCCCGGGTGGGAATGGTCATCAGGTAGCCGATGTAGCGGTTTCTGCCCGCCGCGTAATCGACCACATTGCCCATGGCCTCACGCTGTGCCAGCGGCAGGTCCTCATCCGAGTCGATATACGCCTCAATCTTTTCCTCAATCTCGGCCTCGATCTTCTGCCCGTTGGCCCGCATGATCTTAATGCCGTTATCATAGAACGGATTATGCGACGCAGAGATCATGATTCCGCAGTCAAACCCATCGGTCCGGCAGCAGTAGGAAACAGAGGGCGTGGTCGTAACATGCAGCAGATACGCATCCGAGCCGGATGAGGTAATGCCGGCAGAAATGGCGTATTCCAGTGTATAGGAACTCCGTCTGGTGTCCTTGCCGATGATGATTCTGGCTCTGCCATCCTCATGCATCTGACCGTAATACCATCCGATATAGCGGCCCACTTTAAACGCTTTTTCGGCTGTCAGCTCTTTATTGGCCTCACCGCGAAAACCGTCTGTCCCAAAATACTTTCCCATCTTACCGAACCTCCTTTTCCACACCTGTCTTTTCGACGATCTCACCGTTGTTTTTCCAGATGGACCAGGCGGGAACAACACCCCTCACGCAGGAGGTGGGATAAACATTGCTGTGACGGCCAACCACCGTTCCGGGATTGCAGACCGCATTGCAGCCGATTTCAACATAGTCCCCCAGCATGGCGCCGAACTTCTTCACGCCGGTTTCCATCCGCTCGGTTCCATTGTGAACGACCACCAGCTTCTTGTCCGATTTTACATTGCTGGTGATGGAACCCGCTCCCATATGGCTGTAATACCCCAGGATGGAATCACCCACATAGTTGTAATGCGGCGTCTGAACGTGATCAAACAGGATCACGTTTTTCAGTTCCACGGAATTTCCGACAACGCAGTCCGCACCGACAAGCGCCGAGCCGCGGATAAATGCACAGTGGCGCACTTCCGTATTCGGTCCGATAATGCAGGGCGCGCCCAGATAGGCAGTGGGGAAAACCTTTGCCGTTTTATGCACCCATACCTGCGGCTCCCGCTCCTCGTAATCCTCCCCCAGCGTCGGTCCCAGAGCCAGGATCATCTCCTTGATTCCCTTCAGAGCCTCCCAGGGATAGGTAAACTGCGACAGATAGTCTTTCGCCAGGGTATGATCCAGATCATACAGATCCATTATTGTGTACATTACAGCCGCTCTCCCTTCTCAATGTCCAGGAAATAGCGGTAGGTATCCACGGTCAGTTCTCCGCAGGCTGCCTCATCGCAGGCGATGATGGCCGCGTTATGCTGCTGGAGAGCCGAACAGGTCCATTTCTGACTGACACCGCCTTCAACCGTTGCCGCCAGTGCTCTGGCCTTGTTGTGACCGTTGATGAGGATCATCACTTCCCTGGAATCAAACACCGTGCCGACGCCCACGGAAAGCGCCTGACTGGGGACTTTCTCCGGATCATTTCCAAAGAAACGGGAGTTGACAATTCTCGTATCCGTGGTCAGATTCCGGACGCCGGTACGGGAGGAAAGTGAGGTAAAGGGCTCGTTAAAGGCAATGTGGCCATCTACGCCAATGCCGCCCATGAAGAGGTCAATGCCGCCCATTGCAGCGATCTTCTCCTCATAGTCCCTGCATTCCTTCTCCGGATCATCCGTCATTCCATTGAGAATATTGATATTCTCAGGCTTCATATCCACCAGATGATTGAAGAGGTTGTCGTGCATGAAATACCAGTAGCTCTGGTCATGCTCACGGGGCAGCCCCAGATACTCATCCATGTTGAAGGTGACCACATTGGCAAAGCTCAGTTCGCCGGCCTGATTCATCCGCACGAGTTCCCGGTATACGCCAATCGGGCTGGAGCCGGTGGGCAGGCCCAGGACAAACGGACGGGTATTTCCGCTGTTGTTATGGGCATGAATTCGCGCAGCAATATGGTTTGCTGCCCATTTGCACATTTTATCGTAATTTTCCTGAATAACTACACGCATATTGATTTCTCTCTTTCCGCCGATCGTCAGATCGCTTATTTATCTCGGGAAATCCGCCCGTCCTGGTCATCTCCGGCTTTCTCATGGAAAACGGCGTATATCTGCCGCCGACACGGAGCTTTTTTCCTGCGAACCGCAATTCCCCTGTAATTCCTTCACCTGTTCCGCATTTCAGCACATCTGTCGGAACAATGCAGGAACAAAAAAAACGTGGTAAGAGAACCTCTGTTACGGTTTTGATTCCGCTTTTTCCTTTCTCTCTGACGACGCACAAACTTTCTCTCCGCCTCACACATGGAGGCAAGGAAAGCCCGCCGTGGCAGCATCCGCCGAGTCTTTCGACAACTGCCAATCCTCGTCATCCATCCGCTCTTTCAGACAATTCCGCATTCAATGCAGTCCTGAAAGAATTTACGGTGGACCTGGCGCTAACAGCTTCTCTCCTGTCTCCTTCCGTGAGAAGCTGTTTTTATCTGTTAAAAAACACCTGTGCTGTGTGCTTTTCCGGGGCACTGAGTTTGAACATGATCCGTTTTCGTCTGACCAGCCCATTCCTGTCCGGGCATCCTCCGGCCCCCTGGTGGAATATCTCCCCATCTGTTCAGGACGATCCAGGCTGTCATTTGCTGCCACAGCTTCGCAATACCCAGTTCTGGCATTCCGTCGCCGCACAACAAGGCCTTTCGCGTAAGATGCCTGTTTATTTTACACAGGCGGCGTTCTCAATTCAAGCACCAATTACTCAAAGAGAGAAAAACCCTTGTATTCAAACAAGTTATGATTCACCCACCATAAGTCCGTTTGTGATATGCTGACAGATCAAAAGCGGCCATTTTAGCAGTGTGTTAAGCAAAAACAGAAGCGAAAAGGTGGAATCCTGAGTCTGAAAGAGACTTCTGGCGGGTGAATCATAAGCTTTGCGATTATTCTGTATTTCTCGGCATAATGCTAACAAATCAGGTTTCTTTATTATCAGCAGAATTGCTTTGCATCCATTAACAACTGAATAACCAACAAGCCACCACAGGGATGTCAGGTACAACGCCTCTTTTTTCAGTCCTCATACCTGCCATTTACCGGAGCCGCATTGCATGAGGCCTGGATTGGACATATGCCGCTGCATGACAGGGCCATCCTTTCAGATTTCCTCTACATTCACAAACTGCTTTTCAGGTCCTTTGACGCCGGTCATCACCAGCCCTTTCAGTTCCAGTCCTCTGCAGTGTTCGGCATAGATGCCTGCCCGGTTCATGGGAAACGAGCTGGCACACATGACCGGAATTTCCGGTTCTCCGTCCACCATCTCGATACTGACATTGTTCATCCGGAAATCTTCAATCGGTGATTCGGGAATTCCATACAGGCAGATCGCAGCACTTCTGCAGCCGCTCACCTGAATATTGGAAAGCTGAATATGACGGACTGAAGGCGTTCCAGCGTCCACCGGCTGCGGATTCGGATCCGCAACAAACGGTTCATGACCATCTTTGCCGCAGTAATACATCATATTGACCACAAACGGACAGATGACATTGTGCATCATCACGCCGCTGACCGTCATCCCGTCCAGCGCGCCGCTGCGATGTCTTCTCGTCTTGATCCGAATGCCGCGGTCCGTCCCGTTAAAGATACAGCCGGTCACGGATACATGCCGGATGCTGCCGCTCATCTCGCTGCCAAGAACCACGCCGCCGTGACCATGATTCATGGTACAGCCCGTGATCACAATGTTTTCGCAGGGAACCTGTTCATCTGCATCTTCCGTTCCCGCCTTGATGGCAATGCAGTCATCTCCCACATCAATATAGCACCCAATAATCCGCACATTCCGGCAGCTTTCCGGATCGATTCCATCTGTGTTTGGTGAATCATAGGGATTGACGATGCTTACACCGGAAATCAGGATATTGCTGCTGCAGAGCGGATGCAGTGTCCATGCCGGGCTGTTCTGCACGCGGAAATCACGCAGCTGAATGTTTTCACAGCATTCAAAGCAGATAAAACAGGGTCTGGCTGCTTTATTCGCTTTCTTCCGATGCAGATCCCACCAGTGCTGTCCATTGCCCTCCAGCGTTCCGGGGCCTGTTACAAAGAGGTTCTGCTGCCCATAGGCATACAGGAGAGGACGATAGCTGTCCTGCTCATACCCTTCCCATCTGGTGCGAATCACGGGATAATCTTCGGGATCATCCGAGAAACTGAGCACCGCTCCTGCTTCCAGATAAAGTTCAATGTTGCTGTACAGTTCCAGTCCAACCGTTTCATGGACACCGGCCGGAATCCGTACCTGTCCCCCGCCGTTCTCTCTGAGCGCATCGATTGCCTTCTGAACGGCATATTTTCCAAACTGATTAAATATCGGTTCCATTCTTTACCTCATCCTTCCAGAGACTCGCCGCGTTCAATTGCCATAATCTGTCCGACACGCCGGGCATGCCGGTCTCCCTCAAACGATGCACCGAGGAAGCTGTCGACAATCATGAGTCCCAGTTCTGTTCCGACAACGCGGGCGCCCAGTGCCAGCGCATTGGCATCATTGTGTCTGCGTCCCATGGCTGCTGAATACGGATCTGAACAGCAGACGCAGCGAATTCCCCGAACTTTATTGGCCGCAATCGATATCCCGACTCCGGTGCCGCAGCAAAGAATTGCCCGTTCACATTCTCCGCTCATCACGGCATTACAGGCCCGCTGGGCAAATACCGCATAATCACAGCTTGCCGCCGAATCCGTTCCGTAATCCTTAAAGGCAATCCCTTTTTCCTCAAGGTGTTTCTCGATTTCTCTTTTCAGCGGAAGTCCCGCATGATCACTTGCAATCGCCAGCATCTATTCTCTCCTCCTTCATATACAGCAGCCTGTCATCAGTCAATAAAATCCTCCGGGGTAAGCGGCCCCTGGGATTCCTCCAGTTCATCCGCCATGCTGTCCCCCTGAATACGCGCAGAGAGTACCGCATGCAGCTGATCCGGTGACAGCACCGTATTGGTTCCCATACAGTCCCTGCACCGATTCATACATTCCGGGCAGACACAGCCAAAGTTTCTCCCCTCCGCCTGAATCATATATGTTCCACAGCGTCGGCAACTGCACCGCATCTGCTCACCTCCTCTCCCTTCACAGTTGTCATTTCCCGGCCTGTCGCTGTGCGACAGGCCACTCCTGTCAGGGTTTCTGTTCTCTTGCCTTAAGGCTTTCAAGGAGCAGCTGTTCCCCTTCTATCCCCGCATCCGGCAGCCGCATATGGGCCGGACACCGGGCAAGAATACGGCGCTCTTCCATGGATGTGGAAAGCCTGCGGAACGTATACCCGCCATCCCGGTAATACTGCACGATCTCAGGCAGTGCCAGCCGGGTATTTTTCTTGCCGTCATGTGCCAGCAAAATGACCACATCCCGACCGTTTGTTGTTTTCCGGACACTTGAGAATACGGCTTTTGCATCCATATCCTCATAGGTATCCCGTGTCATGGCATTCCAGTCAAACCAGCTCCATCCCAGATCTGTTACCTTCTTTTTCGTCGGGTACGGATAGCTGGAGCTGCCTCCCGGAAACCGAAACAAATCCGTCATATACGATTCATCTCCAAGAATCTCATGCATTTCTTTGATGAAACGCCGGAACACCAGCTCAAGCTGCGCCGGTTCATCCTTGATTCCGCCGGAGGAATGATCCATGGTATGGCAGGCAATGGTATCGCCGCGCTCATAGATCATCCGGGTATACTCCGGAAAAGCCCGTGCCTGCAGGCCCAGCAGAAAAAACGTGGCGGGAACCTCCAGTTCATCCAGAATAGCCAGAAGTTCCGGTGTCGCCTTTTTGGGACCGTCATCAAATGTCAGGTATACCACTTTCTCGGGCAGCTGTTCTTTTCCCTCCGCTATTCCGGCAGTTGAAAAAAGAAAACAGCAGGCCATGAAAATAAACCAAATCTTCATCCGTTTAAACATAGATCCGGACCCTCATCCCCTTCAGGGAGTGAGAATTCCCTTTAGCCCCTTTCTCTCTTCACGATATTTCGTCAAGTAGATGGAGGGCTTGCGCCCTCGCACCCCTCACAGATCCGTACAGGCCCTATTGGGGCATACGGCTTCTCGATGAGTCTTTATCTCTCCGACTAAATTGCATTCCGATAGTCCCCTTACTATCTCAGTAAGGATTTGCATTTGTTTGTACCTCTTTGTGTTTCAAATGTCTCCACTTTTGATAGACAACTCTCCGTGCCCCCCTTGGCTCCACGATCGTTACTCGCTTCATCGCTGCTATGAGATCACTCGACTCCCTGCCTGTATTCGCAACAGCTTGCGGCTTTATTGCCTGCCTGCTGCTTCCCTGTTCGGAACGGACAGGAGCTCCAAGGTACGCATAGCCTCCTGTGCACGCTCGCTACACCCCCAGACCCCGATAGGACCTCCGCAACCTTGCCACCTGGAACACCGTTCTCGTCACTCATTGTCGACGCTGCTCTCATCGGTTGCTTCTTACTGCCTCCTGTGATTTGAAGCACATTGGCTCCTGTTTACCATGATAACGAGGCTCAACAGCTTCAAACGCCCCTTCCACGAAAATAGACGGTGTGCCTTACAGCTCGCTCTCGAATACCTCTTCTTGAAATCTCGCCTTACGGCTGCACCCCGAGGCATCGATGCTGGCTGCTGGCAAGTCTTTTCCTGGCGTGTCTATTCCACGCTGTCTGTTACGCGCCGAACTTGCGTGCTAAAATAATAATTTCCCAGATTCTTACCAATATCATCATGGTTATTACAGGGGATACTGCACTCATACAGATTCTCTGGCGCAACATCTATCTCATCTGACCAGACCACTGTTCCATACATTGCTTTGACCTGTGCAAAGAAAGACATATCTTTTAAGGAAGCGCAGACCGGTTTTTCAAGCAAAGGGGCAGCATCATACAAACGTTTTTCTCCATTTTCAAACGTTAAGAGCATCCTGTAATCCTGAAGAGGTTCCACTTCTGTCACAAGCCATATTGGATTCGGCATTATTTTCCCCCCTTTATTTGGGGGAATCGATCTTCTACAGAGGTTCTTCATTTATGGCCAGTTCCCAGTTAGCCAGCAGCTCATCTTTATGGATTTCGGCCCAGGCCGCAATCAGCTTGATCTTTGGCTTTAGCATTTCGCCATCGGTCATGTTTCATTCCATATCAAAAACTGCTTCATTTCCCTGATAATCGGCATGAAAATGAGGAGGATTGTGTTCTCCGTTATTATACATCCGGATTGTGATACCATAAAACATCGAAATTGTAGGCATCATTTTCCCCTCTTCGATAAACGTTTCTCAGTTGTGAGCCACCCTTCACGTCTGCCGTGCTGTCCGGATGACGATTTTGAATCCGCTCTGCTCCGCTGTCCCCCCTCACGGAAAATCTGTCTCCACCGTGAACATATCTTTGAAATCCGGAGACTGTCTGGAACGTGAGCCGTCCCTTCGTTCTGTCCCCTCAGGCCGGTGCTCCTGCCTCCGAAAAGGAATATTTCAGGCTGTTCTGCTCCGTTATTCTGTCCCAGAGCCACTTAATAGTTGAAATCCCTCCGCACCTCCACCCGCTGTCGGGACGAGGGCAGGAGGGACATGTCCACCTAAAGCTTTTTCAATCTCAGCATTATATCTTGTTCACGAGATCGTTGCAATTTCAGCATAAATAATAGCACTCAAAATATACGCCTCTGTGGGAGAAATGATCAAAACCGGTCTGCGTTTACACCCCTCATGATTTTCATACTCGAACCATGCCCACCAGATTTCCCATCGCTTATACACGAACATATTCCTTCCAGTCCTCATAAGAATCTTCTGGAAGAATAATATGTCCTGTTTTCCCTCGCAAGTAACTCTTTTGGGAAAATTGCAGTATCTTTTCCTCAGTCGTTGAAACTTTTTTCTGTGTTTTAAAATACCTCTTGATAGATTCCGTATCAATTTTCTTATTCTGACCTGGATCAAAAACCTGAGCCCATGGAGCTCCTGGGGTATGTGTCAGTTCAACCAAATATCCGGTTGAATACTTTCCATACTTGCTTAACACATCCAGTATTAATTCTTTTTCTTCAGATGTCAATGCGAATTCTGTTGGCGCCTCATCTTCTAAAATATCTTTATTGAATCTGCTATATTTCCTGTAAATAACGGGCACTACTGGTCCGAGCTTCCATGCCTCAATATCTTCAGCAAAAAGAGGATGGTCATGCTCTGCAAGATAATATCCCTGAACAAAATACATGAGTTTCTGAAGGCGAAGGTTCGTCATTCCATCATCAAGGCCATGCTCCGCTTTAATCCGCAGAATATCAATCATAAATTTTGCCACATCTTCCGCTTTAGCCATTCTTTCTCCTCCCCCTTAGAGCGCAGGAAATAATTATATGAACGAATTCTTATCTTGACAGAATGGCATGAAAGAAGCCCAGGATAAGGTAATTGCAGTGATTTAGATGAGCCTCTGGTTTACCTAAAGTGTAATTGATTCCGGGGTGAAAGTCAAATCATATCGACTTATTTCCCCATTCTGTCAATGTGCGTAAACTGCCTTCTGCCGGATGAGAAATCCGCCACACAGTCTCCGTTGCCCTCGAGCAGATACTTGTATGAGCAAAGGCCTTCAAGCCCCATGGGTCCCCTGGCATGGATCTTTCCGGTAGAGATTCCGACTTCGGCGCCAAATCCGTACCGATATCCATCCGCGAAACGGGTCGAACAGTTATGATAAACCCCCGCGGAATCCACCAGTGCAAAGAAGCGGCGAACCGCGGCGCTGTCCTCTGTCACGATGCAGTCCGTATGATGTGACCCATACCGGTTAATGTGCTCTATGGCCGCCTCTACACCGTCCACAAGATGCACGTTGATCACCAGATCGCCATATTCCGTGCTGTAGTCCTCTTCGCAGAGGGGATCAGCCTGAATGCCTGCTGCACCCAGCTTTTCCCGTGCCGCCTCATCCGCCTTCAGCTGCACCCCTGCATCCAGAAGCGCCCGGCAGCTCCGAAGAAGCGCTGCATCAGCCTCTGCATGAACCAGCAGGGTCTCTGCTGAATTACAGGCCGCCGGATACTGGGTCTTTGCATCCACTGCCAGCCGGGCTGCCATTTCCGGATCCGCGGACCTGTCCAGATACAGATGACAGATTCCGCTGCTGTGCCCCAGTACCGGAATCCGGGTATGATCCATGATATATCTGACAAATGCGTTGCTTCCTCTGGGAATGATCAGGTCGATGAGGTCATCCATTTTCAGCATCTCAGCCACTTCCTCGCGGCTTTTCAGCAGGGCGATCCAGTCACCAGCCGGGAAGCCGGTCTGAACCGTCTCCCCGCGGATAATCTCATAAAGAACGGAATTGGTCCGGATGGCCTCAATTCCCCCTTTCAGGAGAACGGCGTTTCCGCTTTTCAGGCACAGACCGGCAATCTGGACCAGCGCATCCGGCCGCGATTCAAAGATCACCCCGATGACGCCAATGGGGCAGGTCACCCTGGACATCTGCAGCCCCTCTGCCAGTTCCGTGCGCTTTATGACCCGATGAATCGGATCATCCATTTTTGCCAGTGCCCGAAGTCCGTCTGTCACATCATGCAGCTTCTTTTCATCAAATTTCAGCCGATGAATCAGCTGCTGTGCAATCCCTTCTGATTCAGCCGCCCGGATGTCCTCCCCGTTTGCCTTAAAAATATCCGCTTTCCTTTTTTCAAGCGCATCCGCAATACTCAAAAGCAGCCGGTTTCTCTCCTCATTTCCGGTTGCCGCCAGATGAAAACTGGACTGCCTGGCCGCACCGGCCAGGGCTCTCATTTCATTACTCATAGATAACCTCTGTCAGTTTCTGCTGCATCTGCGCAGCATCTGCACGAAGCGGATCTGCTTCCAGCACCGCCTCTGCCTGCGGCAGGAACAGGTCTGTATGATGTTCGCCGCTTTTCAGGCTGGAACCGAGGGTCACGGCCGACATGATTTTTACATTGGTATCCATGGAGGAAAGGAGCTTCTGTCCGGCGCCCATCATGCTCATGAGATCCTGACCGGCTATCTGCCTCAGGAGCTGCATAATGACCTCATAGCTCCGGTTCCGGGCCTCATCCCCGGGAAGCGACAGACGCATATAGGCCAGCGCTTCCTCACCGCTGAGTGCCCAGGTATCTGCTTCAAGTCCCAGTGCCTGATTTTCCTCGGCCGTTGGCGTAATCCATACCCCGCCTACTTCATCCACAATTTCGGGAATCATGGACATCTTCATGGACAGATACATCGAAATATTGAGGTCCAGCAGCCGGTTCAGCGTACGTGCCACCAGCAGCCCGCCGGACCGCTGGTCCCCCAGCCTGTAGACATCCGAAAGAGGGATCTCCCCGGCGATCTCCGGAATCTCCACCATCAGGCGGGGATCAACGGAGACCATGACCGCTTTCCCGTTGGCCGTATTCAGTGAGGCAATCGCCACCATCTGTGTACGGTCTTCCTCCTGCATCAGGAACAGCACATTGGTAACAGCTTTGTTCCGATTCTTTGAGATGTCAAGGTCCCTGTTTTTCAGACGGATCCCGTCCGCCATGGCAGACCCGATGATAAGAAGGACGAACACAAATATCCATGCGATTTTTTTCATACTTCTGCCTCACTTTTTTCTGAATACAAACAGTTTGGAAAAGACGTAATTGAGAATGATCACAACCAGGTTAATAATCAGCTTCATGGCCAGATCATTGAAATGGAGAATCTCCACCGTCAGATACATCAGGAGCGTTTCTGCCCCCAGCGAAACAAGCCGCATGGAGAAAAAGCTCATGGCTTCCTTGATAAGCGCGCTCATATCCGCACAATGGGTCTTGAAAACAAACGTTTTATTGGCCCAGTATCCGAAAATCACGGCCAGAATCCACGCAGTCCAGGTTCCCGGCATGACCGTCATGCCCAGCACCCGCGTGGCAAACCAGTAAACCAGATAATTGACCACCGTGGTGGCCAGGCCCACGAACAGGTAGCTGATCAGTTCCGTATTATTCCACAGGCCGAGGCACTTCTCCCCCAGCGCCGGCGAGATCTTTGAAAGGACTGCAATGACCGCCCTTGCGAGGCCGTCAATTCCCTTCCACAATAATTCCAGTATCTTCATCGTTTCCCTTCTATCCAGTACGTAAAATCTGCTTTGATAAGCCTGTCCATTATATCAAAACACCTGACACGGGTCAAACAAAGATCCCGCCTTTATGCTAAGGAATGGGTAAGAAAAACGCGTAATCATTTTTCTGATTACGCCATGTGAACGTCCGGTGGGAAGAGGCTATTTCGCACAACAGCAATGACTAAAGTTATTCACATCCATTGTTACTGTTCCCGGATTTTTCACTTCATCAAGGCACGACGCCTAGCCCTCCGGCGAAAAGTGCTGCAGGGATGTGCTTATTCAAGGTGTTTTCATTTATCTTCAATAGTAGGTTCTTTGTTTACTTTCTTCTCCTTCCTTGTCGCCGGAATTCATTGACAAGGAAGGAGGAGGAAGCCAACCAGTCCACATTTACCTTGAAGATCCCGAAGCATCAGCTTTTTGCTCCGGTTCTGTAACCTCCTTTCTAGGACGCCCGCGCTGCTTCTTTGCTTTCCTCCGTATAGGCTCTTCAGCAGCTTTTGCCTTCTTCTTTGAGGATGCTCCTTTTGATTCGCATGATT